>DWYU01000002.1 GCA_019118505.1 Candidatus Oscillibacter excrementavium
CCGGCGGGGCCCCGCGGCAGCGCGCTGGCGCTGTCTGACGTGGAGCTGCTGGCGCCCATTCCCCGCCCCCGGCAGGACGTGCTGTGCCTGGGCATGAACTACCGGGCCCACGAGGAGGAGTCCGCCCGCTACAACGCCGACGCCTTCACCAAGGAGACCCCGGCGGCGGTGTACTTCTCCAAGCGGGTCAGCGAGGCCGGGAAGCCCGACGGCGTCATCCCACGCCACGCGGGCCTCACGGAGCGGCTGGACTATGAGGTGGAACTGGCGGTGGTACTGGGCAGGACCGCCCGGGACGTGAAGGCCGCCGACGCGGCGGACTACATCTTCGGCTACACCGTCCTCAACGACGTGTCCGCCCGGGACCTGCAGACCGGCCACAAGCAGTGGTACTTCGGCAAGAGCCTGGACGGCTTCACCCCCATGGGCCCTGTGCTGGTGACCGCCGACGAGATCGCCTATCCCCCGGCGCTGGAGATCACCAGCCATGTCAACGGCGAGCTGCGGCAGAACTCCAACACCGCCCTGCTGATCACCTCCATCGGGCAGATCCTGGAGGAGCTGACCGCCGGCATGACCCTGCTGCCGGGCACCATCATCGCCACCGGCACTCCCGCCGGCGTGGGTATGGGCTTTGACCCGCCCAGATTCCTCCAGTCCGGCGACACCGTGGAGTGCGCCATCGAGGGCATCGGCACTCTGCGGAGCACCGTGGTCTGATTTTCTCACAAGGAGGCTTCTCGTTTCATGGACGTGATGGAACTGCTGACCAGCACCCTGATCCAGGGGCTGATCTATGCCCTGATCTCCTACGGCGTGTATATCACCTATTCCATTCTGGACTTCCCGGACCTGGGGGTGGACGGCACCTTCCCCCTGGGGGCCGCCGTCACGGCGGTGCTGATGACGAAAGGCGTCAACGCCTGGCTGACATTGCCCATCTCCCTGGTGGTGGGGGGCCTGGCGGGCCTCTTCACCGGTGTGGTCCATGTGAAGCTGGGGGTGCGGAACCTGCTGGCGGGCATCATCACCATGACGGCTCTGTTCTCCGTGAACCTGCAGATCGCCGGATCCAATCTCACCATCGACCGGGCCACGGACACCATCTTCACCTCCGCCCCGGTGATGGCCCTGCTGGGGAACCTGACCCTGACGGGGCGGAAGCTGGTGGTGTCCCTGGTGCTGGTGATCGTGGTGAAGCTGCTGCTGGACGCCTACTTCCACACGAAATCCGGCCTGCTGCTGCGGGCGGTGGGGGACAACGCCACTTTGGTCACCACCCTGGCCAAGGACCGGGGCACGGTGAAGATCCTGGGCCTGGTGATCTCCAACGCCCTGGTGGCCTTCGGCGGCTGTATCGTCTGCCATGAGACCCGCAGCTTCTCCGCCACCATGGGCACCGGCCAGCTGGTATACGGCCTGGCGGCGGTCATCATCGGCGTGTCCCTGATGCACTTCTACACTGGAACCCGGCTGGCCCGGGGGCTGCGGAAGTCCCGGGCGCTCCACTTCCTGGGCTCGCCCCAGGGCACCACGGCGGTGGTGCTGGGCAGCGTGCTCTACAAGCTCTGCATCCAGATCGCCATGAGCATGGGCCTGCCCACCAATATGATGAAACTCATTACGGCGGCACTGTTCCTGCTGGTGCTGGTGCTGTCCGGCCGGAAGGGGGAGGCGATCATCCATGCTTGAAGTACGGGACATCACCAAGATCTACAACCCCGGCACCCTGACGGAGCAGCGGCTGTTCGAGCACTTCTCCCTGACGGTGGACGACGGTCAGTTTGTGGCCATCGTGGGCAGCAACGGCAGCGGCAAGACCTCCCTGCTGAACATCATCTGCGGCTCCATCCCCATCGAGGCCGGCGATGTGCTGGTGGGGGGGCAGAGCATCTCCAAGCTGAAGGACTACCAGCGGTACGCCACCATGGGCCGGGTCTATCAGGACCCCGCCGCCGGCACCTGCCCCAATCTCACCATGCTGGAGAACCTGTCCCTGGCGGACAACAAGGGCAAGTCCTACGGTCTCGGCCGGGGTGTGGACAGAAAGCGGATCGACTTCTACCGCCAGCAACTGGCCTCTTTGGGCCTGGGACTGGAGGATAAGCTGGACGTGCGGATGGGGGCTCTCTCCGGCGGCCAGCGGCAGGCGGTGGCACTGCTGATGGCCACCATGACGCCCCTGAAGTTCCTGATCCTGGACGAGCACACGGCGGCCCTGGACCCCAAGACGGCAGAGGTCATCATGTTATTGACGGACAAGGTGGTCCGGGAGAAGCACCTGACGGCCATGATGGTCACCCACAACCTCCGCTACGCGGTGGAGTATGGGGACCGCATCCTGATGATGAACCGGGGCCATGTGGTGCTGGACCGGGCGGGGGCGGAGAAGGCCGCCACCTCCATGGACGACATCCTGGCCATGTTCAACAAGATCTCCCTGGAGACGGGGAATTGAGCGCGTATAAAAGGGCGGGCATCTGAAAGGATGCCCGCCTTTGTTCTGCGGATTCGGTTGAGCTGTACCCGGTCAGCGGCTCAGGAGAGGAGCAGCTTGTCGTCAGCTTCATCGCTGCCGCTGAATCCCAGCCGGCGGAGCCGGCCGGGAGCCCTTGCGATACAAAAAGCCCTGGGGGAAGTGAATTCCCCCAGGGCCAAGATTTTGCTGCGCAAAATGCTTGTACGCGCCTGCCGCGCGCCCCGCTGCGCAGGGCCCCGGTCAGCGGCTCAGGAGAGGAGCAGCTTGTCGTCGGCTTCATCCGAGCCGCTGACCTTGCTGAACAGGGCCAGCAGATCGGGGACGGTGAGCTTCTTCTTCTCCTCGCCGGACACGTCGATGACGATGTTGCCGTCGTACATCATGATGAGCCGGTTGCCGTGGGCGATGGCGTCCTTCATGTTGTGGGTGACCATCATGGTAGTGAGGCCGTTCTCCGCCACAATCTTGTCGGAGAGCTCCAGCACCTTGGCGGCGGTCTTGGGGTCCAGGGCCGCCGTGTGCTCGTCCAGCAGCAGCAGCTTGGGCCGCTTCAGGGCGGCCATCAGCAGCGTCAGCGCCTGGCGCTGGCCGCCGGAGAGGAGCCCCACCTTGCTGGTGAGCCGGTCCTCCAGGCCCAGATCCAGGTCCCGCAGCAGTTCCCGGTAGTCCGCCCGCTCCGTCTTGGTGATGCCCCAGCCCAGGCCCCGGCGCTGGCCGCGGCGGGCCGCCAGAGCCAGGTTCTCCTCGATCTGCATGGTGGGGGCAGTGCCCATCATGGGGTCCTGGAACACCCGGCCGATGAACTTGGCCCGCTTGTGCTCCGGCAGGCGGGTCACATCCACCCCGTCGATGACGATGGCGCCGCTGTCCACGGTGAAGGTGCCGGCCACCGCGTTGAGCATGGTGGATTTGCCGGCGCCGTTGCCGCCGATGACGGTGCAGAAGTCCCCGTCCTTCAGGGTCAGGCTGACGCCCCGCAGGGCCTGCTTCTCGTTGACCGTCCCGGCGTTGAAGGTCTTCCAGATGTTCTTGATCTCAAGCATTCTGATCGCCTCCTGTCTTGTCTGCCTTGGCGGCTCCGGCGGGCACCTTGACGTGGGCGTACTTCCCCTTCCAGTAGGGGATGGCCAGGAAGGCCGCCACGATCAGGGCGGTGATGAGCTTCATGTCGTCGGTGTTCAGGCCCAGCCAGATGACCACCTGGTACACCAGATAGTACAAGATGGCGCCGATGGCCACCGCCACCAGCTTCAGGGCGAAGTTCCGGAACACCTTGCCGAAGATCACCTCGCCGATGATGACGGCCGCCAGTCCGATGACGATGGCGCCCCGGCCCATGTTCACGTCCGCGAACCCCTGGTACTGGGCCAGCAGGGCGGAGGACAGGGCCACCAGGCCGTTGGACAGCATCAGGCCCAGTACCTTGGTGAAGTTGGTGTTGATGCCCTGGGCCCGGGACATGTTGGGGTTGGAACCCGTGGCCCGCAGGGAGGCCCCCAGCTCCGTGCCGAAGAACCAGTACAGCACCGCGATGACCACCGCTACGAAGATGGCCACCACCAGGATGGGGTTGTCCAGGCTCAGGGACCGGACACTCTGCTGGTCCACCAGCAGGTCATACTGCCGGGAGCTGACAGGCCGGTTGGCCTGCCCCATGATCCGCAGGTTCACGGAGTACAGGGCCAGCTGGGTCAGGATTCCGGCCAGGATGGCCGGGATGCCGCAGGCGGTGTGGAACAGGCCGGTGACCAGTCCCGCCAGCACGCCGGCCAGAAAGGCCCCCAGCATGGCCAGGGGCATCGGCGCCCCCGCCATGGTCAGCATGATGAAGGTGGCGCCGCCGGTGGCCATGGTGCCGTCCACCGTCAGGTCGGCCACGTCCAGAATCCGGAACGTGATATACACGCCGATGGCCATGATGCCCCAGATGAGTCCCTGGGCGGCCACGCCCGGCAGGGCGTTGACCAGATGCATGATGTTCAAGTGAAATCCCTCCAAAATCCCCGGGCCGTTCCCGGAGGCAGTTTGCTGCTTTATTCTAGCAAAGTACAGCGGAAAAGGGAAGCCCCTTTTCCGCTGGCTTTTATTGGGCAATCAAAAGCGCCTGCTTATTCGGCGATGGCCTCATAGCCGTCGGGCGGGGTCAGGCCCAGAGCCTCGCACATGGTGGGGTTGTACTTGGGGGTGAACTGGGGCGCGTACTCGATGGGCATGGTGGCGGGATCGGCGCCGTTCACCAGGATCTCATAGGCCATCTCACCGGTCTTGTAGCCGATGTCGTAGTAGCTGATGGTCAGGGTGGCCACGCCGCAGCCCTTGCAGATGCCCTCCTCACCGGCGATGATGGGGGTCTGGGCGTCCAGGGCGATGTTGCCGATCAGCTCGGCGTTGTTGGCGGCGGTGTTGTCCGTGGGGACGTAGAGCACGTCGCTCTCCGCGCAGGCGGTGGTGGCGACGGCGGACAGGTCGTTGGAGTCAGAGAAGGAGTACTGGGTGCAGGTGTAGCCCATGTCCTCCAGATAGCCCTGGACGGTGTCCACCTGATACTGGCTGTTGGGCTCGGAGGAGCAGTACAGCAGGCCCACGGTCTTGGCACCAGGGAACCAGGTGTGCAGCATCTCCGCCTGCTGGTCCAGCGGCGCCAGGTCAGAGGTGCCGGAGACATTGAAGCCGGTGGTGCCGTCGAAGCCGTCGATGCCCAGGGCCACGCCGTACTCGGTGATGGAGGTGCCCAGGATGGGGATGGTCTGGGTGGCGGAGGCGGCGGCCTGCAGGGCGGTGGTGCCGTTGGCCATGATCAGGTCCACGCCCTGGGAGACGAAGTTGTTGGCAATGGTGGTGCAGTTGGCACTGTCGCCGGAGGCGTTCTGAGGATCGATGGTGACGCTGTCCCCCAGCAGCTCCGTCAGGGCGTCCTGAAAGCCCTGGGTGGCGGCGTCCAGGGCCTCGTGCTGGACCTGCTGGACAATGCCCACGGTGTAGGTCTGGCCGTCGCCGGAGGTGCCGGCGCCCTCGTCAGAGGTGTCGGGCGTCGTGGTGCCGGTGTTGCCGCCGCAGGCGGCCAGGCTCAGGGCCATGACAGCGGTCAGCGCAAGGGCAAGAAGCTTCTTTTTCATCGCAAGGTCTCCTTTTCAAGATTGATGGCGGGAAATTATAAAAGACGGCTCTCTCCGAGGAGCAGAGCCGCCTTCCATACGGGGTGCTGGCACCGGCCGATGGCGCTTTACAGGCTGCTCTGCCTATGGCAATATCGGCCCGCGAAGCGGACCTGGCAGCCATAAAATCGAGAGGACTCCGCCGCGGCGCGGCATGATGCTGCGAAGAAAACCATGGTGGAGCTCCTTTCTGCCGTTCGGCCTTTGTACTTTTACACCATACTGCTTTAAACAAGCAAAGTCAATGGTGATTTTACACAAAATATCAGCGGGAGGACCCGGGAGACGGGGAATTTTGGAAAAACAGACCGCCGCCCGGCGGTTCTCTTTGCAGAGAGCGCCGGGCGGCGGTAAAAATCCCCGCTCAGCCCCACAGGGCGGACAGCATGGGAATGACCTGTTTTTTCCGGGACATGACCTTGGGCAGGAACACCACATCCTCCGCGTCCGCCACATTGAAGGCCTGGCGGATGCTGTCCTTGTCCCCCACGAACAGCAGCTGAGTGCCCTCCAGCAGCACGTCGGTGATCATCATGATCACCATGTCGAAGCCCTGCTTCTTCCGCAGGTCTCCCATCAGCCGCAGGAACTCCTCCTTCCGCTGGAGCAGCCGGTCGGAGTCCATGCAGGTCACCTGGCTCACCGCCAGGTTGTGGCCGGCGATGTGGAACTCCTTGTAGTCCGTGCGGAAGATCTCCTCGGCGGACCGGTCGCCGCCGCCGGAGGAGGAGAAGATCACCTGGCCCAGCTCCTGCAGGGAGATATTGGCGATGCGGGCCATGCGGTTGGCCACGTCGATGTCCCGCTGGGTGCAGGTGGGGGACTTGAACATGACCGTGTCGGACACGATGGCGGCGGCCATCAATCCGGCCATTTTCACCGTGGGCATCAGGCCCTTGTCCTGGTACATCCCCGCCACGATGGTGGTGGTGCTGCCCACCGGCTCATTCCGGACGGTGATGGGGTTCTTGGTCTGGATGTCCGCCAGCCGGTGGTGGTCGATGATCTCCAGGATCTCCGCCTGGTCCAGACCCGGCACGGACTGGGCCTTCTCATTGTGGTCCATCAGGATCACCTGCTTGCGGCGGGGCCGCAGCAGGTGGTAGCGGGACAGGGTGCCCACCACCCGCTCCTCCTCATCCAGGATGGGATAGGCCCGGAAGCGGCTCTCCAGCACGGTGTTCTGCACATCGTCGATATAGTCGTCCAGGTGGAAGCACACCAGGTCCTTGTTCTTGCAGATGCTGCTGATGGGCATGGCGTGGTAGATGAGCCGCACCGCCCGGTAGGCGTCATAGGCGGTGGAGATGATGCAGGTGTCCGTCTGCATGGCCAGCAGCTCCGGGTCCACCTCCGCCTGGCAGACGATGATGCAGCTGACGCCGATCTCCAGTGCCCGGCGGATCATGTCCGGCTGGTCTCCGCAGACCACGATGCTGCCCGGGTCGGAGAACACCAGGTTCTCCCGGCTGGCGGGCAGGGCGATGGTGACCTCGCCGGAGATCACGTCCCGCATCTCGCCGCCCTGGTTGAGGATCTTGCCCTCCAGCACGGACAGGAGATTGTACACCGGGATCTCGCCCACCTTGGGATTGCGGACGGAGGACATGTCGTAGTTGGCCACGTCCCCGGCGGAGAGCATCCCGAACAGGGTCCCGTCCTCGTTGGCCACGGGGATGGCGGAGATCTTGTCCTTCTGCATGGTCCGCCAGGCCCGACTGATGGTGGCGGCGGCGGACAGGGTGGGGGGCGTGTCGTAGTCCAGGTCCCGGACCTGGGTGCGCACGTTGTTCAGCAGCTTGGGGGGCTGGAAGCCGAAGCGGTCCAGCACGGTCTGGGTCTCGTCGCTGATCTGGCCCAGGCGGGCGGCCTCATACTGCCGCTGGCCCAGGGCGTTTTTCAGGGCCGCGTAGGCCATGGCGGAGACGATGGAATCCGTGTCCGGATTCCGGTGTCCCGTGATATAGATGGTATCCATGAATACTTCCTCTCGGATGGATGCAGGGCATCCAGATTTTGTATATCGATGGTTTTATTATGCGTCCGCCGGGCGGCTTTGTCAACAGCTCCCGGCCGGAAAACCGGGGAAAAGACAGCGGCGCGCCGTCCCCGCTGTCAGACGGGGGCGGCGCTGTCGCCTCAAGTCACAGGTTTTCCAGATAGGCGGCGATGGCCTCGCCCATGAAGCGGGCGGTGCCGGGGCCGTAGCTGTCCAGGACCTCTGAGAAGCGGTCGTCCCAGCTGTAGAGGTCCGCCAGGCGGCGGAGCTTCTCCTCGTCGCAGCTGCGGCTGAACTTCACCAGATGGGCCTGCCAGCGGAGCACCAGCTCCCGGGCCTCCGGGCTGGCGGGGTCGCCCTTGGCCGCCTCCGCGGCAAAGGCCATGAGAATGGGATCGGCGTCCTCCTGCTCGGCGGATGCGCCAATATAGCTTGCCATGGGAAATCTCCTCCTTTTGTAGATCACAGCAGCTGTTTACAGGATCAGCAGCTCCTTGGGGGCCAGGGTGAGGTTCTGGCAGCCGCCCTCCGTCAGGTACAGCACGTCCTCGATCCGGACGCCCAGCTTCCCGGGCAGGTAGATGCCCGGCTCCGCGGAGATCACCGCCCCGGCGGGCAGGGGCTTGTCGTTGGACGGGGTGGCGTTGGGGCCCTCGTGGATCTCCACCCCTACGCCGTGGCCGAAGCTGTGGCCGAAATAGGGGCCGTAGCCGGCCTGCTGGATGACAGCCCGGGCGGCGCCGTCCACCGCCCTGCCGGTGGCACCGGCCCGGGCGGCCTCGATGCCGGCCTTCTGGGCCGCCAGCACTGTGTTGTACACCTGCCGCATCTCCTCTGTCACGGACCCCACCGCCACGGTGCGGGTCATGTCGGAGCAGTAGCCGTGATAGATGCACCCAAAGTCCATGGTGACGAACTCCCCGGACTGGATGACCTTTTCCGAGGGCACCCCGTGGGGCAGACTGCCGTTGGGGCCGGACACCACAATGGGGTCAAAGGACATGTTCTCCGCCCCGTAGTGGAGCATGAGGTACTGGAGCCGGGCGGCGATCTCCTTCTCCGTGACGCCGGGGCGGATCTCATTCAGGATGTCCGTCAGGGCCCGCTCCGCGATCCGCTGGGCGGCCACCATGATCTCCAGCTCCTCCGGGTCTTTGACGTCCCGCAGCTGCGCCAGCAGGTCCGCCGCCGGCACCAGCTGGCAGGGCAGGGCCTTGGCGTAGAGGTCATGCTCCCGGACGGTCATATAGGCGTCCTCGAATCCCAGGCGGCGGATGTGGTGGCGCTGGATGGCCTCCTGCAAAAGCACGGAGTACCCCCGCCCGGCGCCCACCTCCTGGATGTCCGCGCCCTGGACGTGCCGCCGGGCGGCCTCCGTATACCGGGAGTCGGTAAAGTAATAAAACTTCTCTGGAGTGACCAGGGCCATGCCGTCGGTTCCGGCGGAGTGGAAACCGGAGGCGTAAAAGCGGTTGGCCTCATTGGTCAGCAGCATGCCGTCCAGGTCATGGCTTTCCAGCTGGGCGGCGATTTTGGCAAAGTGATTCATGGCAGCGTGATACCTCCTGGGCCTCCATGTGCTCACAGAGGCCTTGACAAATCCGTAGAACAGCGGATGGGGCTGGTCGGGACGGACAGCCGCTTACAGCGGCAGTCCGCAGGGGATGCCGGCGGGCTCGCCGCTGGCGCGGCAACCGCCCGCATGGCAAGGAGCCGACCCGCCCGGATGCTTATTGAGCGTCGGCCTCCATATGCTCCACAGAGGCCTTGACAAATCCGTAGAACAGCGGATGGGGCCGGTCGGGACGGCTCTTGAACTCCGGGTGGAACTGGGCGCCCACGAACCAGGGATGGTCCGGCAGCTCGATGATCTCCACCAGATGGCCGTCCGGGGACAGGCCCGCCAGGCGCATCCCGCCCTTCTGCATATCCGCCCGGAAGTCGTTGTTGAACTCGTAGCGGTGGCGGTGGCGCTCGGAGATCTCCTCCCTGCCGTAGAGCTCCCGGCTGCGGGTGCCCTCCGTCAGCACGCAGGGGTACCGGCCCAGCCGCATGGTGCCGCCCTTGTCGGTCACGTGGACCTGGTCCGGCATCAGGTCGATGACCGGATGGGAAGTGGAGGAAGAGAACTCGGAGGAGTTGGCGTCCGCCCAGCCCAGCACGTGGCGGGCGAACTCGATCACCGCCATCTGCATCCCCAGGCAGATGCCGAAGTAGGGGATCCGGTTCTCCCGGGCGTACCGCACGGCGGCGATCATGCCCTCGATGCCCCGGTCACCGAAGCCGCCGGGCACCAGGATGCCGGCACAGCCCGCCAGCCGCTCCGCCGTGTTGGCCTCCGTCAGCGTCTCGGAGTCCACCCACCGGATGTCCACCACCGCGTCGTTGGCGGTGCCGGCGTGGTTCAGGGACTCCACCACGGAGAGGTAGGCGTCATGGAGCTGGGTGTACTTGCCCACCAGGGCGATGGTGACCCGCTTGTGGGCGTTCTTCTCCCGCTTCACCATGGCGCTCCACTCCCGCAGGTCCGGCTGGTGGGTGATGAGGCCCAGCTTCCGGCACACCACCTCGTCCAGGCCCTCCTTGGCCATCAGCAGGGGCACCTCGTACAGGGTCTCCGCCGTGGCGTTCTGGATGACGCAGTCCGGCTGGACGTTGCAGAACAGGGCAATCTTCCGGCGGATGTCCTCGGTGATGGGCACGTCGCACCGGCACACCAGAATGTCCGGCTGGATGCCCAGGGACAGCAGTTCTTTCACGGAGTGCTGGGTGGGCTTGCTCTTCAGCTCACCGCTGCCGGGGATCTGGACGATGAGGGGCACGTGGATGAACACCACATCCCCCTGGGGCCGCTCCGCCGCCACCTGGCGGATGGCCTCCAGGAAGGGCTGGGACTCGATGTCGCCCACGGTGCCGCCGATCTCCGTGATGACCACGTCCACGTCCTCGTCCGCCATGGCGTAGATCCGGCGCTTGATCTCATCGGTGATGTGGGGGATGATCTGCACCGTGGCCCCCAGGTAGTCCCCCCGGCGCTCCCGGTTCAGCACGGACCAGTACACCTTGCCGGAGGACACGGAGCTGTTGCCGGTCAGATCCTCGTCCACGAACCGCTCATAGTGGCCCAGATCCAGGTCCGTCTCGGCGCCGTCCTCGGTGACAAAGACCTCGCCGTGCTGATAGGGGCTCATGGTCCCCGGGTCCACGTTGATATAGGGGTCGAACTTCTGGTTCCGCACCCGGACGCCCCGCTGTTTCAGGAGCCGCCCCAGGGAGGCCGCGCAGATTCCCTTGCCCAGGCCGGACACCACGCCGCCGGTGACGAATACGAATTTCGTTGACAAACCGCTCACCTTGCCTTTCCACGCACACAGTTTTTGCAGGAAACGCCCGTTGTACGCCTGTGACAGACAGGCCGGAAAACAAAAAACACCGCCGGACCGATTTTGCGGCTGAAAGTCCCTGTCTCTTTCGGGACGTTCGGCCGCGGTCCGCGGTGTGTCTGTTCGGTTGTCGCGTCGCGGCATCCGCCGCAAACCGCCGCCCAAAGCGTTTCCAAAAAATACTGTTCCAGTGTATCACCGGCCCGGGGAAATGTCAACGGCCGCCGCGTGGCAAAACCGGCAGAATCGGAGGGGCGGTCCAGGCCGGTTTTCTGTGGATTTCGGCAAGAGCCGGGCACGGAAGCTCCGTGCCCAGCTCTTGCTGGTTCACCGGTCCCCGAAGGTCTGGTGGAGCTGTACCAGCTCCATGGGGGACTCCACCCAGTGCTCCACGTAGCCGCAGCCGCAGCAGACGTAGCGGATGACAGGGATCTTTCCCATCAGGGTGTATTTGCTGGTGTAGATGTTGCTGCCGCTGGCGTAGCGGCCGGGGTGGTCGGGGACGCGGACCACATCCCGGCTGCCGCACTTGGGGCAGACGTGGGTGTTTTTCATCTCGGCTCCTTTCGATTCAGGAAAGCGGTCCCGCACAGGGCCAGCAGGGCGGCGATGTCCGCCGGGGTCAATTCCGGGCGGGGCGTGTTCGGGGTGTTCTCCATCGGGTCACCGGCTCCGGCGGCCGTAAAGCCGGATGGCCAGGGGGATGGACACCGCAGTCAGCACCGCGGCGGCGATGACGGCGGGCACCAGGGAGAAAGACAGGTAGAAGCCGCCGTCCAGAGAGGACTGCTCGATGGTGGCGATGCCTCCGGCGCTGGCGCACACCAGAAAGATGATGAAGAACATCAGCAGGCGGCCCTTCTCCACGCCGAACCGGAACATCAACGGCAGGGTGATGTCCAGGATGCACACGGCCACGCACACGGACAGCAAAATGACGGGGATGGAGGGCCCGGTCACATCGCTGAGCCAGACGAAGGAGAGAATGGTCTGGAGGACGAAGGTGCCCACCGCCGCGATGGCCACGCTGATCCAGCCGAAGACGTACTTGCTCAGCACCACGTCCCGGGCGGAGTAGGGCATCATGGCGGCCAGCTGGTCCCACTTGCTCCGCTCGTCATAGGCCAGGGCCGTGTAGGGCAGCATGGAGGCGTACACCACGGCAAAGGTGCTGTAAAACGTGCCGGGGATACAGGAGAACACCAGGATCAGCAGCAGGAAGATCCTCATCTGCCGGAAGATCACGTAGTAGTCTTTCAAAAGCAGGGCGCTCATTGCTGTTTCGCTCCTTTCACCAAAAACAGGACGATGTCCTCCACTGTGGGCCGCTCCAGCTCCCAGCCGGCGGGCACCAGGGCCCGCTTCACCAGGCACCGGACGCCGCCGAAGCCGCTGGACTCCCGGGCCACCACGGCCCCCTCCTGGAGGCTGTCCGCCTGGTCCGCCGTGCCCACGAAGATGGCGTACTCCTCCAGCAGGCGGTCCTTCTCGTCGCAGAACAGCAGACGCCCCTGGTGGAGAAACGCGATGTAGTCGCACAGCTTCTCCAGGTCGCTCAAGATGTGGGAGGAGAGCAGGATGGAGTGGTCCTCCTCCCGGGTGAACTCGTTGAAGATCTCCAGCACCTCGTCCCGGACGATGGGGTCCAGGCCGGAGGTGGCCTCGTCCAGCACCAGCAGCCTGGGGCTGTGGCTCAGGGCCACGGCGATGGCCAGCTTCATCTTCATGCCCCGGGAGAAGTCCTTGAATTGCTTCTTCTCCGGCAGGCCGAAGCGGGCGAGATAGGTCTGGTACTGCTTGCCGTCCCACCGGCGGTAGGTCCTGGCCATGACGGCCCCCACCTGGAGGGCGTTCAAACTCTCGGGGAAGTAGGCCTCGTCCAGCACCACGCCGATGTCCTCCTTCACGGAGAGGAATTCCGGCGAGGCGGCGTCGGTCCCCAGGACGGTGCACTGGCCGCCGTCCGGCCGCAGGGCGCCCATGAGCAGGCGGATGGTGGTGGATTTGCCGGCGCCGTTTTCGCCCACCAGGCCGCAGATGGTGCCGCTGGGCACAGCGAGGGACAGGTCCTGCAGGGTAAAGCCGGGAAAGTGTTTCGTCACATGGTGCAGTTCGATGGCGTTCATACGTGAGGTTCCTCCTCTTTCAGCAGGATGCGGAGCATTTCCATCAGCTCCGACGCCGAGACGCCGCACTGGGCGGCCAGCTCCACGGCGGCGTCCAGGTGGTCCTCCAGCTCCTTCAGCTTCTGCTCCCGGATCAGGTCCAGGTTCTTCTCCGCCACAAAGCAGCCCTTGCCGGCCACGGTGTACAGGAAGCCGTCGGCCTCCAGCTCGTCGTAGGCCCGCTTGGTGGTGATGACGGAGATCCGCAGGTCCTTGGCCAGGCTCCGGATGGAGGGCAGCGCCTCCCCGGGGGAGAGCTTCCCGGCAATGATCTGGGCCTTGATCTGGGAGTAGATCTGGTCATAGATCGGTTGGTTGGTGGTATTGCGGATGATGAGTTCCATGGAAATCTCCCCTGTTCGTACTGTACATGCACAGTATATACAGTATACACGGCTCTGTCAAGAGGAAAATCCAGGATCCCGCAAAAAATTTTTGTGGCCATGGGGACTAGGCTCCCAGCGGAAAATGTGATACACTACTACAGTTGAGAACGACAGCCTGTCCGGAGAGAGGAGGTGAGGGCCGTGGAGACCATCCCCGGCAGCGGCAATTGGAGACTGACCCTCCGCCGGGAGGCGGAGGGGGTCACGATCCTGCGGGCGGCCACCTGTGACCGGCGGGCCGTCCTGCCGGAGACCCTCTTCGGCCTGCCGGTGACCGCCCTGGGGGACCACGCCCTCTCGCCCACCGCCGCCCCCGCGGCGGGGGAGGAGCTTCTGGTGACCTGCGGCGCCGGGACCGCCCCGGAGACCTGGACCAACCGGGACATGGAGGACCTGACCCTGCCCCCCGCCCTCCGACGGATGGGGGACTACGCGCTGATGAACTGCGGCGCCCTGCGGGCCCTGCGGCTCCACGACGGCATCCGCCAGTGGGGCGGCGCCGTGCTGATGAACTGCCGCAGCCTGAACACCTTCCGTCTGACGCGGGTGGGAGAGCAGGGGGACGCGCTGGCCTGGCTGGCCGACGAGCTGCCCTGGGAGCTGGACGTCACCGTGGAGGAGACGGACGGCTCCGTGTTCCGGCTGATCTTCCCGGAGTATCAGGAGGTCTACGAGGAGAACTGTCCGGCCCACCACTTTGACTACAACATCTTCGGCGCCGGGTATCCCTACCACCACTCCTTCCGCCGGAAGAAGCTGGACCTGCGGACCTATGACGAGCTGTGGCCCGGCTTTCTGGGCATGGAGCACGACGAGGGGTGCGCGGTGCGGCTGGCCTTCTGGCGGCTGCGGTACCCGGCGGAGCTGACGGACCGGGCGGAGGGGCAGTATCTCCGCTATCTCAGGGCCCACGCCGGCGAGGCGGCGGCCTGGCTGGTGGGGGAGTGGGACCTGCCGGGGCTGGCCTTCCTGCTGGAGACGGCGCCGCCAGACCGGGCGGCCCTGTCCGCCGCCTGCGACCTGGCCCGGGAGACCGGGGCCGCCGGCGCGCTGGCACTATTGCTGGAGCAGCAGCGGGACGCTGCTCCCCAAGGATTGGACAAGACCTTTGACTTATGACAGGGAAGGAGGCGCGCCATGGCGGCCAAGGACCTGACGGCCATCGGGCTGGAGATTTTGCAGACGGCCCGGAATGAACTGTATCTGAACCTGCCCTATCTGGATGTGGCGCTGTGCAGCCTGGACCTCCAGCCCGGCGGCGGGGTGACGCTGAGCCTGGCCACCGACGGAGAGACGCTGTACTACGACGGCAGCTTCCTGGCGGACCGGTACCTCCGGTCCCGGACGGCGGTGGACCGGGCCTATCTCCACGTGCTGCTCCACTGTATGCTGCGGCATCTGTGGAAGAAGCGGGGCAGGGTGCCGGAGCTGTGGGACCTGGCCTGCGACGCGGCGGTGGAGAGCATCCTGGACGACCTGGACTACCCCTGTCTGGCCGGGGGCTTCGTCCCCGCCAAGCAGAAGTTCTATGGGGAGTGCCGGGCTGAGATGCCGGTGCTGACGGCAGAGGGCATCTACCGCCACCTCCTGCGGCTGGACCTGCCGGAGTACGAGCTGGCCCGGCTCCAGCGGGCCTTTCTGGTGGACGACCACGGCCTGTGGGACCCGGACCAGCAGGACCAGGAGCAGCAGAAGCAGCGGGAGGAGAAGTGGCAGAGCGTCTCGGAAAAGACCCAGACGGGGCTGGAGACGGTGCTGGCCGGCACAGCCACCGGCGGTGAGGCGGTGCTGGAGCAGATCCGGGTGGCCAACCGGGACGACGTGGACTACCGGGCCTTTCTCCGGCGGTTCGCCGTGCCCCGGGAGGTGATGGCGGTGGACGGAGACGCCTTCGACTACATCTTCTACACCTACGGCCTCCAGCTCTACGGCAACATGCCCCTGGTGGAGCCCCCGGAGACCAAGGAGGAGAAGCGGATCGAGGACTTCGTCATCGCCGTGGACACCTCCATGTCCACCTCCGGGGAGCTGGTGCGCCAGTTCCTGGCCTGCACCTACGCCATCCTCCGCAGCACGGAGACCTTCACCCGGAAGGTGAACATCCGCATCCTCCAGTGCGACGACCAGGTCCGGTCCGACACCCCCATCCATGACCTGGAGGAATTGAAGGCGTATATGGAGAATTTCCAGCTGGTGGGCGGCAGCGCCACGGACTTCCGGCCGGTGTTCGACCACGTGGCCAAACTCCAGGCGGAGGGGGCCTTCACCTCCCTCCGGGGGCTGGTGTACTTCACCGACGGCATGGGCATCTACCCCCAGAAACGGCCCCCCTATGACACGGCCTTCGTGCTGCTGGAGGAGCCGCCTCTCTCTGTGAAGATGCCCCCCTGGGCCATCCGGCTGGTGGTGCCCACCCCGGCCCTGGAGCAGGCCGCCCGAGAGGCGGCGGAGGAGGCCAAAGCCGCCGGGCTGGATCTGATCGACTTGGACGAACTTCCCCAACTGTAAGGAGAACCGATATGAACATCAAACAGGCAAAGCAGGAGATCACCAACACATTGCGGGCCTATCTGGCCAAGGACCAGCTGGGGAACTACCTGATCCCCACGGTGCGCCAGCGGCCGGTGCTGCTGATGGGCCCGCCGGGCGTGGGCAAGACCCAGATCATGGAGCAGATCGCCGCCGAGACCGGCGTGGGGCTGGTGGCCTACACCATCACCCACCACACCCGGCAGAGTGCCATCGGCCTGCCCTTCATCGAAAAGCGCACTTACGGCGGGGAGGAGGTCTCCGTCACCGAGTACACCATGAGCGAGATTTTGGCCTCCGTCTACCGGCTGATGGAGCGGACCGGGCTGAAGGAGGGCATCCTCTTCCTGGACGAGATCAACTGCGTCAGCGAGACTCTGGCCCCCATGATGCTCCAGTTCCTCCAGTGCAAGACCTTCGGCAACCAGGCCCTGCCGGAGGGGTGGCTCATCGTGGCGGCGGGCAACCCGCCGGAGTACAACAAGTCCGTCCGGGACTTCGACGTGGTGACATTGGACCGGGTGAAGCGCATCGACGTGGAGGAGGACTACGGCGTGTGGAAGGAGTACGCCCGGCGGAAGAACCTCCACGGGGCCATCCTCTCCTACCTGGACATCAAGAAGGACAACTTCTACCGCATCGAGAACACGGCGGACGGCCTGCAGTTCGCCACCGCCCGGGGCTGGGAGGATCTCAGCGAGCTGCTCTACGCCTACGAGAAGCTGGGCATCCGGGCGGACCGGGAGGTGGTGGGGCAGTACATCCAGATGCCCCGCATCGCCAAGGACTTCGCCAACTACCTGGAGATGTTCTACAAGTACCAGAAGACCTACCACGTGGAGTCCGTTCTGGACGGCACCTGGCAGAACATCACCGTGCTGGAGCTGCGGGAGGCCCCCTTTGATGAGAAGCTCTCCGTCATGGGGCTGGTGCTCTCCCGGCTCTCCGAGGAGGCCCGGAACACCCGCCGGCAGGACGCCCTGACCGACGCCCTCCATAAATCCCTGACGGAGTTCCGGGAGAAGATCGCCGACGCCCCGCCCCTGACGGTGCTGGACCAGCTGCTGTGGAAGCGCCGCACCGCCATGAAGCAGGCCAAAGAGGCGGGCCAGCTGGACAAGGAGTCCCGGGACCTCCGGCAGCGGGAGATCAACGCCCTGGAGGACTACCGCCAGCGGCTGGACCGGGAGGCCGTGGTCCCGGAGGGGGCCATGGACGCCGTCCGGGGCTGGTTCGGCCAGGAGGTGCAGCGGCGGAAAGAGCTGGCGGAGGCCGCGAAGACCATGTTCGACAACGCCTTCCGCTTTCTGGAGACCACCTTCGGCGACAGCCAGGAGCTGGTGATCTTCGTCACGGAGATCACCGCCGGGTACGACACTTCCTGGTTCGTGGAGCAGTTCGGCTGCGACGCCTATTTCCGCCACAACCGGGAGCTGCTGTTTGACAGCACCCGCCACCGCATCCGGGAGGAGATTGCCGCCGCAAAATCGGCAGAACAGGAGGAGAACGATGAGTGAGGAACTGAAGCAGATCGAGGCCGTGCTGAACGAAAAGGTCCGCCCGTCCCTGCGGGCCCATGGGGGTGAGCTGGAGATCGACCATCTGGCGGACGGCGTGCTGTATATCAAGCTGCTGGGCCAGTGCGCCGGGTGCCCCTCCGCGGACCTGACCAACGAGACGCTGATCGAGCACGAGCTGACCGCCGCCCTGCCGGAGCTGGTGCGGAAGGTGGTGGTGGTCCAGACCGTCAGCGACGAGCTGTGGGAGCAGGCCAAGCGGCTCCTGCGGGACCACCATCTCTGAGAGCATTTGAAACAAAGCCGAAAGACGCCCCCGGCTCTCGCCGGGGGCGTCTTTTCCGCGTTTTTACCAGCTGTGGTGCTGCCAGGACTCCTGGGCAGTCATGGCGAAGTAGCTGTAGTTGGGGGCGGGGCCGCTGTCGCCCCAGGTGGTGTCGATGTGGTACTCCGTGCCGTCCAGGGTGGCCACGGTCCAGATGTGGGAGCTGTTGGACAGGGCGGTGCAGTCGATGCCCTCCAGCTTCAGCAGCAGGTTGTAAGCGCCGGTGTACCCGTCGCACACGGCGGTGCCGTTTTCGAACAGGTTGTAGGCGATGTGGCTCAGAGAGCTGTCCTCGGCGCTGTAGTCGTAGACACAGTTGTCACAGATCCAGGTGAAGTAGACCCGGGCCTTCTCGTAGTCCGTCATGGAGGGGGTGATGATCCCGTCCTCCCACAGGCTGTCGTGGACGGCGATGGCCGCCTCCATGGCCGCGTCCCGGTAGGAGAGGATCTGGTCCCCCGCGCTGGCGGCGGAGAAGGTGAGGGTGATGGTCCCGCTTGCGGTGAAGGAGCAGTTGACCGTGTTGTAGCACTGCTCACAATAGGTCTTGACGGCGGCCAGCGCCGCCTCCATCACCCGCCGGGCAGAGACCACGGACAGGCTGGGGTACTGCAGGGTCAGGGTGTTCTGGTTGGAGGAGAGCATATACCGGATGCTCTCGTCCATCTCCGCAGCGGTGGACGGCGCGGCGATATACGTCCCCAGGGACACCAGGTCTCCCATGGCGGCGCCCCGGGCGCTCCAGGCGTCCGCCCCCAGGTCCCAGTCCGGCGTCACCCGCAGGTCCGGGTCCACCATGCGGGTCAGCATGGCGGCGGCCGCGCCCCGGGTGATGGGCTGGTCCGGCAGATAGGAGCCGGTGGCGTCGCTGCCCACGGCCACGCCGGTGCGGTACAGGTCCAGGATGTCCTGGTAATAGGGGGTGTACTCCGTCACGTCGGTGATGAACCGGCGGCTGGCGTAGGCCTGGGTCACCAGGTCCTGGTGGATGGGGGGCAGAGCCTCCTCCGGCAGGGTGCCCGCCAGCACGTGGGCCACCTGAGCCCGGGTGGCGGCGGTATTCAGCAGCTGGTCGAACTCCGTGCCGATGACGCCCTCCGCCTGGAGGTAGCGCAGGTACCGCAGGGCGGTGGCCTCTCCCGGCTGGCCCAGGTGGGCGCCGGGGCCTGCTTCGGCATCTCCGGCGCGGTACAGGCTGCGGATGCGGCCGGCGAAGATCACCACCTGCCCCACAGTCAGGGGGTCCCGCGGGCCGAAGGTGCCGTCGGCCTTGCCCACCGTCAGGCCGTACTCATACAGGGCCGTCACATTGTCATAAAAGGTGGACGCGGCTGTCAGGTCCGGGAACTGGCCGGTGTAGGTCTTGCTGCGGACGAAGTTGTCCACGCTGTCCTGAGCGGCCACGGCGGGAATCGTGAGGACCAGCGCCATTGCCAGCGCCAGGGCGAAAAAACGTTTTTTCATGGCGGCACCTCCTTATCAGGATTCGGGTGTTGAGGGGAACGTCCGGGGCGGTCAGGAGGGGATGTTCAGGTCCTCCATGGTCCGGTCTTCTACGTAGGGGTTGAGATAGGTGTTCACCAGGGTCAGGACCTCTTCTCTGTCCAGGTAGATGTAGGGGGAGCGCCACTCGCTGGGCAGGGTGGAGAAGGAGATGTTCTCCGCCCCCATGGAGATGGCCTCCTTGGCGAGCCAGGCCAGATTCCCCAGGGTCAGGTCCGTGTCCACATACTGCTGGAAGATCTTCACAAAGGTATCGATCTTGTCCACATTGGAGAGGGTCAGGGTCTGCTGGGCCACGGCTTTCAGGAAGTTCTGCTGGGTCTGCATCCGGCCGATGTCCTCGCTGCCGTAGCCGCTGCCGTCGTTGTTGTGGCGGAAGCGGACCACCTTCAGGGCCTCCTCGCCGGTGAGATGCTGCATCCCGGCGCTGAAGTGGATGTGCAGGTCTTGATAGGGGTCGTCGTAATCCATGTTGACGGGGACATTGAAATCCACCCCGTCAATGGCGTTCACCAGGGCCTCGAACCCGTCCAGATCCACGGTGACGGTGAAGTCCACCGGGATGCCCAGCTGCTGGGAGATGGTCTCCGCCAGCAATTCCGCGCCGCCGGCGTTGTAGGCGTAGTTGATCTTGTGGTTTTTCCCGTTGATGACCGCCTTGGTGTCCCGGGGGATGCTGACGCCATAGATGTAGTCGTTCTCCGCGTCCACGGCCACCAGGATGTTGGTGTCGCTGCCGCCGTTGCCGTCGTCGCAGCCGGACACCAGGATGGTGTAGAAATAAGGCTTGCGCTCCAGATGGGCGGCCTTGGCCGCCGCCTCCGCGTCCTGGACGTCCTCCTGGTCGGAGAGGGCCTCCGTCTGGTCAGCGGGCGTGGCCTCCGCCGGGATCTCCGGGGGGCGGAAGAGACAGAAGTAGCCTGCGTACAGGGCGGCGGCCGCGAAGACCACCAGAAGCAGCAATCTGCTCCAGCTGCGCCGTCTCCGGCGGGTTCTCTTTGCCATCGTTCAAACGCTCCTTACCGCCGCGGCGGGAGCCGCGGGCGTTGTCTTTCGGAAGATTTACATAATAACTTTGCCCATTATAAAACGAGACGGGAAAAAACACAAGAGGAAAATGGCGTGCCGGAGCCCGGCACGCCATCTCTCAGGGTTTGCCCGTGTCCTCCGGCCCCTCCTCCGGCACCAGCTGCTGCAGCAGGGTCTTGATGTCGGCCAGCAGCTGGTTCTGATAGGAGAGGGCGCATCGTATGTAGTGGAGCGCCGGGTCCAGGTCCTGCACCGGCTCCGCGCCCTCCACCGGGTGGGGCCAGCGGCGGACGGGGGGCTCCGGCAACACCGGCGCTGCGGCGGCTGGCGCGGGGGCCGGCGCGGACCGGACCGTGCGGCAGCGGCAGCGGGACTGATTTGCCATATCCATTCCTCCGTTGCAGTCGTTCTATGACCAGTCTATGCGGATTTTACGCCCCGCGGTACTTTTTCCGGGTGGCAATGCCGCCCCGGATGTGCCGCTGGGCCTTATTCACCTCCAGGACCTCCTTCACCTGCAGATACAGCACCCGGTTGAACTGGGGCAGACGCTCGGAGATGTCCTTGTGCACGGTGGATTTGCTGATGCCGAATTTCTGTGCGGCGGCGCGGACCGTGGTCCGGTTTTCGATGATGTACTGAGCGAGCCGCTGGGCCCGCTCCTCCATATTACCCTTCAAAACACAACACTCCCCGCCTCTTGTTGGTCCATCCTATGCGGGGAGAAAAGGGGATATGCGCGGGCCGGGATGGGAAGGGGATGGGACTCTCTCTAATAAGACGCGAAACGGCCCGTTTCGGTTTTCCGAAGCGGACCGCTTTTCAAAATTTATTTTTTCAGCTTCTGGATCTTCTCCAGCCGGTTCAGCGCCTCGTTGAGGGTGTCGTCGTTCTTGGCGAAGTGGAGGCGGATCAGGTGGTTCACCGGCTCCCGGAAGAAGCTGGAGCCGGGCACGGCCCCCACACCCACCTCCCGGGCCAGGTTCTTGCAGAACTGCAGGTCGCTCTCGTAGCCGTACTCGCTGATGTCCAGCAGCACGTAGTAGGCGCCCTCCGGGTCGTTGTGGACGATGTGCAGGTCGTCCAGGCCCTTGAGGAACAGCTCCTTCTTGTGGGTGTACTTGGCCAGCAGCGCGTCGTAGTAGTCCTGGCCGAACTCCAGGCCGGGGATCACCGCCTCCTGCAGGGGCGCGGCGCAGCCCACCGTCAGAAAGTCGTGGACCTTCTTGGCCCGGTCGATGATCTCCTCCGGGGCGATGATGTACCCCAGCCGCCAGCCGGTGATGGAGTAGGTCTTGGACAGGGAGGAGCAGGACAGCGTCCGGTTCCACATCCCCGGCAGGGTGGCGAAGTAGGTGTGCTGGTGGGGGGCGTAGACGATGTGCTCGTACACCTCGTCGGTGATGACGTAGGCGTCGTACCTGGTGGCCATCTCCGCGATGACCAGCAGCTCCTCCCGGGTGAAGACCCGGCCGCAGGGGTTGGAGGGGTTGCACAGTACCAGCGCCTTGGGCCGCTGGCGGAAGGCGGCCTCCAGCTCGTCCACGTCAAAGGTGAAGGCGGGCGGGTGCAGGGGCACATAGATGGGCTCCGCCCCGGAGAGGATGGTGTCCGCCCCGTAGTTCTCATAAAAGGGGGAGAAGACGATGACCTTGTCCCCGGGATCGGCCACGGTCATCATGGCGCACATCATGGCCTCGGTGGAGCCGCAGGTGGCCACGATCTCTTTATCCGGGTCAATGGTGCGGCCCATGTAATGGGACTGCTTGCGGGCCAGTGCCTCCCGGAAGTTCTGGGCGCCCCAGGTGACGGCGTACTGATGGGGCCCCTCGTGGGCCACCTGGGCCAGCCGGTCCAGGATCGCCTGGGGCGGATCGAAGTCGGGGAACCCCTGGGACAGGTTCACGGCGCCGTATTTCAGGGAGACGCGGGTCATCCGCCGGATCACGGAATCGGTGAAACTGGCGGTGCGCTGGGAAAGAGGCTGGGGCATGGTCAAAATCACTCCTTAACTTGAGACGAAATAAAAGGGATGGAATTGCGGACGATTACCACCAGTATACCACGTCCCGGGGCGGCTGTCACCTGGGGGATCCGCGAAAGAGGCGGCGCCGGACGCAAAAAACGTTGGGAATCCGGCGGGAGTGTGCTATAATGGTACGGTAAAAGGGGAGAGCGCCCCTGCCCGCAGGTCCCGGGGCAGACGGCTGCTCTCCAACACGACATGTCAACAGAAAGGAAGCTGAGAGCATGAACGAGACACTGAAGGTTTTGAAGGAGCGCCGGAGCGTCCGCAAGTACAAGGCGGAGCAGATCCGGGACGAGGAGCTGAACGCCATCCTGGAGGCGGGCACCTGGGCCCCCTCCGGCATGGGGCTCCAGTCCGCCGTCATGGTGGTGGTCCAGGACCCGGCCACCATTGCCAAGCTGTCCAAGGCCAACGCGGAGATCCAGGGCAAGCCCGGCACGGACCCCTTCTACGGGGCGCCCACCGTGGTGGTGGTCCTGGCGGACAGCAGCTCCAGAAACTGGCTTCAGGACGGCTCCCTGGTGATGGGGAACCTGATGACCGCGGCGGCATCCCTGCACATCGGCTCCTGCTGGATCAACCGGGCCATGGAGTATTTCGACACGGCGGAGGGCAAGGACCTGCTGAAGCAGTGGGGCCTGCCAGAGACGTACCGGGGCGTTGGCAACTGTGTCCTGGGATACGTGGACGGCGATCTGCCCGCCCCCAAGCCCCGGAAGGACGGCTGGATCATCCGGGCGTGACAAAGACCAGGGCGGCGGGAGCGGTTCCCGCCGCCCTGCCGTTTTTCGCCGCCCCGCTTCCCCCTTGCGCCGGCGGCGAAATTGCGATACACTGAACAGGAGAACACGCAGGCGCTGCCCCGGAAGGCTCCGGCGGCTGCGCCCGGAAAGGAAGAACCACCATGCCAGACATCACCGCGGTGACCCACGCCCAGAACATCCGCTATGACCGGAAGGCGGAGGCCCTGTACATCATCGACCAGACCCTGCTGCCCAATGAGGAGAAGGAGATCCGCCTCCAGACCATCGACGAGATGGTGGAGGCCATCCGGGCCCTGCGGGTCCGGGGGGCGCCGGCCATCGGCATCTGCGCCGCCTACTGCATGTATGTGCTGGCCAAGTCCATCCGAACCGAGGACCGGCCCACCTTTTTGAAGCGCCTCAGCGACTACGGCCAGCAGCTGGAGGCCTCCCGCCCTACGGCGGTGAACCTGGGCTGGGCCATCCGGGAGATGATGCGCACCGCCCTGGAGCACGTCCACGACACCCGGGGCCAGATGCTGGACGCCCTGTACGAGCGGGCTGTGGCCATCCACGAGGACGACATCGCCAAGTGCAAAGCCATCTCCGAATACGGACTGAGCCTGCTGAAAGAGGGGGACGGCGTGCTGACCCACTGTAATGCCGGGCCCCTTGCCACCTCCCGGTACGGCACGGCCCAGGGCCCCTTCCTGCTGGCGGCGGAGCGGGGGATGCACATCCGGGTGTTCGCCGACGAGACCCGGCCCCTGCTCCAGGGAGCCCGGCTCACCAGCTACGAGCTCCAGCGGGCGGGCGTGGACGTGACGCTGATCTGCGACAACATGGCCTCCATCGTCATGAAGAACGGCTGGGTCCAGGCCTGCTTCGTGGGCTGCGACCGGGTGGCCGCCAACGGCGACACCGCCAACAAGATCGGCACCTCCGGCGTGGCCATCCTGGCCAAGCACTACGGCATCCCCGTCTATGTGCTGGGCCCCACCTCCACCATCGACATGAGCTGCCCCGACGGGGACCACATCCCCATCGAGGAGCGGGACGGCGAGGAGATCAAGACCATGTGGTACGAAAACCCCATGGCCCTGCCCGAGGTGAAGTGCTACAACCCCGCCTTCGACGTGACGGACCACGACCTGATCGCCGGCATCGTCACGGAGAAGGGCATCTGCCGCCCGCCCTACACCAAGAGCCTGAAGGCGCTGTTTGCCGACAAAAAGTGACAACAAAACGGAATATCTGACATCTGCATTACAAGGAGGAATCAAAAATGGCCATCAAGGAATCCCCCTCCGCCTCCATCGCGGCGGACGAGAGCCAGATCGCGAAAGCCGTGCTGATGCCCGGCGACCCCCTGCGGGCCAAGTACGTGGCGGACCACTATCTGGAGGATGTGGTGTGCTTCAACACCGTCCGGAACATGCTGGGCTACACCGGCACCTACAAGGGCAGGAAGCTCTCCGTCATGGGCCACGGCATGGGCGTGCCCTCCATGGGCATCTACGGCTATGAGCTGTACCAGTTCTTCGGCGTGGACACCATCATCCGTATCGGCTCCGCCGGCGGCATCGGGGACGATGTGAAGGTCCGGGACGTGGTCATCGCCCTGGGGGCCTCCACCAATTCCCACTTCGCGGACCAGTACCGGTTCCCCGGTCAGCTGTGCGCCACCGCAGACTTCGGCCTCCTGCGCTCCGCCGTGGAGACGGCGGAGGCCATGGGCGTCCGGGCGGACGTGGGCCAGGTGTTCACGGCGGACCAGTTCTACAATGATAACCCGGACGCCGGGGCCATGTACCGCAAGTTCGGCATCCTGGCCCTGGAGATGGAGACCGCCGGCCTGTACTGGACGGCCCAGCGGCTGGGAAAGCGGGCGCTGAGCCTGCTGACCATCTCCGACCACATCTTCACCGGGGAGTCCCTCTCCGCCCAGGAGCGGCAGGACTCCTTCCACGAGATGATGGAGATCGCCCTGGAGACCGCCTGGAAGTCCCTGGAGGGCTGAGCCATGGCCCTGTTCGGAAAGCGGGAGAAGGCCTATGAGGTCTGGGGCGACAAGCCCCGGTGGAAGGAGGCCAGGGCGCGGCTGAAGGACGCCGGCATCAAGATCATGGAGACCGGCTACTACGAGACGGAGGCGCCCCTGTGCGGCTGCGGCGCCAAGCTGGACCACCGGGACTTCGGCCCCAACGGCAAGATCGACCGGCTGACCTACTACATCTCCGTGAAGCCGGAGGACGTGGCCCGGGCCAAGGAGCTGCTGGCGGATCTGGTGAAGCCGGCCCATGTAGTGCCCCAATAACCGCAAAAAACGGGAACCCCGCCGGAATTTTCCCGGCGGGGTTCTCTTCTTAAATATGATTTACTCCGCGGTGATGGGGAACACTACGCCGCCCACGGAGATGGAGGCCATGTCCTCCATGGGGATCACCTCCGAGAACATCTCGCCCTTGGAGCAGACGGTGACGCCGTCCTCCGGCTCGATGCTGCCGCCGGCGTTGGAGAGGTCCACCACCGTGCCGTCGGTGAGGGTCAGCAGGATCTCCACATTCTCCATATAGCGCTCCACCTGGCGGGAGTCCTCCTCACTCTGCCGGCCGCTGCCGCTGTCGCTCCAGACCACCTCACTGTCCACGGTGTAGTCCACCTTGTAGGCCACGGGAGAGAGGGTGATGCCGTCGATGGTGAAGGTCATGCCGCCCTGCTGGAAGGTCTCGCCGCTGCCCAAAGTGACGGAACTGTCCTCATAGGCCATCTGGAACTTCACCTTCCACTTGCCCTCGATGATGGGCACGGCCTCGCCGGTCTCCTCGTCCCACTTGTAGATGTTCTCGAAGGTGCCGGTGGCGGTGCAGTTGTTGATGGGCCGGTCGGCGCTGATGGTCTCCACCATCTGAATGGAGCTGGACGCCGGGTCCTCCACCACGAAGCGGCTGCCGCCGTGGGAGCCGCCCAGGATGTTCAGGTCCGTGCCGTTGCCGTGGACCAGCAGCATGGCGCCGTCCAGATCCTCCGGCAGGAGCCGCGTGCCGTCATCCCGGCTGATGGTGTAGACGATGACGGCGTTGTAGGCGTCGCCCATGACGGCGTCGGCGGTGACGGTGACGCCATTGTCCGTGTCAGAGGCCCCCACGGGGTAGCCGATCTTGTCGATGATCTCCGTCTGGGCGGGGGCGCCGCCGAACAGGGGCGAGAACACCTCCACTGCGGATTTCAGGATGCCGGTGGCCCCGGCAGTGCCCACCGCCAGCACCAGCACTGCCGCCGCGGCGATGAGGGCCATCCGGCGGACAGGCCGGTGATGGGTGCGGGTGCGGCGGGCGGCCTGGGTCTGCCGCTGGGCCGCCTCGGCGGCCCGCCGGGCGATGGCGGCCTTCTGTTCGTCGGTAAAGTGCAGGGCGTTCAGGGACTCCTGATATTCAAACTGATTGTTCATAGCCATATCCTCCCAAAAGTTCTTTCAGCTTCGTCCGGCCCCGGGCCAGCCGGGTGTGGACGGTGGCGGTGGGGATCCCCAGGATCTGCCCGATCTCGGCGGCCTGATACCCCTCGTAATAGAAGAGATAGATCACGGCCCGGTAGAGGGGCGGCAGCTGGTTCACCGCCTCCAGCACGGACCCGTCGCTCTCCTGGGGGGCCGGGACCTGCATCCCCTGGTCCAGGGATTCAGACCGCTGGTGCCAGGGGCTCTTCAGCAGGTCCTTGCAGGCGTTGGCCGCCATCCGCAGGATGTAGGCCCGCTCGTGCTCCGGGCTCTCGAATTCCCGGGGCTCTGTCAGCAGCTTCACGAACACCGTCTGGCAGATGTCCTGGGCGTCGTGGGTGTTTTTCAGATAGGTGTAGCTGAGGCGGAGGATGGGGTCGGCATAGGTCCGGGCCAGCCGCTCCGCCTGTTCCATGTAGTCCATGTTCTCAACTCCTTTGGAGCGCTCTCACCTAGGGTACGATCCGGCGGGGGAAAAACTTTCAGGGAGAGGGAAAATTTTTTTCGGGACAGGAAAAAGCGGCCCCTGAGGGCCGCTTTTGTCAGTCGTTACTCTCCAACAATCAAGGCGATGAGCTCCACAGGCTCGGTGCCCCGGTTCTCCAGGCCGTGGACCTGGCCGTAGCCGGTGGCGCAGATGTCGCCGGGATGGACCACGATCTCCTTGCCGTCGTCGTTGAACACGGCCTCGCCCCTGATGATGTAGTAGAACTCCGTCTCGTGGTTGTGGGGGTGGTCCCCGATGGAGCAGCCCGGGTCCACGGTGACGTGGGCGAACAGGCGGCCGTGGTTATACAGGCCCTCCTTGTCCGTCAGGTCCTTCATATGGATCAGGCCCTTGCCGTTCTGGACGCAGGCGTCCCGCCGGGGGCATTTGTCGGATGGGGTGAACATGGCGGTCTCTCCTTTTTTCAAAATCTGCCGGAGGCCTTGCGGAGCCCCGGCGAAGATGATACCATCATAGCAGAGGCGGCGGGGAATGTCCAGCCGGGAAATCTCCGGCGGAGCGCGGCTTTTTTGCGAAAAAGGCTTGACTGTCAAGCCCCTTGATACTTTATCCTGAGGCCAAAGGAGGCGGTATCAGTGACCAGCAAGGAGATGGAGGCCAGGTCCGGCGTGCCCCGGGCCAATATCCGCTACTACGAGGCGGAGGGGCTGCTGGCCCCCGCCCGGTCCGGCAACGGCTACCGGGACTACAGCGAGGAGGACCTGCGGACCCTGGAGAAGATCAAGCTGCTGCGGCGGCTGGGGGTGACCATCGAGGAGCTCCGGGCCCTGCGGGACGGGAAGGCGTCCCTGGCCGCCGTGCTGGACCGGCGGCTGGCGGAGGTGGGCGGCGAACAGGCCGCCCTGGGCCGGGTGGAGCGGGTCTGCGGCGACCTGCGGCGATCCGGGGCCACCTTTGCGGCCCTGGACCCGGGGAAGTACCTGGCGGACCTGGACGCCCCGGCCCTGCCGGGAGAGGCGGGGACTCCCCTCTGGAGAGAGCCGCAGGCCACGGCACTGCCGGAGACGGACCGGCTGCCCACGGTGTGCAGCGCCTTCCGGCGGTTCTTCGCCCGGGCATTTGATGAGTTCCTGGTGTGGATGATTCTGGTGGCGGGACTGTGCCTGATGGGGTATCACCCGACTCGGGCCGGACTGGCCGTCAATCTGGCGCAAGTGGTCCTGCTGGGTGTTCTGGAACCCCTGTCCCTGCACCTCTGGGGCACCACACCCGGCAAGGCGCTGCTGGGCATGCGTCTGGCGGGGCCGGATGGGAAGAACCTGCCCTACAGTGAGGGCGTGACCCGGTATATCATGATGCTGATGTACGGCCTGGGCTTCTACATCCCCTTTCTGTCCCTCGCACTGCTGATTCGGTCCGCCTGGCGGTGCTGGAAAGAGGAGCCCCAGCCCTGGGATGACGGGGTGGCCTACACCGCCAAGCCCTTCCGGCTCCGGTACGCGGCGTCGCTGATTCTGGCGGTGCTGCTGACGCTGGCGGCGGGGGAGGCCGCCAACAGCTGGTCCCAGCTGCCGCCCAACAAGGGGGACCTGACGGTGGCAGAGTTCGCGGAGAACTACAACCGCCAGGCATCGTATCTGGGTTTTGGCGGTAAGACATATCTGGATGAAAGCGGTCAGTGGCAGGAAAAACCGGAAGAGGGAAGCCAGATCACGATCTCCCTGGATGAACTGATGGATATAAACCCCTGGGACGACGCCAAGGTATTCCACTACACAGTGGAGGACGGCCATGTCACCGCTGTCACCATGTCCGGAACCCTCCGGAATGCCACGACTATGTGGGTGGACACGCCGGATGACTACGTGCCCCGGATCGTCATGGCCCTGGTCTGGGGGCGGAGAGAGGCAACCTTCTGGTCCTTTTCCCGGCAGGCCCAGCTGCGGGAGCTGGAGGATGCGGACTGGAAGCGGGGCTTTACCCTCCACCAGCCGGGAGTAGTTATCACGGCAGAGGTGGAGCAGAGCGGCTTTTATTACTACAAGGGCATGGGCTGGCAGCCGGAACAGCCGGAAAACTACCTCTCCTTCACCTACACCGTGGCCCTGGATAACGGCTGATAACAGCAAAAACGGCGCGGCGCGGAGGCTCTCCGCGGCGCGCCGTCAGTCTTGGGCGAACAGGGCGTTGTAGTCCACCTTCAGAGCCTCCACCAGCTTGTCGATCTCAAAAATGGAGGTGGAGCGGTATCCGGTCTCGATGTGGCCCAGCATGGTCTCCGTCAGGTCACAGCCGTTGGTCTGCAGCTGGGCGGCCAGCTGCTTCTGGGTCAGGCCCCGCAGTTTCCGGTAGTATTTCACTTTGGCGCCGATGTTCCGGTGCAGAGGGGTACTTCTCTTCATAGGCAACACTCCATGTGCGAAAAATTCTTCTTTGATGATAAAAGGAGCATTTCCCAGAAGTCCTCTATCTATATAGGAAACGTGGATTTTGACGCTGGAAATACCCGGCAGGAAGCGCCTGGGGAAGGAAGATTGCAAAAGGCCGCGGACAGGTGTAAAATATCCCTGAATCCCAGCCGGAGCGGGTCTGATTTTGTGCAAAGAGCAGAATTTCATTTGCTACCGAATTAGCACTTTACTTTGCTAATAAAATGAAGTAGAATGGACCCTGGAAATCAATGCGGGCCCCGGCCCGCCGGGAGGAGAGTCCCCATGGAATTGGATTTGAACGTCTTGCGCCCTCAGGAGCGGGTGTCTTTGCAGCTGCGGCTGCTGTATGAGCGGGAGGGCTTTCGCAAGTACCACATGGGCCGGTTCGAGGAGTACGGCCTGTATCAGGAGAACCGCCGCTTTTTGTCCAGTGAGCAGGTCATCACCTTTACGGACCTGGACGGCCGCCTGCTGGCCCTGAAGCCGGACGTGACCCTCTCCATCGCCAAGAACGCCCAGGTGGAGCCGGGGCGCTGCGGCCGGTATTACTACCAGGAGAACGTCTACCGCCCCAGCCAGGAGAGCCACACCTTCCGGGAGATCAGCCAGATGGGCCTGGAGTGCATCGGCGCCGTGGACCCCGCTGCCGCGGCCCAGGTGGTGTCCCTGGC
>DWYU01000120.1 GCA_019118505.1 Candidatus Oscillibacter excrementavium
CCGGGGGCCGCGCCCCTGTTTCGCGTATTCGATTCAGAAGATCTGCAGCAGCGCGTAGATGGTGTTGCTGACGCCGCCCAGAATGAACACATAGATGATGAACTTGTGGGCCGTCTGGTCGCTGATCTTCCGGTCCAGCAGGGCGCCGAACCACATCCCCAGGAAGGCGGCGGGCAGGGCCGCGGCGCAGAGAATCAGGCTCTCCGCGGTGAACATCCCGTTCCAGAGATAGAGGATGCCCCGGAAGAGGCACTCCAGCAGAAACACGAAGCACACATTGCTGCGGAATTCCTCCCGCTTCTGGGTCACCCGCTCCAGATAGGCCAGGAACAGCAGGTCGATGCCGAACAGCCCCGCCGTGATGCCGGAGAGGAAGGACACCACACTGCGGATGACCGCGTTGGGCTTTCCCTGGGCGCCGGGCTTCCGGGTCAGCATCTCGATGCCCAGGCCGATGATGACCAGCCCCAGCAGCAGCTTCAGCTTGGCGGGAGAGCCGTACCGCAGCAGCAGGGTGCCGGGGATGATGCCCAGCAGCACAAACGCCGCGATGGGAAGCACCAGCTTGGCGGAGAAGTGGGCCCGGTTCTTCCAGACCATCCGGGCGTTCAGCAGCAGCGAGACCGGCATCAGGCCCGGGGTGATGACGCTGTTGGGCAGGACGACGGAGAGCAGCGGCGTGGACACCAGCGGGTCCCCGAAGCCCACCAGCCCCTTGATGATAAAGGCCAGGCAGACGCTGACAAAGCAGTACAGGATGATTCCAAAATCCATATGCGGTCGCTTCCCTCTCTGTTGGAATGCCGCCGGACGATGCGGAAAGTCCTGCGGCACAGCCTATTATACAGGGAATCGCCGGAAAATGCCACAAAAATTTATCGCCGGCCCGGCGGCGGGGGGACCTTTCGGAAAACCGGCGGCTTCCGAAATGGCGGGGCGTATGGTATAATCCCTGCAGAGCGGTGATGATCCGCTGCGTTCTGCCCGCCCTTTTGGCGGAACCGCGGAACGTGGCTACGCGCGATATTCCGGCTTTGCCGGCAGGGGATCATGGGACCGCGATCAATGCGGGGCCGGCGGACAGCAGGCCCCGGGAAGGGAGACGCCCTATGACAGACCATATCGTTCCCCCCATCGGAATGCGGATGGTGAAGTCCGCGGCGGCAGTGCTGATCTGCCTGCTGATCTCCATGGCGGTGGACCGGGAGGATATGCGCATCTACTCCTCCATCGCGGCGCTGCTGTGTGTCCAGCCCTATGCGGAGGACACCAGGCGCATGGCCGTCCAGCGGACCGTGGGCACGGCCATCGGCTCTGTGTTCGGAATCGCCACGCTGCTGCTGGAGATGGTGCTGGACATCCGTGGGACGCTGACCGGCTACATCCTCATCGCGGCGGTGACGGTGCCCGCCCTGTGGATCTCCGTGGCGCTGAAGGCCGCCAATGCGGCGGCCCTCTCCGGCATCGTGTTCCTCAGCATCACCGTCACCCATGTGACGGATGCCAGCCCCTGGATCTTCGCCTGGTACCGGGCATCGGAGACCCTGGTGGGCATCGTGGTGGGCATTGCCGTCAACGCCTTCCAGCTCCCCCGGCGGAAGCGGCGGGACACCCTGTTCGTCTCCGGCCTGGACGGCCTGCTGCTGACGGACCAGGAGACGCTGACGCCCTACAGCCTGGTGCGGCTGAATCGGATGCTGGACGACGGGATGCAGTTCACCCTGTCCACCATGCGGACCCCCGCCTCCGTGCGGGAGACCACCCGGGACCTGCGGTTCCGCCTGCCCATCATCGTCATGGACGGGGCGGCGCTGTACGACGTGGGGCAGAAGCGGTATCTCCACACCTGCGTCCTGCCCAAGGAGCTGGCCCTGCGGTGTGAGGCGGTGTTCCAGGCTCAGGGCGTCCACTGCTTCCTCAACGGCGTGCTGGACGACAACCTGATGATCTATTACGGGGAGTTCCACCACGAGACGGAGCGGGCCATCTTCGAGAAGCTGCGGACCTCCCCCTACCGGAACTATGTGAGCCGGCGCTACTTCAAGGACTGCCCCATCGTGTACCTCATGGGCATCGACCTGACGGAGCGGATGCAGGCCCTGTATGACGCCCTGGGGGCGGCGGGGCTGCTGGACCAGGTAAAGGTGCGGTTCTATCCCTCCACCCAGTATCCCGGCTACAGCTATCTCAAGCTCTACGAGCGCTCCGCCTCCCGGGAGGCCATGCTGGAGCGGCTGAAACAGAGCCTGGGCATCCGGAAGAGCGTGGTGCTGACCACCCGGGAGGGCTGCGGCGACGTGGTGGTCCGGGGCGGCGTCAATCAGGCGGTGAAGCGGCTGGAGCGGCTGTACGAGCCCTACATCTGGGAGCGGAGGTGAACAGCGGCCTGACAGGCGGAGCATTCGCTCCGCCTGTTTTTTCAGCCCCCGCGAAAAAAGCGGACCTGGGGCTTGACAATGAGAGCCTCCTGTGTATAATATGAAGTATCCTTCATGTGAAAGATACTTCATGAGAAGAACACTTCAGATTCAGCGAAGGGGGCGGGACATGAAAAACCGAGTCAGGGAGCTGCGGACCGAGGCGGGACTGACCCAGCAGCAGCTGGCGGAGCTGGTCCACGTGTCCTCCCGCACCATCATATCCCTGGAGAAGGGGCAGTACAACCCATCGCTGCTGCTGGCCTACCGGCTGGCCCTGGTGTTCCACACCACAGTGGAGGAGCTGTACTGCCTGGCGGAAAACAAGGAACTGGAGGACCGGGAAAATGAGGACTGGACATAAGCGGCAGCTGGCCGGCGGCATCCTGGGACTCCTGGCGGGCTTCGGGCTGGTTCTGCGGGCCTGCCTCACCGGCCAGTGGCGGGTCAGCCTGACGGCCCTGGCTGTGGCGGCGGTCTCCGGCGGCCTTCTGGCCATCTGCGACAGCCTGACGGCGCAGCCGCCGGACAAGAGGAGGAATGCACAGCATGAAAATCTACTATAAAAAGAAATTCTGGGCCAGCGTGGGCAGTCTGCTGCTGGGCCTGGCCCTGCCCGGCACCTGCCTGTTTGTGGGCTGGGAGCGGTTCGACCTGAAGGACGGCGTGCTGACGGTGCTGCTGATCCTCTGCGGTGTCAGCGGCATCCTCCGGAGCCTGGACCGGGAGAAGGCCCGGGAGGACAAGGACGAGGACCGGGACGAGCGGGACCGGTACAACACCTGCCGCAGCCGGGCCCTGACCTTCCGGGTGCTGTACTGGCTGAACTTCGCCATTCTGGCGGTGTGCCTCGTCGGCTGGGGCCTGACAGACAAGGCGGCCTACATCCAGACGGCCCTGCCCTGCATGGTGCTGCTGATCGTGGGCTGGATCACTCGGATCGCCGGGGACTTCTACTATGAGTTCAAGGGGTGAACGAGATGAAAATTTACAATAAACGGAGTTTTGGTGGCGCTGTGCTGTGTCTGTTCCTGGCGCTGTGCTGCGGCGCTGCCCTGATCGTCACGGGCTTTCAGATGAAGTGGCTGACAGGCATGGTGGTGGCCCTGGCAATGGGCGGCGTGGAGCTGTGGTGGGCCCTGTCCCGGCAGGCCCAGCTCCCCAGGGTGGACGAACGGGACGAGGCCGTCAGCCGCAAGAGCGCGTGGATGGCTTTCCGGGTGGTGGTCACCGGCTGCTGGGGGGCCAGCATGGCGGCCCTGGCAGTGTACGCCGTCATCCGGACGCCGGCGGCGCTGGTGGTGCTGGTGACGCTGGCGGCGGTAGTGATCGCGGCCTTCCTGGCGCTGCTGGGGGCCAATCTCTACTATGAGAAGCGGATGTGAGGCATCTGGCCTGCGCAAAAAGGAGATTGTATGGAACGCAGTGAGGATTTGAAGCAGGCCCGGGACCTGCACCTGATCCGGGACGAGCGGGACCGGGAGGTAGAGGCGGAGGCCGGCCTCCGGGCCGGCAGGGCAGTGATGCTGGTGTCCCAGCTTTTGGCCGCCGCCTGCCTGATGCAGCGGGATCCCGCCTGGCTGGCCCTGCTGTCCCTGAACTTTGTGTGGGGGGCGGCGAAGGGCTTCCTTCGGTTTGCCCAGGACCGGGAAAAGCTCTATCTGGCCTGGGGCCTGCTGACCGCCGCCGGGGCGGCGGTCCTGCTGGGCACCTATTTCCGGCAGGCCTGGACGGCGGGGATGTCCCTCTCCCGGCTGATCAGCTACGCGGTGCTGTGCCGGGCGCTGACCGCGGCGGCAGGGCTGGTGTTCGTGGCTCTGCTGCTGGGCATCTTCTGGCTGGCCCACAGGATCAAACACATGGAGGGAGAGCAGTGGGAACGGTATTTCCACTCCGTCTCTTCCGCCGGCCTGCTGCTGCGGATGGGAGCCGTGATGGCCGCGGCCCTGGCGGCGGTGGCCTTTCTCAGCGTTCCGCTGTTCACTCGGCTGGGCTTTCAGGAGCCGGTGCTTCTGGCGGCACTGTTTTTCGTGGCGGGAGGCGCTCATCTGCTGGGCGGGTTCAGTCGCAGACGGGAGGAGCTGCTCCAGAAGCTCCTGAAACTGAAGCGGTAACGGTTCCGGGCCAGTGCGGTCCGATTTGGGCAGAATGCCGGAAGGCTCCGGAAGAGGTGTGGGAGATTTTCTCCCACACCTCCTCTTGCCGACGCTTGCTTTGAGCGATATAATAGAGAAGAAATCAACCGCGGAAAAAGTGGATAGGTCATAGAAATAAGTCCAAGGGGCGTAGTCTATCGAAGGAGACTGCGCCCCTTCTTTTTCCGCCTGAAACAAGGAGTGACAGATCATCATGCCAAAAACAACGGGACAGAAAATTCTCTTTGGCCTGCTGATGTCCTTCTTCATGGTGCTAGCCATGGAGCTGTACAACACGGGCCTGCGGATGGGGGGACTCACAAACGCGGGAATTCCGATTGCTCTGCGGGAGCTGCTGTGTATGTTTCCCCCCTGCTTTGTGACCAGCTACTTTGTGGGGGATCCCCTGGCTGCCCGGCTGGTGGCCCGGATCCAGCTGCCCAAGGAGTGGTCCATCTGCGGCATCCTGGCCCGGGCGTCCCTGACGGTGTGCGTCATGTGCCCCGCCATGAGCCTTTGGGCCACGGTGCTCTTCCACCGTCCCGGCATCGAGTTCATCCCGGTCTGGCTCCAGACGGTGGTCTGCAACTTTCCCATGGCCTTTTTCTGGCAAATCTTCTTCTGCGGCCCGCTGGTGCGCCGCCTGTTCCGGCTGCTGGTGCCTGCTGCGGCAGCTGCCTCCGCCTGCGCGGAAGAAGCGGCGGAATGACCCTGCGCAAAAAAGCAGTCCCGGACGCGTCTGCGTCCGGGACCGCCTGCTGTCAGCCCTCCGGGTGATTCTT
>DWYU01000121.1 GCA_019118505.1 Candidatus Oscillibacter excrementavium
TGGGGCTTGTCCCCGCCGCCGTTTTTGGGAAGCCGAAGAACTGCGGCCATGGGGGAGCGCGAGGGGGCGGAGCCCGCCTCGCATGGGATCGAATGCCCCGCGCTTGGCCGCGCGGCGAGCGGAGCGAGGGCTTTTGCGCCGTACAGCGGCGCAAAAGGAACGGCATTCAGGCCGGGGGCCAGGTTCCGGACCTGGTCCCCGGCCGATGGGGCTTGTCCCCGCCGCCGTTTCCCGGTATAATGGAGACAACTATTTTTCGATCAGGGGGAATTGCACCATGAACACCCGCATGGAACACGACACGATGGGGCAGATCGCCGTCCCGGCGGACCACCACTGGGGCGCCCAGACCCAGCGGAGTTTGGAGAACTTCAAGATCGGCGGCCAGCGCCAGCCCAGGGAGATCATCACCGCCTTTGCCTATTTGAAGGAAGCCTGCGCCTTGGCCAATCAGGAGGCCGGCAAGCTGACATCGGAACAGGCCGGGGCCATCGCCGCCGTGTGCCGGGAGATCCGGGCGGGGAAGTGGGATGACGAATTCCCCCTGGTGGTGTGGCAGACCGGCAGCGGCACCCAGACCAACATGAACGTCAACGAGGTCATCGCCCACCTGGCGGGGGACCGGGGCGTCCAGCTCCACCCCAACGACCACGTGAACGCCTCCCAGTCCAGCAACGACACCTTCCCCTCCGCCCTCCACATCGCGGCGGCCCTCAGCGTCACGGAGCAGGTGCTGCCGGAGGCGGAGCGGCTGGCGGCGGCCTTCAAAAGACTGGAGGAGGCCTATCCGGACCTGATCCGCATCGGCCGGACCCATCTCCAGGACGCCACGCCCCTGAAATTCGCCCAGGAGGTCTCCGGCTGGCGGGAGCTGGTGGAGGCGCCCTGCCGGATGCTGCGGGCGGCTTTGCCGGAGCTTGAGAAGCTGGCCATCGGCGGCACCGCCGTGGGCACCGGCCTCAACGCCCCCAGGGGGTACGACGAGATGGTGTGCAGGCGCCTGCGGGAGATGACCGGGGCGGACTTCACGCCGGACGAAAATAAGTTCCACGCCCTGACCAGCAAGGACGCCCTGGTGTTTGCCCACGGGGCGCTGAAGGCCCTGGCGGCCAATCTCATGAAGATCGCCAACGACATCCGGTTCGAGGCCAGCGGCCCCCGGTGTGGCATGGGGGAGCTCCACATCCCGGAGAACGAGCCCGGCAGCTCCATCATGCCCGGCAAGGTGAACCCCACCCAGTGCGAGGCCGTCACCATGGTGGCCGTCCAGGTGATGGGGAACGACGCGGCCATCGGCTTTGCCGCCAGCCAGGGGAACTTCCAGCTGAATGTGTTCCTGCCGGTGAGCGCCTACAACTTCCTGCTGTCCGCCCGGCTGCTGGGGGATGTGATGGACTCCTTCCGGGTCCACTGCGTGGAGGGCATCACCCCCAATGCGGAGAAGATGGCGGACAATCTGAACAACTCGTTGATGCTGGTCACCTGCCTGACGCCGAAGATCGGCTACGAGGCGGCGGCAGCCTGCGCCAAGAAGGCCCTGCACGACGGCACCACCCTGAAAGAGGCGGTGCTGGCCCTGGGGTATCTGACGGGGCCGGAGTTCGACGAGACCGTGCGGCCGGAGAAGATGGTGTAAACCCATATCCCACCGGGGACGAAGTTTTTTCGCCCCCGGTGGGATGCTTTGCATTTCCGGGACGTTTACCGGATAGGGGGGACGCGCCCCCAAAGAGAGAACAGGAGGCGAGAGCGTTGCTTTCCATGCTGCTGGCCATGTTGGAGACGGAGGAGGACCGGGAACGGTTCTTGAAGCTCCACGGGGCCTATGAGAAGAAACTGTACGCCGTGGCGGTCCGGGTGCTGGGAGACCGGACGGCGGCGGAGGACGCGGTGCAGCAGACCTGGCTGCAGATCATCCGCCGGTGGGACCGGGTGAGCCAGCTCCCCTGGAGCGAGACGGAGGGGTATCTGGTGACCGCCGTGAAAAACACGGCGGTGGATATGCTGCGGAAAAACCGGCGGGAGGAGTCCCTGCCGGAGGACTGGGACCCGCCGGCCCCGGAGACGGGGGAGACCGCCTACCGCTATCTGGTGAGCCTGATCCGGGCCCTGCCGGAGGGCTACCGGCGGGTGCTGGAGCTGAAGTGCGTGGAGGAGGAGAGCAACCGGGAGATCGCCCGGCGGCTGGGCCTGAAGGAGTCCACCGTGGCCACCCGGGTCCTGCGGGGCCGGACCATGCTGGCGGAGGCGCTGGAGAAGGAGGGGTACGTCCATGGATGAACAGATGCTGCGGCGAGCCCTGATGGAGGCCAACCTGGAGCGGTTCCGGGACGTGCTGGAGAGGGCGGACCGGGACTGGAACTGGTCGCCCCGGTATCTCCGGCAGCGGATGCGGCTGCTGGCGGACCCCTTCGGATGGGCGAAGCGAATGGCCCGGCCGGTGTGGAAGCGGGCGGCCCGGACGGCGGCCTGTGCGGCTCTGGCGTGCCTCGTGACCCTGGGGGGGCTGATGGCAGTGAGCCCCACGGTCCGGGCGGCGGTGCTGGGGTGGCTCCATCAGGTGCAGGAGGATCTGGTGACCTTCATCAACCCGGAGCGGACCGCGGCGGAGGACGCCCCCGGCGGCTGGCGGCTGTCGGAGGTGCCGGAGGGCTTTGTGCTGACGGACCTGAGTCCCAAGGAGAGCTCGGGCTATTGGAGGTACTATGAGCCGGAGACCGGTGCACGGCTGTGGTTTGCCGTCTATACGCCGGAGGCCGGGGAGGTGACCACCAATGTGGATGGCGCCTCGGACGCGGGAGAGGGACACACCACGGTGGACGTGCAGGGGTACGAGGTGGACCTCTTCCAGTCGGAGGGGACAATCCTGCTGACCTGGCAGAACGAGGCGGGGTACCTCTTCCTGCTGCGGGCCACGGATTTTGACGACACCGAGGCCCTGCTGTCCATGGCGGAGGGCGTGGAGCCTTACGAGGGGCCCGGCGTGGCCTGGGAGATGGGCTGGGTGCCGGAGGGCTATGAGCCCATGTACCGGGACGAGGGTGCCGGCGCCGTCCAGCAGGTGTGGGTCAAGGACGGGACAACGCTGACCTGGCAGTACGTCACCGACCCCATCTGCCCCTTCGAGACCCCGGAGGGGGAGCCGGAGGAGATCGATCTGAAGGGCGCCACCGGCTGGTACTGGGCGGCGGAGGAAGAGCCGGAGGAGAGCGATGGCCCTACCATCACGGTGAATGGGGAGGAGGTCCAGGCGGAGGGATCCTCCGTCACCGTGGGGGGAATCATCATTAGCTCCGGAAGCTCTCCCAGCGCGGAGGAGACCGGCACCCTGATCTGGACGGACCCGGAGACCAACACAACCTTCTTCCTGGAGGGGGCCCTGGACCGCTTTGATCTGCGGGACATGGCTACCTTCATGGAGGAGACGGAGCCCCAGCTCTCGTCCCCCACGAAGAGAGCCCAATCGATCACCGGCACTGCCGGCGGCGGGGACTGAGACTGGTGGTTTCCACAAATGGTGAGTTTCTTTTTCGTAGCTTGTGACAAAAATGAAAAACCTGCGGGACACAATGCGCCCTCAGCACGTTCAACTGATAGAACGGTCCGGGGGAGGGTCCTCCGGAAACCTCTGAAAGCGGAAAGGAAGGTACACCTATGAAAAGACGAGTCCCATCATTTCTGGCCGGTGTTTTGACGACGCTGCTGGTGGCGGCCATGGCCACAACCGCCCTGGCGGCGTCGGGGAAGATCAGCTACAACGGCGCCACTGTGACGGTGGGCGGGGCGGCCCAGGCCGCCGGGGACATCACCACGGCGGAGGGCCAGGCCCCCGGCTCCATCCAGTTCACCGACGCCGCGGGGAACGTCACCCACTACCTGCCCCTGGAGACCATTGACCAGCTGCCGGGGGTGGATGCGGCCTACGACCCGGTCACCAAGACGGTGAAGCTGGAGCGGGGAAAGATGTGGGAGAAGCAGGAGACGGAGAGCGGCATTCAATATGCCAGCGAGGATACCGGGATCGACTACACGGGGAGTCCCAGCTACGCACCGGCGGCTCTGCCGGAGGGCTGGGCGTTGGAGTCCGTCCGGGAGATGACCGGCAGGTCCGGCCAGGAGTATCGAAACGGCAGCGGCCGAATCTCCTTCACGTGCAGCTATCCTGACGGCAGCAGCCACGGCTGGATGCCCGGCAGCGGAGAGATCCCCTGCACCGCCGCCACGGTGAACGGCTGTGAGGCGGAGCTGTATACCCACAGCAGCGAGTACGGGGACGGCTGCCTGCTGGTGTGGGAGAACCTGGACGGGGTGCTGTTCTGGTTTGTGGGGTCTGACGTGGAACCGGAGACCCTGGTGGACTTTGCCTCCACTGTGGCGCCCGCGGCGGACACCCTGCCCAATTACGAGGCTGGCTGGCTGCCGGAGGGCTACAGCCTGTTTGAGACCAACACCTCCGCCGGCACGGTGGAGACCACCTGGATCGGGCGGGGCGGCAACATCACCCTGACCTATTCCACCAGCCCCCTGCTGCTGCCGGAGGGCTCTGGCAAGACCGTGAAGCTTGACAATGTGAACGCTAAATTCTGGGAGGCCAAGGAGCCTCACGAGGCGGATGAGGATGAGTGGGAGCCCCAGACCGAGGGCAGTGTGACCATCACGACCGGAACCATCTCCGGCCCCGGGGCGGCGGACGTGGCCACCCTGGCCTGGACCGACGCGGACACCGGCGTCTACTTCCGGCTCCACGGCACCGTGGACCAGGACACCCTGGTCCGGATCGCCAGAAGCGTGAGGGAGAAATAAGGCCCCGGCGGAAACGGCATAGCGGAAACAGGCCCCGGTGCGCACAGCGCACCGGGGCTTTTCTGTCAGCAGACCTGGCCGCAGCAGCAGGTGAACCGGGCGGTGACATACCGCCGCAGGAAGCAGAGAATGCCGCCTGCCATCAGGGCGAGGAAGGCGCAGCACAGGGCCGCGCCGATGTGCAGCCCCACGCCGGAGGCGGCGGAGAGGGCGGTGATCAGCGCCGTCAGCAGGGCGCCCAGGGCGCCCACGGCGGAGGCCTCCCCGCAGCAGAGCCAGGCGTCTGCCAGGGCCGGCGTCCGCTCTGCCAGCAGGACGCCCAGCAGCGCAGCCAGCAGGCCGCCGAGACCGGCGGCAGCGGTGGCCGCAAAAAAGAACAGAGCAGTGGGCGTGGCGGCGGTCAGAGTCAGGACGCCTGTGCGCAGCAGGGCGAACACCAGTCCGCCCAGCGCCAGGGAACCCAGTGCCAGGACCAGGAGAGAACAGAAGCAGCGTTTCATAGGACCAGCCTTTCTATCCGGAACGCGCAGGTCCGCCCGGCGGGGAATGATCCCGCGGTCCATTCTATGCCCCGGCGGGCACCGGGGTGCAGGTGCGAATGAATATGTTGTGTTCCGTGCATATTTCGAAAAATATACGGTATATTTTCCGGGAATTCGAAAAGATATGCAAAATTATCCAGACACAGCTGGAAAAGTTGTGCAAAATGATACTTGAATAAATATACGTGTATAGCGTATAATTCAAACATCATCAAACAACACAGTGCGGAGGGAACCAAGCTATGGATAAGAAGAACATCAAGAAGATCGTGCTGGCCTATTCCGGCGGCCTGGATACGTCCATCATCATCCCCTGGCTGAAGGAGAACTACAACAACCCGGAGATCATCGCCGTGTCCGGCGACGTGGGCCAGGACGACGAGCTGGAGGGCCTGGAGGAGAAGGCCATCAAGACCGGCGCCAGCAAGCTGTACATCGCGGACCTGACCGACGAGATGGTGGACGACGTCATCATCCCCTCTCTGAAGATGGGCGCCACCTATGAGCGGTACCTGCTGGGCACCGCCTTTGCCCGGCCCATCATCGCCAAGAAGCTGGTGGAGATCGCCAAGGCGGAGGGCGCCGACGCCATCGCCCACGGCTGCACCGGCAAGGGCAACGACCAGGTGCGGTTCGAGCTGGCCATCAAGCGGTTCGCCCCGGACATGACCATCATCGCCCCCTGGAGAGAGTGGGACATCAAGGGCCGGGACGAGGAGATCGACTACGCCGAGGCCCACAACGTGCCCCTGAAGATCAGCCGGGAGACCAACTACTCCAAGGACAAGAACATCTGGCACCTGAGCCACGAGGGCCTGGATCTGGAGGACCCGGCCAACGAGCCCCAGTATGAGAAGCCCGGCTTCCTGGAGATGAGCGTCAGCCCCCTCCAGGCCCCCGACAAGCCCACCTACGTGACCATCGACTTTGAGAAGGGCGTGCCCGTGGCCGTGGACGGGGAGAAGATGAAGGCCAGCGACATCATCCGCAAGCTGAACAAGCTGGGCGGCGACAACGGCATCGGCCTGCTGGACATCGTGGAGAACCGGCTGGTGGGCATGAAGGACCGGGGCGTGTATGAGACTCCCGGCGGCACCATCCTCTACAAGGCCCACCAGCTGCTGGAGATGATCACCATCGACAAGGACACCGCCCACATGAAGAGCAAGCTGGCGGTGGACTTCGCGGACCTGGTGTACAACGGCAAGTGGTTCACCCCCCTACGGGAGGCCCTGTCCGCCTTCGCCGACAAGACCCAGGAGCACGTCACCGGCAGCGTGAAGCTGAAGCTCTACAAGGGCAACATCATCACCTCCTCCATCACCTCTCCCGAGAGCCTGTACTCCGAGGAGCTGGTGACCTTCAACGAGAGCAGCTACGACCAGACCAACGCCACCGGCTTCATCAACCTGTGGGGCCTGCCCGACACGGTGCTGGCGCTGCGGGAAGAGGGGAAACTCTAAGGAAATTCGAAGGGGGACTTCGTCCCCCCTCGACCTCCCCCCGCACCAGTGACGTCGGTCACTGGTGTGTGCGCCCCCGACGCACGGGTCAAAGTATTTTCGGCAGGTACATGCCCTGCCGAAAATGATTCCGATATGGCCCGGCGGGGAGAGACAAAGACCATCACAAAACCACAGGAGCGGGGCGGAGAGGCTTCTTCGCCCCGCGTCTGCCATGAAAGGAACAACGGCTTATGAAACTCTGGGGCGGACGCTTTCAAAAAGAGACCGATCAGCTGGTAAATGAACTCAACGCCTCCATCAGCTTCGACCAGAGGCTGTACAGGGAGGACATCACCGGCTCCATGGCCCACGCCCGGATGCTGGGGGACTGCGGCATCATCTCCAAAGAGGACGCCGCCGCCATCATCGGCGGGCTCCAGGGCATCCTGGCGGACATCGAGGCGGGGAAGGTGACATTCACCGCCGACAACGAGGACATCCACATGAATGTGGAGGCACTGCTCACCGCCCGCATCGGCGACGCGGGGAAACGGCTCCACACCGCCCGGTCCCGGAACGACCAGGTGGCCCTGGACTTCCGCATGTACGTCCGGGAGCAGATCCCGGTGATGGTATCCCAGCTGCTGGAGCTGGAGACCGTCCTCTGCCGCCAGGCGAAGAAGTACCAGACCGCCGTCATGCCCGGCTACACCCACCTGCAGCGGGCCCAGCCCATCTCCTTTGCCCAGCATCTCATGGCCTACGCCTCCATGTTCCGGCGGGACGTGACCCGGCTGGAGGATTGCGGGAAGCGGCTGGACGAGTGCCCCCTGGGCTCCGGCGCCCTGGCGGGCACCACCTATCCCATCGACCGGTGGGAGACGGCACAGGCGCTGGGCTTCGCCGCCCCCATGAGCAACTCCCTGGACGGCGTCTCTGACCGGGACTACGCCCTGGAGCTGTTGAGCGGCCTCTCCATCCTGATGATGCACCTGAGCCGCTTCGCCGAGGAGGTCATCCTCTGGTGCAGCTGGGAGTTCAAGTTCATCGAGCTGGACGACGCCTACGCCACCGGCAGCAGCATCATGCCCCAGAAGAAGAACCCGGACGTGGCGGAGCTGGTCCGGGGCAAGACGGGCCGGGTCTACGGCGACCTGATGAGCCTGCTGACGGTGATGAAGGGATTGCCCCTGGCCTACAACAAGGACATGCAGGAGGACAAGGAGCCGGTGTTCGACGCCATCGACACGGTGGAGATGTGCCTGCCGGTGTTCGCCGCCATGCTGGACACCATGACCGTCCGCACGGACAATATGCGCAAGGCCGCCGGCCACGGCTTCATCAACGCCACGGACTGCGCCGACTACCTGACGAAAAAGGGCATGCCCTTCCGGGACGCCTACACTGTCACCGGCCATCTGGTGGCCCAGTGCACCGCCCAGGGCAAGACGTTGGAGGAGCTGACGCTGGAGGAGCTGAAGGCGGTGTCGCCCCTGTTTGAGCAGGACGTGTACGATGCCCTGAACCTGGAGAACTGCATGGCCCTGCGCTCCAGCTACGGCGGCCCGGCGGTCAGCGAGACCACGAGGCAGATCGGGGAGATCGAACAATTCATCAACGAGCGAACAGAGAAGAGATAAACGGGAAACGATAAAGGATAACAGAGCCAGTCATATCTCTTATCTTTTATCTCTTATCTTCTGCGGGGGGAGTGGGATATGAGACCCAAGATCTACATCGACGGAAAAGACGGCACCACGGGCCTTCAAATTTATGACCGGCTGGCGGCGCGGGACGACATCGATCTGCTGCTGATCGACGAGGACAAGCGGAAGGACCCGGCGGCGCGGAAAAAGCTGATGGCGGCGGCGGACATCGTGTTCCTGTGCCTGCCGGACGCGGCGGCCATCGAGGCTGTGGCCCTGGCGGAGGGGACTAACGCCCGCATCATCGATGCCTCCACCGCCCACCGGACGGCGCCGGGCTGGGTCTACGGCTTCCCCGAGCTGCGGCCCGGCCAGCGGGAGGCCATCGCCAAGGCCCGGTACGTGGCCAACCCCGGGTGCCACGCCACGGGGTTTATCTCCATCGCGGCGCCCCTGGTCCAGGCGGGGATTCTGCCGGCGGACGCGGACCTGGCGTGCTTCTCCCTCACCGGCTACTCCGGCGGCGGTAAGAAGATGATCGCTCAGTATGAGGCACCGGACCGGGCGGAGATCCTGAGCAGCCCCGGCATCTACGGCCTGGGGCAGAACCACAAGCACCTGCCGGAGATGCAGACCATCTGCGGCCTGACAAAGCCGCCGGTGTTCAGCCCCATCGTGGACGACTACTACAAGGGCATGGCCGCCACCGTGCCTCTGCACATGAATCAGATGACAGGCGTTGCGACCCTGCATCAGGTCTGGCAGGTTCTGGCGGACCACTACGCCGGGGAGAAGCTGGTCCATGTGGCCCGGCCGGGCGCCGGGGACCTGGGCGGCAAGCTCTACGGCGGCGCGAAGGCCGGGGACAATGACCTGACGCTGGTGGTGATGGGCAATGACGAGGCCTTCACCATTACCGCCCTGTTCGACAACCTGGGAAAAGGGGCCTCCGGCGCGGCGGTGCAGAACATGAACATCATGCTGGGCCTGGAGGAGACCGCGGGCCTGGTTTGAGAAAAAAGTGAAAAGATAAGCGATAAAAGATATACAAAAGTATGGCCGGATGGCGGTATCTCATATCTTTTATCTGAAAAGAGGTTGAGACTATGCTGAACTTCATCGACGGCGGCGTGTGCGCCGCCCAGGGCTTCCGGGCCGGCGGCATCCACGTGGGCGTCAAGACCCACGCCGCCTGGAAAAAGGACGTGGCCCTGATCGTATCCGACGTGGACTGCGCCTGTGCCGCCGTCTACACGAAAAACGCCGTGAAGGCCGCCCACATCCACGTGGACAAGCGCCATCTGGCGGACGGGAAGGCAAGAGCCGCCGTCATCAACAGCGGCAACGCCAACGCCTGCGCCCCCATGGGAGAGGAGAACGCGGAACGGGTCTGCGCCGCGGCGGCCAGGGCCGTGGGCTGCGCGCCGGAGGACATCGTAGCGGCGTCCACCGGCGTCATCGGCCAGACGCTGAACGTGGCGGCCATCGAACAGGGGATGCCGGAGCTGTACGCCTCCGTCACCCACTCCCCGGAGGGCAGCGACGCCGCGGCCCACGCCATCATGACCACCGACACCGTGAAGAAGGAGCTGGCCCTGGAGACCACCATCGGCGGCAGGACCGTCCGGATGGGGGGCATCGCCAAGGGCTCCGGCATGATCCACCCCAACATGGGCACCATGCTGTGCTTCCTCACCACCGACTGCGCCATCTCCCCGGAGATGATCCGCTCCGCCCTGCTGGACACGGTGCGGGTCAGCTTCAACCGCATCAGCGTGGACGGGGACACCTCCACCAACGACACCTGCTGCGTCCTGGCCAACGGCCTGGCGGGAAATCCCCCCATCACCGGAAAAGGGCCGGACTACGACGCCTTCGTGGAGGCGCTGAAGGCATTGTGCGTGGAGCTGGCCAGGAAGATGGCCTCCGACGGAGAGGGGGCCTCCCACCTGATCACCTGCACCGTCACCGGCGCGAAAAGTGAAGAGAGCGCCGAGACCATCGCCAAGTCCGTCATCGGCTCCGCCCTCACCAAGGCCGCCATCTTCGGCGCGGACGCCAACTGGGGCCGGGTGCTGTGCGCCATGGGCTACTCCGGGGAGGACTTCGACCCGGACAAGGTGGATGTGGCGTTCCAGAGCCAGGCCGGCAGCGTCCAGGTGTGTGCCCGGGGCCGGGGGCTGGACTTTGACGAGGACCTTGCCAAGAAGGTCCTGAAAGAACACGATGTCACCATTGCCATCGCCATGGGGGAGGGGGACGGCGCCTGCACCTGCTGGGGGTGCGACCTCACCTATGAGTATGTGAAGATCAACGGGGATTACCGGACGTAAACCGCGGGCGCACCTGCCGAGCCATCCTCCCGGCGGCAGCCGATTTTTCAAGAAAAGAGTTGATGTGATATGTCCTCCCACGCACAGCAGGCGCGGACGCTGGTGGAAGCCCTGCCCTATATCCAGAAATTTACCGGCAAGACCATTGTGGTGAAGTACGGCGGCAACGCCATGATCTCTGATAAGCTGCGAAGAGCCGTCATGTGCGACATCATCCTGCTGTCCCTGGTGGGCATCCGGGTGGTGGTGGTCCACGGCGGCGGACCGGAGATCAGCGAGATGCTGAAGAAGATCGGCCACGAGAGCCGCTTTGTGGGCGGCCTGCGCTATACCGACCCGGAGACCATGGATGTGGTCCAGTCGGTGCTGTGCGGCAAGGTCAACAAGAACCTGGTGGCCCAGCTGAACCGGCTGGGGGGCCAGGCCATCGGCCTGTGCGGCATGGACGGGCAGCTGTTCCAGGCGGAGCAGCTGGACGAGAAATACGGCCTGGTGGGAAAGATCACCCAGGTGAACCCGGAGCCGGTGGAAAACGCCCTGAGCAACGGCTACATTCCCGTGGTGTCCACCGTGGCCCAGGGGGTGGACGCCGACACTGCCTACAACATCAACGCCGACACCGCAGCCGCCAAGCTGGCCGCCGCCCTGGGGGCGGAGAAGCTGATCCTGCTGACGGATGTGCGGGGCCTGCTGCGCAACCCCAAGGACGAGGAGACGCTGATCCACGTGGTCCACACCTACGAGGTGCCGGGCCTGGTGGCCCAGGGCGTCATCACCGGCGGCATGATCCCCAAGATGGAGTGCTCGGTGGACGCCATCGCCGGCGGCGTGGAGCGGGTCCACATCCTGGACGGCCGCATTCCCCATTCCATTCTGATCGAGCTGCTGTCCGACGAGGGCATCGGCACCATGCTGAAAAAGGAGGACTGATCCCATGACCAGCCAAGAGATCAAGGCCCTGACGGGGCAGTACATCATGAATACCTACGGCCGCTTCCCGGTGGCCCTGGACCACGGGCAGGGGGCCACCCTCTACGACCCGGAGGGCAACGCCTACATCGACTTCACCAGCGGCATCGGCGTCAGTGACCTGGGATACGGCTGCCAGCCCTGGGTGGACGCCATCTCCGCCCAGGCCAAGAAGCTGGGCCACTCCTCCAACCTGTTCTACACGGAGCCCCCCGCCCGGCTGGCGGAGATCCTCTGCAAGCGCACCGGCATGAGCTGCGCCTTCTTTGCCAACGGCGGCGGCGAGGCCAACGAGGGCATGATCAAGCTGGCCAGAAAGTACAGCTTTGACAAGTACGGCAAGGGCCGGGCCACCATCATCACCCTGAACAACTCCTTCCACGGCCGCACCATCACCACCCTGACCGCCACCGGCCAGGAGCGGCTGCACAACTACTTCTTCCCCTTCACCGAGGGGTTCCGGTACGCCGACGCCAACGACATGGCCTCCCTGGAGGCCGCGGCGGGAGACGACGTCTGTGCCGTGATGATGGAGCTGGTCCAGGGCGAGGGCGGCGTGCTGCCTCTGGACCGGGACTTTGTCCAGGCGGCGGCCAAGCTCTGCGCGGAAAAGGACTGGCTGCTGCTGATCGACGAGGTCCAGACCGGCGTGGGCCGGACCGGCAGCCTCTTCGCCTTCCAGCAGTACGGAATCCAGCCGGACGTGCTCTCCTTTGCCAAGGGCATTGCCGGCGGCCTGCCCATGAGCGGTATCCTGGCCAACGAGAAGTGCCGGGACGTGCTGGGGCCGGGCACCCACGCCACCACCTTCGGCGCCAACCCGGTGTGCGCCGCCGCGGGCCTGGTGGTGCAGGAGACCCTGACGGACGCCTTTTTGGAGGATGTCCAGGCCAAGGGCACGTATCTGCGCAACCAGATCGAAGCCCTGGACCTGCCCTGCTTCGGCGCCACCCGGGGTCTGGGCCTGATGATCGGCATCGCGGTCAAGGACGGCTGGACCAACAAGGAGATCGCAAACAAGCTGATCGAAAACGGCCTGCTGGTGCTGACCGCCGGTCCGGGGATGCGGCTCCTGCCGCCGCTGGTGATCTCCAAGGAGGAGATGGACCAGGGCGTGGCGATCATGAAGAAAACGCTCTCCTAAATCTTTTCTTCACGCCGGGCGGGGCCCCTGCGCCCCGCCGTGGCACTGACAGTAGCACTGACACTTACACTTACATTAGCACTTACACTAGCACTAGCACTAGCGGTAAAATTTTATACAATTTTCCCACACTGAATCATGAAAGCGCCCGCCATGGCGGGACAGAGAGGAGACAACCATGGAAAACCACACCCATTTTTTGAAGCTCCTGGACTTTACCCCCGCGGAGATCCAGCAGTTTCTGGACACCGCCGCCGACCTGAAGGCCAAGAAGAAGGCCGGCGTCCCCCACCGGTATCTGGAGGGGAAGAACGTGGCGCTGATCTTTGAAAAGACCTCCACCCGGACCCGGTGCGCCTTTGAGGTGGCCTGCCAGGACCTGGGGATGGGGTCCACCTACCTGGGGCCCACCGGCAGCCAGATCGGCGTGAAGGAGTCCATCGCCGACACCGCCCGGGTGCTGGGGCGGATGTACGACGGCATCGAGTACCGGGGCTTCGGGCAGACAATCGTGGAGGAGCTGGCCCAGTACGCCGGCGTGCCGGTGTTCAACGGCCTCACCAACGAGTTCCACCCCACCCAGATCCTGGCGGACTTCCTCACCATCCAGGAGCACTTCGGGAAGCTGAAGGGCATCAAGCTGGTGTACCTGGGGGACGCCCGGTTCAACATGGGCAACAGCCTGATGGTGGGCTGCGCCAAGATGGGGATGCACTTTGTGGCCTGCGCGCCCAAGGCGTATATGCCGGACCAGAAGCTGATCGACACCTGTCAGGCCATCGCCAGGGAGACCGGCGCGGTGCTGGAGTTCATCGAGGACCCCATGGCTGCCACCAAGGGCGCCGACGTGCTGTACACGGACGTGTGGGTCTCCATGGGCGAGCCGGTAGAGGTCTGGCAGGAGCGGATCGACGCCCTGGCCCCCTATCAGGTGACCCAGGCCCTGATGGACAACGCCGGGCCCCAGTGCAGGTTCATGCACTGCCTGCCCGCCTACCACGACCACAAGACCAAGGTGGGCAAAGAGATGGGCGAGAAGTTCGACCGGGAGGCCATGGAGGTCACCGACGAGGTGTTCGAGTCCCCGGCCTCCATCGTCTTTGACGAGGCGGAGAACCGGATGCACACCATCAAGGCCGTCATGTATGAGCTGATGAAGTAAGAGACCATAAAGCGCCGCGGAGTGTCAAAACTCCGGGGCGCTTTGCGTCAATTCCAGATGGGCAGCAGGTCGCCAGGCTGCCAGTTGGGATACTGATCGTTCAGATCGTACAGGCTGTCCTGATGGAGAGCGCCGTTCCAACTCCGCCAGCACCCCACAAAGCTCCAGAAGTCCTGGCCGTGGTCGTCGGTGACATGCACCGCCGCCAGCAGGGCGTCTCCGGTGCTCATTCGGACGGGGGACACGTCTGTCTCCACCGGTATGTACATCTGCACATAACCCTGCCGCCGCCACAATGCCACGGCGTCCTCCAGCGGGGCAGACCAGAGGGGCTCTTCCTCTCCGTGGCGGAAAAGGGACAGCTCCGCGTCTGCCAGTTCCACCGGCAGTTCCGTGTTGTTTTCGATTTGCAGGTCCAAATTCCCTAAGGTGAGCCGCCCCGATGCCCACTCCGTCTCCCAGCGGCCATCCACCTCCAGCCGGTAGTCCTTGAGATCGAGATACAGGTGCTCCTCCAGCGTCTGGGTCCGGATGGTGCCGCTGTCCTCAAAGGCCGCGGAGATCTGCACCGCGCCGCCGTCCAGCGGAACGCCCTCATCCGTCCAGGCGGGCGTGGAGGCCATGGGCACCGCCCAGTTCTCCGCCGTAAAGACGCCGCCCTCGTTCCGGGCCTGGGCCGAGGCGGTCGCGCCGGTGTCCGTCCGGGCGGTAAAGGTCACCACCGTGTCCGCCGTATACTCCTTCGGCGTCACAGTGGCTGCCAGGTACCACATCTGCTGTTCCAGGTCATAGTCCGCCACCCGGATGTCATAGCCGCTGATGAGGCTGTTCTGCTCCGCCAACAGGCCGGAGATCTGGCCGGTGAGAGACCCGATTTGGCTGCTGACGCTGCTCTGAACGTAGTTCACCTGGTCCTGGACCTGGTCTAGCCGGCGCCCCAGAGAGGAAAAGATGCCGTCTAGGACTAGGACGATCAGCAGCACAGCGGCACAGGCTACGGCCACCAAGGCGCGCTTTTTCCGTCGGCTCCACCGGGGTTTCTGGGCGGACTGGGCCGCCTCCAGATATTTCTGCACGATGGCCTCCACCGCCGCCAGCTCCCGGTCCGTCAGCCCTTTGTCCGGGGCAGCGTCACCTGACTCCCCGCCGGAGGCCTCCGGGGCCTCTTCCGCGGACGGTTCCTCCGCCGCCGGCTCCACCCCCAGCAGGGCGCCGATGGTGACGCCGAAGATGCGGCTCATGGCGATCAGGTTCTCCAGGTCCGGCACACTGGCGTCAGATTCCCATTTGCTGACCGCCTGGCGGCTGACGCCCAGCCGCTCCCCCAGGGACTCCTGGGAGAGGCCGGCGGCCCTCCGCCCCTCCTGGATGCGGCAGCCCAGGGTCTGCTGCTCCCGCATGGTATCAACTCCTTTGCCACTACCATACCAGAGAATGGGGCAATGCGCAACCACCGGCGGGTTTCCCCGGTGTCAACCGGCGGTTGCGGCGGGATAGACAACAGCGGCGCGGCCCCGCAAGGGGC
>DWYU01000122.1 GCA_019118505.1 Candidatus Oscillibacter excrementavium
TGAGAAGATTGTGATTCATGAGGCTACTAAAGGTGCGGATGGGATGCGAGATCAGGAGATTGAGATTTACTACCGATTTATCGGCAAAATTGATTAACTTGCATCCATATCCTTAACTATGGGAAACAGACACCGCCCTGCCGGAGATCGACAAGCTGATCGCATTGAGCCGCCTGTTCGGCGTCTCCGTGGGGTGGCTGCTGGGAGTGGAGGAACCGCCGGCCCCCGCCGATGCCCCCGCCGGGGCGGAGGGGGAGCTGACAGAGTCCCAGCTGCACATGGTGGAGGAGATTGTAGACCGCTATATTGCCGCACAGCCCCAGATCCGCAGGCGCCGCCGCTGGCCTTGGGCGCTGGCGGGCCTGGCCCTGTGTCTGGTGCTGTTCCAGCTCTTTGGCCGCCTGGGGCAGATGGACGCACAGTACACCGATCTGCAGAACAGCATCTACCGGGTGGAGTCCAGCATGGACGGCCAGATCAACTCTCTCTCCAACCGGGTGGAGGAGATTCTGAAGGCCCAGAACAGCCTCCTGGCAGACTGCGGCGTGGAGCTGAAACTGGTGAGCCTGCGGGATGGCGGGGACAATGGCATGGCCCTCTTCTCCGCCTACGCGGTGCCCAAGACCTTCCAGGCGGGCATGACGGCGGAGTTCTCCGTTGAAAACGGCACCGGCGGTGTGCAGACCGTGCCCGGCATCCTCCATCCGGACGGCAAGACCTTCCAGGCGGAATCCATCTCTACCCGGCTGACGGACAGCATCCGACTTTCCTTCACCTTCATCTCGGCCGACGGCACCCGCCAGACCCAACTGCTGGACCAGGTTGAGGGGCTGTACAGCGCCACCATGCCTGCCGTCCGATTCCGTCCCGCGGTGACGGGTTTCATGGGCCTGGAGGCCAATGACAGCGGCCTGCTGACTCTTCCGGCGGCGGAGCTGTCCGTTGTGCCGGAAGATTCGGCGCAGGACATCCCGGATGTCCCCCGGTCTGACGTGGAATCCATCCGCATGGGCCTCTTCAAAAACAAGGCCCTTGTCACCTGGCTGGAGCCCTGTGCGGAGCCGGAGGCATCCCAGGCAGATTCCGCCGGCACGTCCGTTTTCCGCCTCCCGGCTGGGAGCCGGGTGACCATGACCGGCGACGGGGATCAGCTGTGCTTCGCTGCCGTGGTGACGGACGAATACGGCCGCCAGGCCGTCTACAGCGACATCCCCTATGTCCTCCAGGACGGCGTGCTGACCTGGCCTCCCACGGCGGACACCAGTGACCACGACCCCGCCTGCTGGCAGTACGGAGAATGAGCATCTGCCGGAGAATTTTGAACATTTTGTAAACGAAACCGGCGATATTTAACGAGACTGTAAACAAAATATGAAGATTTTCCCCCGCCTGTTGACTTTCTGCCCGGTGGGGGATATGATAGGGACAACAAGCAGGAACGCTTGTGACACACATCATTTTCCCTCTCCTTTCTCTATATCATACAGGCACAGGGGCGGTCCAAAAGGACCGCCCCTGTGCCTGTTTTTCGCTGCCTGCCGCGAGGCCGCGCCAGAGCGGCCTCCTGCAAAAGATTTATCGAAAAGCAATAAAAAAACATTGACAAACGATAAGCCCTATGGTACGATGCAGGAAAAGGAGGGGTGGAAATGACATCCAGGCGTTTTTGGCGGCTTTTGCCGGTACTGCTGCTTCTGGCGGCGCTGTTCCCGGTGCCCGGTGTGGTGCTGATGGGCGGGGAGTGGCTGCCGGAGCTGCTGGATTTCACCCCCTATGTGCGGTGGTGGGAGGCGCCCCTCCGGCTGCTGCTCGTCTGCGCCCTGTGCTGGGGCTGGCTCTGGACCGAGGGGAGCGTCTTTCAGATCGCCCTGGCCCTGCTGCTGTGGTTCTGCATCGGCTGGGCCCTGTGCCTGCTGCTGCGGCCCCGGCGGGCCAGGATGACACCTTGAGAAGGAGGGACTGGACCATGTCTGATACCACTGTGCGGAAGATCGCCCGGGGGCTCCGCGTGCTGCTGATCCTGACCATAGCGCTGATCGCCTTGGCGGTGCTGCTGGTGCCCGTCTCTGTCATGGCCAACGAGGAAAACCTCTTCGGCGGCGCGGGGACGTTCCTGTATGACCTGCTTCACCCCGCGCCGGACGATATCACGGCCGCCGGTGTGGCCGCGATCTTTCTGTCCTGGATCTGGGTGTGGGGCGCGGGGACCCGTGCCCTGACGGCGCTGTTCCTGGTGGCCTGCGGCATCTGTACCGTGCTGATCCTGCTGCAGGGGCTCCGGGTGCTGAACACCATCCTCCGGGGGACGCCCTTTTCCCCGCGGAATGCCGGCCGGCTCCGGCGGGCGGCGGTGTACTCCTTCTGCATCGCCGGGGCGGCGGTGGTCCGGACCGTGTGGGGGCTGTGGTTTTACCAGTCCCTCCGGCCCCTGGCCACCTATAACGCGCTGTTCGTGCCCGTCTTTGCCGTGTTCGGCCTGCTGTGTCTGGTGATGTCCGCCCTGTTCCGCCAGGCGGCGGAGATGCAGGCGGAAAACGACCTGACCATTTGAGAGAGGAGGTCCCGCTGTGAAACGCACCGCATCCCAGAGAATTGCCCACGTCCTGGTGGGACTCTGTGCTCTGCTGATCCTCTGCGACCTCCTGCTGATCCTCCTGTCGCCGGCCCTGGCCTACTTCCGGTTCCAGGATCCGGGCAGCATGACGTTCGCCCGCCTGGTGGAGACGTTCCGCTATGACTTTGACGACGGCCTGGGGAACCTGCTGTCGATCCTCCTGGGGGCCGCGTGGCGGACGCCGGAGTCAGCCGTGCTGGCGGGCTTCCTCATTCTGGCGGGGATCTGCGCCGCAGGCATCCTGGTCCAGGGCATCCGGCTCCTGGCCTCCGTGGCGGACGGAACGCCCTTCTCCCCCAAGAACCCCGGCTGCCTGCGGCGGGCGGCGGTGTGCTGCTTTGTCATCGCCGCCGGCGCCCTGGGGCGGACCGTGTTCTCTCTGGCTGTCCACGGGCTGTCCGCCCTGCTGTCCTACACCGCGCTGTTCATCCCCCTCTTTGCCATGGCGGGCCTTTTATGCCTGGTGATGGCCGGGCTGTTCCGCCGGGCGGCGGAACTGAAGGCGGAAAATGATCTGACGATTTGAGGTGACAGCATGATCGTAGTCAATCTGGACGTGGTGATGGCCCAGCGGAAGATGACCCTCTCCCAGCTGGCGGAGAAGGTGGACATCACCCTGGCGAACCTGTCCATTCTGAAAAACAACAAGGCCAAGGCCGTCCGCTTCTCCACCCTGGAGGCCATCTGCGCCGCCCTGGACTGCCAGCCGGGGGACATCCTGGAGTATGTGCCGGATAAGGAGGCCCCCTGAATCCTTTGAAAAAATCGGCCGCGGGACTCTGCGCCGGCCTTGCCCTGTTCCTGCTGCCCCTGGCGTGCGTCCCGCCAAAGTCCCCTGTCAGACCGCAAGTGCCTGTCCCTGCTGAGCGGACAGTGTAAAAGGAGAATGTTCCAATGAATGAACCTGAAAAGGCCCTCCGTCCGGAGGGCACGGCGAAGCCTGTCCATTCCACCGCTGTCATTTACGTGATCGACCGCCGGGAGCGGCTACTGGTGCCCCTGACCTTCGGCTTCTGTCTCCTGCTGGTGAACACCCTGCTCACCTGCGGCAACGGCCTGGGCTGGGCCTCCGCCGTCTGCGCCTGGTATGCTCTGGTGGCCGTCTGCAAGGGACGGCGGCTGACTGCCACCGCCGAGAGCCGCTTCCTGCTGGGGACGAACCTTGCGCTGGCCCTGGTTTCCCTGGCATTGGGCTCCAACGGGTTTTTCCGGGGCTGGAACACCCTCGCCCTGATGGCCCTGCTGCCCATCCACGCCATCGGGCTCTCCGGCGGGCAGTTCCTGCCCTGGTGGCGGCCGGCCATGCTGTGGGAGCGGCTCTGCCTGCTGCTGACGGGCTTCTTCGGCCGCCTGGGGGCGGTGATCGCCGCCCTGCTGCCCCGGGAACCCGGCGGCTCCCGCCGCGCCCTGCCCCTGGCGGCCGGGACCGCGGGCGCGGTGGTCCTGCTGGCGGTGCTGGTGCCGGTGCTGGCCTCCGCCGACGCGCTGTTCGCCGCCGCCACGGCGGATCTGCGGGACTTCTTCACCCTGCACTTCACCGACGCGGTGTGGAAGGCCATCCTGGCCGGGGGGATGACACCCTTTTTCTTCGGCCTGCTGTACTTCCTCCGCCAGCCGACGCCCCTGCGGCGAAAAGAGGGACCGTCCCGGGGCGGGGCGGACAGTTTGGCCTTTGCCATCGTGCTGGCGGCAGCGGCGGCGCTGTACCTGCTGTTCCTGGGGGTCCAGTCCGCCGGGCTCCTGGGCGGGGCGGAGTACCTGGCCCGGAGGCACATCTCCTACGCGGAATGGGCCCGCAGCGGCTTCTTCCAGATGGTGGGGGTGACGGCGCTGAATCTCACCCTCCTGCTGGCGGCGGTCCAGTGGTCCCGGCGGGAGGGCGCCGCCTGGCGGGCGGTGCGGGGCCTGTCCGCCCTGCTGACGGCGGAGAGCCTGGTGCTGCTGGCCTCCGCCGCTGTGCGGATGACGCTGTACGTGGAGGCCTACGGCCTGTCCTTCAAGCGCTGCATGACCTACTGGGGGATGGGGATGATGGCGGCCTTCCTGCTGGCGGCGGCCTGGAAGGTCCGGCGGCCGGACTTCCGGTTCTGCCGGGTGGCCTTTCCCCTGGCCCTGGCGGGTTGGCTGGCGATCAACTGCGTGCCGGTGGACTACCTGGTGGCAAAGGACCAGGTGGACCGGTATCTGGCGGGAGAGAGCGCAGCGCTGGACGCGGAGTACCTGCTCTACGACCTCTCCTATGACACCCTGTCCCAGCTGGAGCGATTGGATGGGAATATGGTCTGTACGGCGTATGGGGACTGGGATGCCATTGGCCCGGCCCGTCTGTCCACCCTGCTGGAACAGCGCCGGGCCGAGGCCCGGGAGGACTGCGCCGACTGGCGGACCTGGAGCCTGTCGGCCTGGCTGGCGGCCCGGGGCGGCGCATAAGAGGAGGGCACCAGCATGAACACACGTCTTTTGTGGATCGTCTGCGGCCTGCTGCTGACGCTTACTTTGACAGGCTGCGGCAGGGCAGACACCATCGTGCTCCCGGCCGCGGCGGAGGTCACCGCCGTCCGGGTGACGGCGGGAGATGCGGTGACACTCCGCACGGACCGGGACTGGATCGAGGGATTCCTCCAACGGGCGGCCGAGGCCGTCTCCACCGGCGGGGAGAGCGTACAGGACGCCCCGGACCAGCCCGGCGCGGTGCGGGTGGAACTGGGCACCGGCGAGCCGCCGGACTGGAGCGTCCTGTACGTCTACGAGGCGGATGGCATCTGCTGCCTGGAGCAGCCCTATACAGGCATTTACCAGGGGGATGAGGCACTCTGGACAATCCTGGCGGCCGCCGCCGCGCCGTCCACAGTCGCGGACACGGACGTCTGGCAGGAGGTGATTCCATGTGGAAGCTGATCGGCGGGCTGCTGGCGCTGCCGGTCCTGCTGGTCCTGTCGGTGCTGATGATCTTCTTGAGCAGCGAGGACTATACCAGGATCATCCGCCTCAACTGGGAGCTGGACCTTCCCGCCAGCCAGGACTGCCTGTATGAGACCGACAGCGGCGCCAGCTTCGGCGGAGACGGGGAGCGGTATCATGTGCTGGAATACAGCAGTGACGGCCAGCTACGGGAGACTTTAGAACAAGAGGCAACACCGATCTCTCCCGCAGAGGAGGCCGTGACCGCCATCCTGGACGGCCTGTCCGTGCCGGCGGACCAGCGGCCTGATTATGCGGACTGCCGCTGGTTCACCGCCTTCCGTTCGGAGGATGCGCGAGACGAGCTGTATCTGCTGGCAAACAGCGGGGGCACCCGGCTGTATGTCATAGAATCCCTTTTCTAGCATGTAAAAAACGGCGGCCATGGAACCCCATGGCCGCCGCCCGTTTCACTTATTCCTCATTTCGCCCGCGGCCGCAGTGGGGGCAGACCTCCTGTTCTGCGGGGAACCACTTGCCGCACCAGGGGCAGGGCTGATCCCGCCGGGTGCCGCACAGAGGGCAGAATGCGTCATCGCGAGGATGCTCCTTGCCGCAGACGGGACACTTGACCATCTCTCCTACGCCAGGAACATAGAAGGAGGTCGTGTCCACCCCCGTGGGTTCCGGCTCCACGGGCACGTGTTTTTTCGGACGGGGGACGAAGCCGGAGCGGAAAAATGCCAGATGCCCGCAGCCGGGGCAGCTGTATACATCCACTCGGACCCAGTCAGGGGCGATCACGGAGAGATCCAGACGCTTGTTCTCCCGCCAGAGCTCCATCTGTTCCCCGCACTGGGGGCATACCACCGGCATATTCGACTCCATCCCGCACACCTCCGTATGCTCACTGGGGATCCTCTGCCCGCCTGCCGCCGCAGTGGGGGCAGACCTCCTCCGTCACCGGGAAGGCCGTGCCGCAGTGGGGGCAGGGCTCCAGCCGGGGCAGGCCGCAGAGGGGGCAGAAATCGTCGTCCGACGGGTGGAGCTTTCCGCACTGGGGACATTTGATCTCCGGCCCTGTGCCGGGGGTGTAGAAGGGGACAGGCCCGCTGGGGCCCGGCTCCGGCGGCCGCTCTGAGGTGAACAGCTCCAAATGGCCGCAGTCCGGGCAGACATACATGGTTACCGGCAGACTGCCGGCCAAGAGATTCCCCATATCTCCGCCAAAGTAGGTGTGCTTTCCCAGCTGGATGTCCTCCCGCTTCAGGAACACCATGGGCGTTCCGCACCGGAGACAGGCCAGCTGCTTGTTCCCGCTGGATTCCGCCACAGCATCCATCTCCTTTCCTCAGACCCGCAGACTCTCCGGGTAAGCGCCGCTGTCATGGAGCTTGCGGAGTTCCTCCGCCACCACCTGCCGGTCCTCGTGGTAGGTCATGCCGAACCACTTGTCGGCGGAGTGGAGGACGGAGACCTCCAGGGCTCCCCGCTTCAGCTGGTCGCCCACCATCACCGGCAGCAGGCACTCCGCCTTGATGTTGTCTCCGGCCTCGGTGCGGAGGAAGTTGGCGAAGTAGTCCCGCAGGGCCGGGAAAATGCTGGGAGCAAAGCCCCAGAAGTTCATGGACACCACTGTCTCCGGAGACAGGTCCAGGTCCTCCGCCAGGTCCTTCAGGGTGCCGTCGGGGTACAGCTGGACCTTCAGGGCCTCCCGGATGGAGCGGAGCTTGCCGTCCTCCACCTGGCACACGCCCCGGGACACCGTGCCGTGAAGGCTGGCGGTGTTCTTCAGCAGATACCCCACCATGGTGGCCTTCCCGGCCTCCGGCAGCTTCACCAGCTCGTTGTAGATGGTGCGGTAGGCGTCGATGCCGTAGTAGTCGTCGGCGTTGATGACGCAGAAGGGCTCGTGGACCACGTCCGCCGCGCACAGCAGGGCGTGGACCGTGCCGAAGGGCTTGGTCCGCTCCGCCGGGATCTGGTAGAAGTCCGGCACGGAGGAGAAGTCCTGGAAGGCATAGGCCACCTCCACGGGGGAGCCGTCCAGGGCGGTCTTTTTCGCCAGATAGTCCCCGCACAGGCGGTGCATCATCTCCTCCATCTCCGGCTTGATGATGAACACCACCTTGTTGAACCCCGCCCGGAGGGCGTCATAAATGGAGTACTCCATCAGGATCTCATTGTGGGGCCCGATGCCGTCCACCTGCTTGCTGCCGCCGTAGCGGGACCCCAGGCCCGCCGCCATGATGACCAGTGAGACTTTCATTCAATTCTCTCCTAAAGTGTGTTGTGAATTTGCGCCTTGTTGCGCAAGCGAATGTACTGCCTTTACCATACCCCATTTGCCGGATTTTTGCAACCGGTCTTGACTTTTTTCCGGTGATGTCTATAATATGAAAATGATTTTCATTCTCATATTGAGGGGGCATGGTATGCCATACAGCACGAAACAGCACCAGGCGGTGCTCCGCTGCCTGGAGCAGCGGGGGGAGACCGCCTGCTCCGCCGCGGAGCTGGCGGAGGACCTGCGGCGGGAGGGCTGCCCGGTGGGCCTGGCCACCATCTACCGCCAGCTGGAAAAGCTGGAGGCCGCCGGGGCGGTCCACAAGGTGAACACGGAGGACGGCGCCCTGTATCAGTACTGCGGCCATCAGTCCCAGGGCCACCGGGACTGCTTTCTCCTGAAGTGTGAGCGGTGCGGCCGCATCCGCCATGTGGACTGCACCCAGCTCCAGTCCCTGTACGACCATCTGGAGAAGGAGCACCACTTCCGCATCAACCCCCGGGGGACGCTGTTCTCCGGCGTGTGCGACGTCTGTGCCGGAGAGGAGGAGCGGAACCATGGAGCCCAATGAGCTGATCGTCTGCCGGGACGTGTCCCTGGGCTATGAGGGCCAGAGCGTCCTGTCCCATCTGGATCTCACCATCCGGTCTGGGGACTACCTGTGCATCGTGGGGGACAACGGCTCCGGCAAGTCCACTCTGCTGCGGGGCCTGCTGGGGCTGCTGACGCCCCAGAGCGGGGAGATCCTACGGGCGCCGGAGCTGCGGCAGGGGGCCATCGGGTACCTGCCCCAGCAGACCCGGGCCCAGCGGGATTTCCCAGCCACGGTGTACGAGGTGGTCCTCTCCGGCTGCCTGAACCAGAGGGGGCTCCACTTCTTCTACAACGCCGCCCAGAAGTCCGCCGCTCTGATGAACATGGGCAAGCTGGGCATCCTGGAGCTGAAGGACGCCTGTTACCGGGATCTCTCCGGCGGGCAGCAGCAGCGGGTGCTGCTGGCCCGGGCATTGTGCGCCGCCAGAAGCCTGCTGATCCTGGACGAGCCCATCACCGGCCTGGACCCCGCCGCCGCCCAGGACCTGTACAAGACCCTCTCCTATCTGAATCTGAAGGAGGGCATGGCGGTGGTGATGGTGACCCACGACCTGAAGGCCGCTCTCCACAGCGCCCGAACGGTGCTGCACATCGGCCGCAGCAGCTTCTTCCTGGGCACGGTCCAGGACTATCTGGCCTCCCCCCAGGGGCGGCGGTTCCGGGAGGTGGAAGAATGAGCCTGACATGGATGCTGACCTATCCCTTCATGCAGCGGGCCCTGATCGCCGGGACCCTGGTGAGTCTCTGCGCCGCCCTGCTGGGGGTGTCCCTGGTCCTGAAGCGGTACTCCATGATCGGAGACGGCCTCTCCCACGTGTCCTTCGGGGCCCTGGCCATCGCCGTGGCCCTGGGGTTCACGCCGCTGTACTTCTCCATCCCCGTGGTGATCCTGGCGGCGTTCTTCCTGCTGCGGCTGGCCACCAATCCCCGGTGGAACAGCGACGCGGCCATCGCTGTCATGAGCGCCTCCGCCCTGGCCATCGGCATCATCGTCATCTCCTGCACCACCGGCATGACCACGGATGTGGACAACTATATGTTCGGCAGTGTGCTGGCCATGACCTGGGGGGACGTGGCGCTGTCCGCGGGACTGTCCATCGCGGTGCTGGCGCTGTTCGTGCTGTTCTACCACAAGCTGTTCGCCGTGACCTTTGACGAGAGCTTCTCCCGGGCCACGGGCCTGCGGGTGGACCGGTACAACACCCTGCTGGCCATCCTCACCGCCCTGACCATCGTGCTGGGGATGCGGATGATGGGGGCCATGCTGATCTCCTCCCTGGTGATCTTCCCGGCCCTGACGGCCATGCGGCTGTTCAGGAGCTTCCGGGGCGTGGTGGTGTGCGCCGCCGTCACCTCGGTGTGCTGCTTCTGCGCGGGGCTCACGGCCTCCTGGATGCTGTCCACGCCGGTGGGGGCCTCCGTGGTGGTGGCCAATCTGGCGCTGTTTCTGGTCTCCTGCGGCGTCAGCTGGCTCCGCCGGCGCTGAAAGATTCGCCGGAGCTGCGGTTTTTCGCGGTTCCGGCGGATTTTTTTGCCCGAAATTGGGAAAGAATCTGGCAGAAAGGGCTTGCGCTTTCCGGGTATCTGTGCTATGATGCGTATGTTAGAAGTGTAAGGTATGTGGAGTGGGCTGCGGGTCCGCTCTTTTTCTTGGCCTTTTTCGGTCAGGCAAATTTTATGGAACTTGTCAAAAGAAGGGAGTCCGCCCATGAAAAAAATCACGGAACTGACCGCTGAACTGGCCGCCCCCGCCATCGCGGAGCAGGGCTGCACCCTCTGGGACGTGGAGTACGTCAAGGAGGCCGGCACCTGGTATCTGCGGATCCTGCTGGACAAGGAGGGCGGCGTGGACATCCTGGACTGCGAGGAGATCTCCCGCAAGGTCAGCGACCTGCTGGACGAGGCCGATCCCATCGAGGGCAGCTACACCCTGGAGGTGGGCTCCGCCGGGGCCGAGCGGACTCTGAAGCGGCCCGCTGACTTCCAGCGCTTTCTGGGCAGCCCCGTGCTGGTGAAGCTGTACCGGGCCCGGGAGGGCCGGAAGGAGTTCGCCGGCCATCTGAAGGCCTATGACGAGGCCACCGGCGACGTCACTGTCACCGTGGGCAAGCAGGAGCTGGTCTTCCCCAAGAAGGAGACCGCACTGGTCCGCCTGCGGGTGGAATTCTGAGCCATCAACCGTCCCTGCAAGACGTATTTTATCAACAAGGAGAATCAGCGATATGAAAGGCAAGAAGCAGAAGGAGCCCGTGGGCTTCAATCCCGCGGAGATCTTCGCGGCACTGGCTCTGCTGGAGAAGGAGCGGGGCATCCCCCAGTCCTTCATGATGGAGAAGATCGTCCAGGCCCTGACCACCGCCTACAAGCGGGACCACGCCGACGTGGAGAACGTCATCGTGGACGTGGATGAGGCGCACCAGAACCTGAAGATGTTCGTCCAGAAGAACGTGGTGGAGGAAGAGGACTACGTGGACCCCGCCAACGAGATGCCGGTGGAGGAGGCCAAGAAGCTCTCCGCCAAGTACGAGGTGGGCGACATCGTGAACATCCCCGTGGACACGGTGGAGTTCGGCCGCATCGCCGCAGGCAACGGCAAGCAGGTCATCATCCAGGGCCTGCGGGAGGCCGAGCGGGGCATGGTGTACGACGAGTTCAACTCCAAGCAGCATGAGATCCTCACCGGCGTGGTGACCCGGGTGGACCCCCGGAACGGCAACGTGTCCCTGCGGATCGGCACCGGCACCGACTCCACCGAGGCGCTGCTGATGGCCGGCGAGCAGGTCCCCGGCGAGGAGCTCACCGAGGGGATGCACGTGAAGGTCTATGTGGTGGAGGTCCGCCGGTCCACGAGAGGGCCCCAGGTGCTGATCTCCCGGACCCATCCGGGCCTGGTGAAGCGGCTGTTCGAGCTGGAGGTCCCCGAGATCTACGACGGCACCGTGGAGGTGAAGTCCATCGCCCGGGAGGCCGGCAGCCGCACCAAGATGGCCGTGTGGTCCAACGACGAGAACGTGGATCCCATCGGCGCCTGCGTGGGCCCCAAGGGCCAGCGGGTGGGCAGCATCGTGGAGGAGCTGCGGGGCGAGAAGATCGACATTGTGAAGTACAGCGAGGATCCCGCCCAGTTCATCGCCGCCGCTCTGGCCCCCGCCGATGTCCTCGACGTGTGGATGGCGGACGAGGGCAAGGCCTGCCGGGTGATCGTGCCGGATGACCAGCTGTCCCTGGCCATCGGCAAGGAGGGCCAGAACGCCCGCCTGGCGGCCCGGCTCACCGGCTACAAGATCGACATCAAGCCGGAGAGCTATCACGACGAGGAGGAGCCTGCGGAGGACGCCGAGCCGGTCATCGGAGATGATGAGGAGGAGACCGCCTCCCCGGAGGAGTCCGCGGCGGAGCCTGCTGACGCAGAGTAAGACAGCTTTTCAGAAAGGCGGCCTGTGAGATGCCGAAAGTGAAGAAGATCCCCCAGCGGCAGTGCGTGGGCTGCCGGGAAATGAAGGATAAGAAGTCTCTGCTGCGGGTGGTGAAGGCCCCGGACGGCACCGTGTCCCTGGACTTCGGCGGCAAGAAGCCCGGCCGGGGCGCCTATGTGTGCCACGACGTGGCCTGCCTGCAGAAGGCCCGGAAGTCCCGGGCCCTGGAGCGGGCCTTTGAGACCGCCATCCCGCCGGAGGTCTATGACGCCATGGAGGCAGAACTGCGAGGTGCGGATGGATCGACATAACATTCTGTCCCTGCTGGGGCTCAGCCTCCGGGGCGGCCGGCTGGCCGTGGGCGAGGAGCCCGTGGAGGCCGTGGCCCGGGCCCGGGACGCCCGGGTGCTGCTGCTGGCCGCCGACGCGGCGGAGGGCACCCGCCGCCGGTGTGAGCACTTCGCCCAGGCGGGCGACTGCCTGTGGCTCCAGATCCCCTTCACCAAGGCGGAGCTGGGCCGGGCCCTGGGCCGGACGGCCGTGGCCATCGCCGCGGTGACGGATGTGGGCCTGGCCGCGGCCCTGCTGCACCGGCTGGCGGAGCTGGACCCGGAGCAGTATGCCGGCGCGGCGGAGCGGATGGACGTGAAGGCCCGCCGGGCCGCGGAGCGCCGGGCGGAGCAGGCGGCCCACGAGAAGAATCTCCGCCGGGGCAAGCGGCGCCGGAAGGCACCGCCTGACCAGACGGCCAGACCGCCGGCGGAGACACCGCCGGAGCGCGCGCCGAAGGGGGATCGCCCCCGCGGCGCAAAACCGAACCGATCCCGTCCCCCCAGGGACGCTCGCCCCAAGCCGAAGGCAAAGGCGCGGCCATACGCCCACAGCCGCCCGGTGAAAAAGGGCAAAGGCTCCTTCCGGAAAAAGAAGGAGGGCTGACGGCCGGCGCCGCCGCGGCGCGGAGCCGCGGCAGCTGCATATCAAAATTTCCCAGCCCTCGGGTTGGAGCAGAACGAGGTGTTTTGATTGGCTATTGAAAAATACAGAGTCCATGAGGTGGCGAAGGATTTCGGCCTGCCCACCAAGACCATCACGGAGATCCTGACGAAGTACGCCGAGACTCCCAAGAACCATATGCAGGTCCTGACGGATCAGGAGCTCTCTCTGATCTTTGAATATCTGACCCAGCACAATCAGGTCTCCAGCATCCAGACGATTTTTGCCGACACCTATCAGGAGCCCGCCAAAGAGGCCAAGAAGGCGGAGCCCGCCAAGGCCGCCCAGCCGGCTCAGGGCCAGGGAGGCAAGCCCGCCCAGAGCGCGCCGGCCAAACAGCAGCCCCAGCAGGGCGCCGCGGCCAAGCCCGCGGTGCAGCAGCCCGTGTCCCGGGTGCCCCAGAAGAAGATCGTGGACACCCGCAAGGGCGGCGACGTGAACCTGGCCAAGTACGATGAGCGGCTGGAGGATCTGGGCGGCGAGCGGGGCGCCCGGATGCAGCGGCAGCAGCGCAGCGGCAAGGAGAAGATCCGCACCAACAACCAGCGCCGGGGCGGCATGACCTTCTCCAACAAGCGCCGCCAGGACGAGGCGGAGCGGATGCGCAAGCTCCAGCTGGAGATCGCCAAGAAGGCCCCCGTCAAGGTCATGATCCCCGACGAGATCTCCGTGGGCGAGCTGGCCAGCCGCATGAAAAAGACCGGCGCCGAGGTGGTCAAGTGCCTGATGAAGAACGGCGTCATGGCCTCCCTCAGCCAGATCATCGACTTCGACACCGCGGCCATCATCGCCGAGGACATGGGCTGCAAGGTGGAACACGAGGTCACCGTCACCATCGAGGAGCGGCTGATCGACGACCACGAGGATAAGCCGGAGGAGCTGGTGCCCCGTGCCCCCGTGGTGGTGGTCATGGGCCACGTGGACCACGGCAAGACCTCCCTGCTGGACACCATCCGCCACACCTCCGTGGCGGCGGGGGAGGCCGGCGGCATCACCCAGCACATCGGCGCCTATCAGGTGCAGGTGAACGGCAAGCCCATCACCTTCCTGGATACGCCGGGCCACGAGGCGTTCACCTCCATGCGGGCCCGGGGCGCCATGATCACGGACATCGCCATCCTGGTGGTGGCGGCGGACGACGGCATCATGCCCCAGACCGTGGAGTCCATCAACCACGCCAAGGCCGCCAATATCCCCATCATCGTGGCCATCAACAAGATCGACAAGGAGAACGCCAACCCGGACCGGGTGCTCCAGCAGCTGACGGAGTACGGCCTGGTGCCCGAGGACTGGGGCGGCGACACCATCTGCTGCAAGATCTCCGCCAAGAAGAACATCGGCATCGAGAACCTGCTGGAGATGGTGACCCTCACCGCCGAGATGGCGGAGCTGAAGGCCAACCCCAACCGGGCCGCCAAGGGCACTGTCATCGAGGCACGGCTGGACAAGGGCCGGGGCCCCGTGGCCACCCTGCTGGTCCAGAACGGCACGCTGAAGCAGGGCGACATCATCATCGCCGGCACCGCTGTGGGCCGCGTCCGCACCATGATGGACTTCAAGGGCACCCGCCTCACCGAGGCCGGCCCCTCCGTGCCTGTGGAGATCGCGGGCCTGTCCGAGGCCCCTGAGGCCGGCAGCCCCTTCTTCGCCGTGGCCGACGAGCGCATGGCCCGGGAGCTGGTGGAGCAGCGGAAGGCCGAGGCCCGGGCCAAGGCCGCCGCGCCGGTGCAGAAGGTCTCCCTGGAGAACCTGTTCGACCAGATCCAGGCCGGCGAGCGCAAGGAGCTGCCTCTGATCGTCAAGGCCGACGTCCAGGGCAGCGTGGAGGCGGTGAAGGCCTCTCTGGAGAAGCTCTCCAACGACGAGGTAAATGTGCGGGTCATCCACGGCGGCGTGGGTGCCATCAACGAGTCCGACGTCATGCTGGCCGCCTCCTCGGGCGCCATCATCGTGGGCTTCAACGTCCGTCCCGACGCCGCCGCCCGGGATTCCGCCCAGCGGCACAACGTGGATATGCGGATGTACCGGGTCATCTATGACTGCATCGACGAGATCGAGGCGGCCATGAAGGGCATGTTGGCCCCCAAGTACCGGGAGGTGGTGCTGGGCCATGCGGAGGTCCGGCAGACCTACAAGGTCTCCAGCGTGGGCACCGTGGCCGGCTGCTACGTCCAGGACGGCAAGATTGTCCGGGCCTGCTCTGTCCGGGTGGTCCGGGACGGCATCGTGATCCACGAGGGCGTCCTGGCCTCTCTGAAGCGGTTCAAGGACGACGCCAGGGAGGTGGCCGAGAACTACGAGTGCGGCCTCACCGTGGAGAAGTTCAACGACATCAAAGAGGGCGACATCATCGAGGCATTTACCATGGAGGAGATCCCTCGGTAAGGTCGCTGCGAGACAAGTTCATTTCTGCGCACAATAGGGGCGGCGACTTCGTCGCCGTCCCTGGTCATTATGCGGACATATCGATGCTGTCCTGTCGGACGAGGGAATC
>DWYU01000123.1 GCA_019118505.1 Candidatus Oscillibacter excrementavium
CCCTTTTCCGTATGGAGGTCTGTTATGGAACATCCTTTTCTCCGCAATGAGATGCTGTGGGGCCCGGAGGCCCAGGCCCGGCTCCGCTCCGCCCACGTACTGCTGCTGGGACTGGGCGGCGTGGGCAGCTACGCCGCCGAGTGCCTGGCCCGGTCCGGGATCGGCGAGCTGACGCTGGTGGACAGCGACACTGTGGCCCTCACCAACCTGAACCGCCAGCTGGAGGCTCTCCACTCCACCCTGGGTCAGCCCAAGGCGGAGGCGGTGGCCGCCCGGCTCCGGGACATCAATCCGGAGGCGGTGCTCCATCCCATCCACGGCCTGTACGACGCCGCCCACCGGGACCGGTTCTTCCCGGAGGGCTGCCGGTATGACTACATCGTGGACGCCATCGACCTGGTGTCCTGCAAGCTGGATCTGGCGGAGACGGCCCTGCGGCTTGGGATCCCCCTCATCATGGCCCTGGGCACCGGCAACAAGCTGGATCCCACCCAGCTCCAGGTGACGGACATCTCCAAGACCTACGGCTGTCCTCTGGCCCGGGTGATGCGCAAGGAGCTCCGGGCCCGGGGCATCCAGCACCTGAAGGTGGTGTTCAGCCCGGAGGAGCCCGTCTCCCCCGCCCAGCCGGAGACGCCGCCGCCGGGACGGCGCAGCGTGCCGGCCAGCAACCCCTGGGTACCGGCCACCGCCGGTCTGTTGCTGGGCAGCGCCGTGGTGCGGGATCTGATCGCCCCGGTTTCCCGGGAAAACAACCCATAAGGCAAAGGCACCGGCCCGCAAGCGGGCCGGTGTCTTTTTCGCACTCCGGGCGGACGTCATGCGTCCTCTTTTTCCACGGCGACCGCCACCGGCACCGGGTCCTCGCTGCCCAGCTCCCCGGTATAGGTGACCGTGACGCTGTCCCCCTCCTCCAGGGCATCCGGGTCCACTCCCTCGCCGAAGTCGAAGATGGCGTAGGTGTCGTCCTCTGTCAGCAGCACCAGGAAATCTCCCAGCCGGTTCACCACGCCGCTGACGGCGGCGGTGTCCTCCTGTGTTGCTCCCCCTGCCTGACTTCCGGAAGAGCCGCAGGCGGCCAGCGTCAGCAGCATCAGGGCTGCCAGCAGTGCGGTGAGTGTTCGTCTCATATTTTATTCCATCCTTTTTCTGATTTCAGCAGGGCGGCCGTCACGGCCCCCTGTCCGTACAATCAAAAGACGCGGCAGACGCTGGAAAAGTTTTGCCGGTCCCCCGGCTTTCTGAAAACATTCTGTGAACATCCAGCCGCCCCCGCCGCGTTGACTTTCCCGCCGGCCCGTGCTATCCTGAGACAAACGGCACCCATCGGAAGGAGGGGATCTCATGGCATCTGAACAGCCGCCCCGCAGCCCGCTGGAGACAGAGCCCATCCAGCGGCTGATCCTCCGCTACGCTGTGCCCACGGCCATGACGCTGATGGTCAACTGCCTCTACAACATCGTGGACCAGATCTTCGTGGGCCAGGGCGTGGGGATCACCGCCATGGCGGCCATCAACGTGGCCTTCCCGGTGGTCATTCTGGTAAATGCCGCGGCCCTGCTGCTGGGGGACGGCAGTGCCGCCAATATCAGCCTGTGCCTGGGCCGGCGGCAGCAGCGGGAGGCGGACGACACCATCGGCCACGCCCTCACCCTGATCCTCCTCAGCGGCCTCTGTGCCGCCGCTGTCAGCTGGTGCTGCGCCCCCCAGATCGCCCGGCTCTTCGGCGCCACGGACACCGCCTGGCCGGAGTCCGTGGCCTATCTCCGGACCATCGCCTGGGGGCTGCCCTTTCAGCTGATCTGTCCGGCTTTCACCGCCATCATCCGGGCGGACGGCCGCCCACGGTACAGCATGGGCTGCATGATCACCGGCGCAGTCCTGAACCTGATTCTGGACCCCATCTTCATCTTCCCCCTGGGCATGGGGGTGGTTGGTGCCGGCATTGCTACAGTCATCGGCCAGGTGGTGTCCGGCCTGCTGTTTCTCATCTATCTGCCCCGGCTCCAGACCGTCCGGCTCCGGCGGCAGGCCCTGCGCCCCACCGCCCGCCTCACCGGGCGGATCCTGGCCCTGGGTTTTCCCAGCCTGCTGACCCAGCTCCTCACCGCCCTGGTGCAGATCACTCTGAACAACCTGCTGCGCCTCCACGGTGCCGCCAGCGTGTACGGCAGCGACATCGCCCTCTCCGTCTACGGGATGATGATGAAGGTGTACCAGATCGCCCATGCCATGTTCGTGGGGGTCTCCTCCGCTGTGCAGCCCATCAACGGCTACAACTTCGGGGCCCGGCACTTTGCCCGGGTGCGGCAGACCTACCGGATGGCCGCCGCCATCGCCCTGGTGATCTCAGCGGTGTGGTTCCTGGTGTTCCAGCTGTTCCCCCGGCAGATCGGGCGGCTGTTCGTCTCCGACAGCGGCCTGTACCTGGACTGCGCCCAGCACTGCTTCCGGCTGTATATGGCCGCCTTCTTCCTGTACGGCCTCCATCTGGCCACCGCCTCCTTCTTCCAGGGCATCGGCCGGCCGGTGCCCTCCCTGGCCATTCCCCTGGCCCGGCAGGGGGTGTTTCTGATCCCTCTGGCTATTGTGCTCTCCAGCCGGTTCGGCCTGGACGGCGCCCTGCTGGCCGCCCCCATCGCCGATGCGCTGACCTTCTGCCTGAGCCTGCTGCTGGTTTGGCGGGAGTTCACCGCCTGGCGGCGGAAAGGATGGATTGAGCGGTGAACGTGAGAAAAACGCCCCGCCTGCGTTTGCAGGCGGGGCGTTTTTGTAAGTCTCACTTAATTCAACGGGATTTCTGTATCGCCAAAGCGGATGGCAATAATGTCCGTCACATCCAACGGCACCGGCCAGTCAAAGCTGACATACCAGCTTCCGTCCTCCATTCTGCTTCCTCCGCGGCCATGGTCCTCCACTTCGGTGCCGTCGGCCAGGATGGCGGTTGCGCGGGTTCGGTCCATGAGCCCGTCGCAGTAGAAAGAGACCTCTGTTGCGGTAATTTGGAGGTCTGTCAGCGTTGCGACGGCGTGGCGGGGTGCTGTGCCTTCTGCGGTGCCGCCATCTTCATCGTCAGTCTGGTCCCAAACCATCTGATTCGACGGCAGTTGAACGCGGTCGATGGTGATGACCGGGGACAGGCTCTCCGGGGTCAATGGGATGGAGAAGGACCAGTCCCCCTCATACAAAATCTCATCCTCCGCTCCCCCGGTGCGGCAACGGATCAGGTCGTTCAGGTCGATCTCCAGGGCGTAATCCCCGCTGTTCAGCTGGTTGCCGGTAGAGATGGTGGCGGAGAACTCCAGCAGCATCCGGCACCTGCCGTCCTCGGTGAACCCGATGCTGTCCAAACCGTATCCAGCCCCACCATGCTGGCCCTCACTGGGGTCCGGGACGATCTCCACCCGCATCCTGTCAAAGGAATACTGTGCGTTCCGGTCAAAGTCCCAGCCCTCCACGTCCAGCAATGCCCAGATCTGGCTAGTGCCCACGGTGATGCTGTCCACTGTAACAGTGACTTCTCCGCTGGTGTCGCTGATGCCGACTTTTTGTGTCAGGCTGTCGATTACCAGGGACTGGGACTCCTTCAGTTGGCTGCTGGTCTCCTCTGCCCACTTCTTCTCAAACCACTCACGGAGGGTGGGGCTGGCCACCGCCAGGGCCGTGCCCGCCAGCACTAGCGCCAGCGCTGCGGCGATGAGGACTGTCTTGGGAATCCGGCGTTTTACGGTTGTTATGTGCTCTTGTTTTGTCATCTTTAGGACCTCCTCCCGCAGCTGCTCGGAGGCGCGGATCTGGTCAAAGGTCTCCCGATAGATGTTCCGCACGGCTCATTCCTCCTTCAGCTGTGCTTTCAGTTTCTCCCTGGCCCGGGCCAGACGGGTTTGGACGGTGGAGGGCTTCAGGCCCAGCAGCTCCCCCACCTCCGCCACGGCGTATCCCTCATAGTAATAGAGATACAGCGGCAGGCGGTACTTGGCCGGCAGGGCCATGACCTCCGCATAGAGGGTCTGGTGCTCCGGCGTGTCAAAGGCCGGTTCCCGGCAGTGGTCCAGCGGCACCATCCGCCGTCGCCAGGGGCTCCGACAGGCATCCTTGCAGACGTTTACCGTCACCCGCACCAGCCAGTAGCGCAGCTGGTCGTCATCGGGGAACGCCTGCCCGGACTGCCACAGCCGCAGCATGGCCGTCTGGGCGGCGTCCTCTGCGTCCGCCGGGTTCCGGAGGCAGTTGAGGGCGACCCGGTACACCAGATCCAGATGCCGCTCCGCCGCGGCGGTAAACTCTTGCTCTGTCATCGTCCGTCTCCTTGAAAAGCTTTTCATCCGTAAAACGAGAGCAGCCGGGAAACCATCCCATAGGAACCCGAATTTTTCGAAAAAAATTCCCCGTCCGACGGACGGGGAATTTTCCAAAATTTGTGTTGGCGTCCCACATAAAACAGTGGTTTGTCCCACCATTTTAGGGGTTCCCCCAATGCCCCCTCCCCCTTTGGAAATATCCCAAATGGGGCCGGGATTAAGGGAAATACGCCAAAATCGGGCCAGTTTCTTTGAAAATGGGTACAAAAAAAGGCCCCGGGGAACAAATTCCTCGGGACCTCTTTCGGTCGCTTTATGCGGGACGATGTGGCGGTTTTGAGTGGGCCAACATCAATTTGGAAATCTGATTACTTCAGCTCGACCTTTGCGCCAGCCTCTTCCAGCTGAGCCTTCAGAGCCTCGGCATCCTCCTTGGAAGCGCCCTCCTTCAGGGTCTTGGGAGCGCCCTCGACGGTAGCCTTGGCCTCGGCCAGGCCCTGGCCGGTGATCTCGCGGACAACCTTGATGACCTTGATCTTGGCGGCGGCGTCAAAGCCGGTCAGGACCACGTCGAAAGAGGTCTTCTCCTCAGCGGCGGGAGCGGCAGCGCCAGCGGCGGGAGCAGCCATAGCGGCGGCGGACACGCCGAACTCCTCCTCCAGAGCGTGCACCAGCTCGCTCAGTTCCAGAACGGTCAGACCCTTGATCTCTTCGATCATAGCGGTAACTTTCTCAGACATTGTAATAGCCTCCTAATTGTAAAATTTTGAAAGTAAAACTTTCCGCGCTGACTTACTCAGCGGCGGGAGCAGCCTCCTCGGCGGGAGCAGCTTCCTCGGCAGCGGCCACGGGCTCGCCGCCCTTCTCGGCAATCTGCTTCAGAACCACAGCCAGGCCGGTGATGGGGGCCAGCATGGTGCCCAGGAACTGGGCCTGCAGCACGGGCAGAGCGGGGATGGAAGCCAGAGAGTGGATGGTCTCCAGGGAGACGGGCTTGCCGTCCATGAAGCCGCCCTTGATCTCGAACTTGTCGTTCAGCTTCTTGGCATAGTCGCTCATGACACGGGCGGGCGCGACCACATCGCTGTCGCACAGGGCCAGGGACGTGGTGCCGTTCAGCAGGCCGTCCAGCTCGTTCAGGCCGGTGTTGTTGAAGGCAAAGCGGAGCAGGGTGTTCTTGACAACGGCATAGTCGATACCGTTCTCCCGGCACTCTCTGCGCAGCGCGGTGTCCTCCTCAACGGTGATGCCCTTGTAGTCCACGAGCACGCCGGCGGAAGCTTTCTGGATCTTCTCAGTCAGCTCAGCCACGATGGCCTGCTTTTCGGATAAGACCTTTGCGTTAGGCATTCTAGTGTTCACCTCCAGGAAAATTGTCGGTGCGTTCTAAAAAGGAACCGCCCCTGTGGGCAAAGACACACAGGGACGGATAGCAAATCGAGTTTGCCGCCCTCGGCAGGATTTACGGCTTGCACCACCTGCTGTCTTTGGAACGCATCTGGTATTATATTTAATTCTTGACGATTTGTCAAGAATTAAATCATATATTTTCCCAATTTCCGGGCCTTGCAGGCACGGGAAAAAGGGCCAGGAAAAACCTGCGGTTTTTTCCGGTTCTTCCGCCACAGGCGGAAGAAGAAAATCAAATCATTTTCGGCAGGACATGCGCCTGCCGAAAATTCATTGACCCAGCCGCCCTGGGCGGCGTCCACCAGTCCGCAGACTGGTGAGGGGGGATCTAAAGGGGGGACAAAGTCCCCTCTTTAAGATCAGATCATCTTCGCCGTGTTCATCTTCACGCCGGGGCCCATGGTGGACGCGGCCACGCAGCTGCGGATATACTGGCCCTTGGCGGCGGCGGGCTTCGCCTTCACGATGGCACCCATCAGGGCGTTGAAGTTCTCGGTCAGCTTCTCGGGGCCGAAGGACACCTTGCCGATGGGGCAGTGGATGATGTTGGTCTTGTCCAGGCGGTACTCGATCTTACCGGCCTTGACCTCCTGCACGGCCTTGGCCACGTCGGGGGTGACGGTGCCGGCCTTGGGAGAGGGCATCAGGCCCTTGGGGCCCAGGACCTTACCGAGGCGGCCCACAACGCCCATCATGTCGGGGCTAGCGACCACCACGTCGAACTCAAACCAGTTCTCCTTCTGGATCTTCTCCACCAGGTCCATATCGCCCACGTAATCCGCGCCGGCCTCCCGGGCAGCGTCGGCCTTGTCGCCCTTGGCGAACACCAGGACCCGGACGGTCTTGCCGGTGCCGTGGGGCAGCACGATGGCGCCACGGACCTGCTGGTCAGCGTGACGGGAGTCCACGCCCAGCTTCACATGCAGCTCCACCGTCTCGTCGAACTTCGCGGTGGCGGTCTTGCAGATCAGTGCCATGCCCTCAGCGGCATCGTACAGCATGGTCTTGTCGATCTGCTTGGCACTTTCCTTATATTTCTTGCCTCTAAACAATGTTACTTCCTCCTCATAGTGGTTCTTCGGAACGAAATCCTCCCACTGTATGGTGCGGCCGCGGATGGCCGCTTAACGGTTTGAAATGGTCAGTGAATGCCGGGCTCAGTCGCCGACGACAACGCCCATGGAGCGGGCGGTACCGGCGATCATGCTCATGGCAGCCTCCAGGCTGGCGGCGTTCAGGTCCTTCATCTTGATCTCGGCGATCTTCTGGACAGAGGCCTTGGAGATGGTGGCCACCTTGGTCTTGTTGGGGACGCCGGAGCCGGACTCGATGTTGCACTCCTTCTTGATCAGGACGGCCGCGGGGGGCGTCTTGGTGATGAAGGAGAAGGAGCGGTCCGCATACACGGTGATGACCACGGGGATAATCATGCCGTTTTCATTCTTGGTCCGCTCGTTGAACTCCTTGGTGAAGGCGGCGATGTTCACACCGTGCTGGCCCAGAGCGGGACCAACGGGGGGTGCGGGAGTTGCCTTGCCTGCGGGGATCTGCAGTTTCACATAACCAGTAATCTTCTGTGCCACGGAGTAGCACCTCCTAAATCTATGAATGTGGTGGCGGCGCGAAGGCCGTCTTTGGCGGGGCGGGTGAAGCCCCTCCCACTTGTCCGCCGGTGACGCCCGGCGGCTGCGGCGCCGCTGGCGGCGCGCTGTTCTCTCATCAGTCCTGGACTTCCACCTGGTCCAGCTCCAGCTCCACAGGAGTCTCGCGGCCGAACATGGAGACCATGACGCTGACCCGATTCTTCTCGGGCTCGATCTCCTCCACCACGCCGGTGAAGCTGGCCAGCGGACCGTCCACGATCTTCACGTGGTCGCCCACGTTGTAGCGGACCACGATCTCGTGCTTTTCCATGCCCATGGCCAGGACCTCCTCCTCCGTGAGGGGGATGGGCTTGTTGGCGGAACCCACGAAGCCGGTGACGCCGCGGACATTCCGCACCAGATGCCAGGTATCGTCGGTCATGACCATCTTGATGAGCACGTAGCCGGGGAACACCTTCCGTTCCACCTCTTTGGAGGCTCCGGATTCCGTGACCTCGGTCACGGTCTCCATGGGGACCTCGATCCGCAGGATCATGTCCTCCATGCCCCGGCCGGCGACAAACTTCTCAATGCTGGTCTTGACCGCATTCTCATAGCCGGAATAGGTATGCACCACATACCACTTCGCGCTCTCTGACATATTCTTACCTCAATCAGGCAAACAGGCTGAGGATCATCTGGACGACCGTGTACATGACAAAGTCAAAGATCCAGATGCACACGCCAATGGCCAAGGAGCAGAGGAGCACCGTACCGGTGTTTTTCGCGACGGTCTTCCGGTCCGGCCAGACGACCTTCTTCAGCTCGCTTTTCATCTCGCGGAACCACTGCCCGCGGCTTTTCTTCTTCTTGACTTCTTCTGCCATAACGTTTACACGCCCTTTCTCATCATTCGTCACCAGTTACTTGGTCTCGGTATGGAGCGTGTGCTTTTTGCAGAAGGGGCAGTACTTGTTCAGTTCCAGCTTGTCCGGAGTGTTCTTCTTGTTCTTCATGGTGTTGTAGTTTCTCTGCTTGCACTCGTTGCATCTCAAAGTGACTTTCACGCGCATCTAACGGCACCTCCTTATTATTGGAATCCTGCCCGGCGGACCGGGAGGAATCCGATTGCCTCCCTGCAGCTTCGCGGGCGGTCCCTGCCACGGCTGAAAAGCGAAAAAAGCGCATGACAAGAAAGCCCTTTTTCACAGGTAATAGTGATTGTACCACAGGTCAAGCCTCCGGTCAACCTCTTTTTTGAAAAAATGTCAGGTTTTTTCCGCCTTGCGCCGGTCTGCCCCATGTGGTATCCTGAGGGTGGAAACCGCTGCCATACCGGCATCTATTTTTCCCTGGAAAGGAGACCCCCATGCGCATTATGGCCATCGACTACGGCGACGCCCACACCGGCATCGCCATCTCGGACCCCACCGGCCTTCTGGCCGGCTTCACCACGGTGATCGACGCCTACCGCCCGGAGCGGGTGGCGGAGGCGGTCGCCCGGCTGGCACAGGAGCACGGCGCGGAAAAGCTGGTGCTGGGCCACCCCATCAACATGGACGGCACCCGGGGCCCCCGCTCGGAAAAGGCCCAGGCCATGAAAACGCTGCTGGAGGAGGCCACCGGCCTGCCGGTGGTGCTGTGGGACGAGCGGCGCACCACCATCGACGCCCACCAGATCCTGCTGAACAGCGGCAAGAACGCCAAGAAGCGGAAAAAGGTGGTGGACGCCGTGGCAGCGTCCCTGATCCTGGAGGGCTATCTTACCTATCTGAAAAGCCATCCCGAGGGATGACGGCAGACGGCCCCGGACACGGTTGTGTCC
>DWYU01000124.1 GCA_019118505.1 Candidatus Oscillibacter excrementavium
GCCTTTTCCAGAGCCTCCGCCTGGGCGATGGTGCGGGGCACCCCGTCCAGGATATAGCCGTTCTTGCAGTCGTCCTCCGCCAGCCGCTCCGTGACGATGCCGATGATGACATCGTCCGGCACCAGCTTGCCCGCATCCATAAAGGACTTGGCCTTCAGGCCTGTGGGCGTGCCGTTCTTGATGGCCGCCCGGAGGATGTTGCCTGTGGAAATGGTGGGAATGTCCAGCTCTTTGCACAGGATTTCCGCCTGTGTTCCCTTACCGGCGCCAGGGGCGCCCAACAGGATCAGTTTCAATTGAAACGCCTTCTCTCTTATTCCAGGAAGCCCTTGTACTGACGCATCAGCATCTGGGCCTCCAGAGCCTTGACGGTCTCCAGGGCAACACCCACCACGATGATGACGGAGGTACCGCCGATCCCCAGGTAGGAGCTGCCGACGATCTTACCCAGCAACAGCGGGCAGATGGCCACGATGCCCAGGTAGATGGCGCCGAACAGGGTGATCTTGTTCAGGACCTTCTTGATGAAGTCCACCGTGGGCTTGCCGGGACGGAAGCCCGGGATGAAGCCGCCCTGCTTCTTCAGGTTGTTGGCGATCTCCACCGGGTTGAACTGGATGGTGGAGTAGAAATAGCTGAAACCGATGATCATGATGAAATACACGACCATATAGATGAAAGACTGGGTATCGATGGCATCGTAGATCGTCCGGGAGATGGTTCCCTCCTGGGGGATGCCGATGAAGGTCCAGATGGTCACGGGCAGAGAGGCGATGCTCTGGGCGAAGATGATGGGCAGAACGCCGGACATATTCACCTTCATGGGGAGGTGAGAGCTCTGGCCGCCGTACATCTTCCGGCCCACCTGCCGCTTGGCGTACTGGACGGGGATCCGCCGCTCCGCGTCGCTGATGAACACAACGAACACGAACAGGGCCAGGATGCCCACGATCAGCAGAACCAGCAGCGCCGGGTTCAGCACCAAGACGCCGTCGGCGGCCTCAGTGCCGTTGGCCCAGTTGGACACCCCGGTGTACAGGGAGTTCACCATGGTGGGCACACGGGACAGAATGCCGGCGAACAGGATGATGGAAATGCCATTGCCGATGCCGAACTCCGTGATCTGCTCGCCCATCCACATGACGAAGGAGGAACCGGCGATGAAGGTCACGATGATCACCAGGGCGGGCCAGATGCCGGTGGCATCAGAGGCCAGCAGGTTGTAGTTGCGCATCATGAAATAGTAGCCAACCGCCTGCAGAATGGCGATGCCCACCGTGGTATAGCGGGTGATGGACTGGATCTTCTTCCGGCCCTCCTCGCCGCCGTCCTTGGCCAGCCGCTCCAGAGCGGGGATGGCCACCGTCAGCAGCTGGATGATGATGGAGCTGTTGATATAGGGCTGGATGCTCAGGGCGAAAACCGTTGCCTGGGCAAAGGCGCCGCCGGACATCACGTTGTACAGGCCCAGGATGGTGCCGCCCATCTGGTCCAGATAGGTCTCCAGCAGGCCCACGTCCACATAGGGCACCGTGATGGCGTTGCCGATCCGGAAGATCAACAGGATGAGGAGTGTAAAGATGATCTTTTTCCGCAGTTCGGGGATGGCCCACGCCTTGCGAATCGTTTGGATCACGTTACATCACCTCGGCCTTTCCGCCAGCTGCCTCGATAGCCTCCTTGGCAGAAGCGGAGAAAGCAGAAGCCTGGACAGTGAGTTTCTTGGTCAGCTTGCCGCTGCCGAGAACCTTGTAGCCATAGCGGCACTTGGAGAGGATGCCCTTCTCCAGCAGTGCGTGGACCGTGACGGTGTCACCGTCCTGGAACCGGTCCAGGGTGCTGAGATTGACGATCTCCAGGGGCTTTGCAAAGATGTTGTTGAAGCCGCGCTTGGGGATCCGGCGGGCCAGAGGCATCTGGCCGCCTTCGAAACCAACACGGATCTTGCCGCCGGAGCGGGCCTTCTGGCCCTTGTGGCCGCGGCCGCCGGTCTTGCCGTTGCCGGAGCCGGCGCCCCGGCCCTTCCGGTACGGAGCCCGGACGGAGCCCTCGGCGGGAGACAGTTCGCTCAACTTCATAATTCCGTGCCTCCTTATTTCACTTCTGTGACCTGCAGCAGATAGCCGATCTTGGCAATCTTGCCCCGGGTCTGGTCGTTGTCGGGCTGCACGGTGACGTCACCGATCTTGCGCAGGCCCATGGAATGTGCGGTGGCAACCTGCTTTTCCAGGCGGCCGTTCAGGCTCTTGACGAGCTTAATATTTAAGTTTGCCATTTTTGCGCCTCCTTAACCCACAATCTCTTCGACGCTCTTGCCGCGGATGCGGGCGACCTCCTCGGGACCGCGCATGTTCTTCAGGCCCTGGAAGGCGGCGGCGACAACGTTGTTGGGGTTGTTGGAACGCAGGCACTTGGTCCGGATGTCCTTGATGCCTGCGGCCTCGACGACGGCACGGACAGCGCCGCCGGCGATCACGCCGGTACCGGGGGCGGCGGGCTTCATCAGCACGCGGCCGGCGCCGGCCTCACCGATGGTCTCGTGGGGCACGGTGGTGCCGGAGAGGGTCACGGTGATCATGTTCTTCTTGGCGGCTTCGATGCCCTTGCGGATCGCCTCGGGGACCTCAGCGGCCTTGCCCAGGCCGTAGCCCACCTTGCCCTTGCCGTCGCCCACGACGACCAGGGCGGAGAATTTCATCACGCGGCCGCCCTTGACGGTCTTGGAGACGCGGTTCAGGGAAACGACCTTCTCGATATACTCGCTCTGTTCTCTTTCAAATCTAGGCATGTTGTCGTTCCTCCTCCCTTAGAATTTCAGGCCGCCCTCGCGGGCACCCTCAGCCAGAGCCTTCACGCGGCCGTGGTACAGATAGCCGCCGCGGTCAAACACGACAGTCTCGATACCCTTGGCCTTGGCGCGCTCGGCCACCAGCTTGCCAACGGCGGTGGCAGCGGCGATGTTGCCGCCGTAACCTTCGATGGCCTTGTCCAGGGAGGAAGCGGAGGCCAGGGTCACGCCGTTGACATCATCGATGACCTGGGCGTAGATGTTGGCCTCGCTGCGGAACACATTCAGACGCGGCATCTCAGGGGTGCCGGAGATCTTGGCGCGCACTCTCTTGTGGCGCTTCAGGCGCTGGGCGTTGGTATTCGGTCTCTTAATCATATCGGCACACCTCCTTACTTCTTGGCGCCGGTCTTACCGACCTTGCGGCGGATGACTTCATCGGCGTACTTGATGCCCTTGCCCTTGTAAGGCTCGGGAGGACGCTTCTCGCGGACCTCGGCGGCGAACTGGCCGACGGCCTGCTTGTCGCATCCGTTGATGACGATTTTATTGGGAGCGGGGACGTCGATGGTGATGCCCTCGATCTCAGAAACGATCACCTGATGGGAGAAGCCCAGGTTCATGACCAGGTTCTTTCCCTCCTTGGCCACACGGTAACCCACGCCGTTGACCTCCAGCTCCTTCTTGTAGCCGTCGGTCACGCCGACGATCATGTTGTGGAGCAGAGTCCGGGTCAGGCCGTGGAGGCTGCGGTGCAGCTTGTCGTCGGAAGGACGGTCCACGGTGATCGTGCTGCCTTCCTGCTTAATGATCATCTCAGGGCGCAGTGCCTTTGTCAGCTCGCCCTTGGGTCCCTTAACGGTCACCACATTACCATCAGCGACATTCACGGTGACGCCGGCGGGAACGGTAATGGGCATTCTGCCAATTCTAGACATGGTTCAATACCCTCCTTACCACACGAATGCCAGGACCTCGCCGCCGACATGGAGCTCGCGGGCCTTCTTGTCGGTCATGACGCCCTTGGACGTAGAGATGATAGCGATACCCAGGCCGCGGAGCACACGGGGCAGCTCATCGGCGCCCACATAGACGCGCAGGCCGGGCTTGGAGACGCGGCGCAGACCGGAGATAACCTTCTCCTTGCCCGCGTTGTACTTCAGGGAGATGTGGATGACACCCTGGGTGCCGTCGTCCACCACCTGGAAGTTCTTGATATAGCCCTCATCCAGCAGAATCTGAGCGATGCTCTTCTTCATGTTGGAGGCGGGAACATCAACGGTGTCGTGCTTGGCATTGTTGGCGTTGCGGATGCGGGTCAGCATATCCGCAACCGGATCAGTGATATGCATAATAAATCCTCCTATTTTAGAGTTGCGGTCTCAGAAAGGCCGCTGCGGCAGCGAGGTATCATGGCGAATGGAGCAGTCCGCTCGCGCGTGGTGCCCAATTCGTCATGACCTTTCGCCATCCGATTATGCCAGGGGCCCCATATCAAAAGCCCGTGGTTACAAAGATTGACTGCGGGAGCGGCTCTCAGAAAGAGGCCTTCCGCACGCCGGGAATCTCGCCCTTGTAGGCCAGCTCCCGGAAGCAGATGCGGCACACGCCGTAGTCACGCAGATAGGCGTGGGGCCGGCCGCACAGCTTGCAGCGGTTATATCTCCGGGAGGAGAACTTGGGGGTCCGCTGCTGCTTGAGAATCATGGATTTCTTTGCCATCGTCTCTTCCTCCTTAGCGGGCGAAGGGGGCGCCGACCTGCTCCAGCAGGACCCGGGCCTCTTCATCGGTGTGCGCGGTGGTGCAGATGACCACATCCATGCCGCGGATCTTGTCGATCTTGTCGTACTCGATCTCGGGGAAGATCAGCTGCTCCTTGATGCCCAGGGCATAGTTGCCGCGGCCGTCAAAGGAGTTGGGGTTGATGCCCTGGAAATCGCGGACGCGGGGCAGGGCCACATTGAACAGGCGGTCCAGGAACTCCCACATCTTGTCTCCCCGCAGGGTGACCTTGGCGCCGATGGGCATATCCTCACGCAGCTTGAAGTTTGCGATGGACTTGCGGGCCCGGGTGATGACGGGCTTCTGGCCGGTGATCTGGCTCAGATCGCTCACCACGTTCTCCAGGACCTTGGAGTTTTCACGCGCCTCGCCGCAGCCCACGTTCACGACCACCTTGTCGATCTTGGGGATCTGCATGACGCTCTTGTAGCCGAACTGCTTCATCAGAGCGGGAGCGACTTCGGCAGTGTATTTTTCTTTCAGTCTGGCCATTTGTCAGCTCTCCTTTCTTACAGCTCAGCACCGCAGTGCTTGCACACGCGGGTCTTTTTGCCGCCCTCGATCTTGTGGGCGACGCGGGTGCCCTTGTTGCACTTGGGGCACACCACCTGCACCTTGCAGGCGGCGATGGCGGCCTCGCGCTTCATGATGCCGCCCTCCTCGCCCTGACGGCGGGGCTTCACGTGGCAGGTCACCATGTTGATGCCCTCCACAACGACCTTCAGGGAGCCGGGAACGGTGCCCAGCACCTTGCCCTGCTTGCCCTTGTCCTTGCCGGACAGGACGACAACGGTATCGCCCTTCTTAATGTTCATAGCCATTTCGCTGCCCTCCTCAAATCACTTCGGGAGCGAGGGACAGGATCTTCATGTAATCCTTGTCGCGCAGCTCACGAGCAACCGGCCCGAAGATACGGGTGCCTCTGGGGTTCTTGTCGTCCCGGATCAGGACGGCGGCGTTGTCGTCGAAACGGACGTAGGTGCCGTCCGCCCGGCGGACGCCCTTGGCGCTGCGGACGATGACGGCCTTGACGACCTCGCCCTTCTTCACCGTGCCGCCGGGGGTGGACTTGCGGACGGAAGCCACGATCACATCGCCGATGTTGCCGAACTTCCGCTTGGAACCGCCCAGGACACGGATGCACTTGATCTCCTTGGCGCCGGTATTATCGGCCACCTTCAGAAAAGTTTCCTGCTGAATCATAACGGCACCTCCTTACTTTGCTTTTTCGATGATCTCGACCACGCGCCACCGCTTGTCCTTAGACAGGGGGCGGGTCTCCATCACTTTGACCCAGTCGCCGATGCCGCAGCTGTTCTGCTCGTCATGAGCCTTCAGCTTGTAGGTGCGGCCGACGATCTTCTTGTACAGGGGATGGGCCACGCGGTCCTCGATGGCGACGACCACGGTCTTATCCATCTTATCGGACACCACTCTGCCGACCCGGGTCTTGCGGGAGGAAGTTCTCTTCATCTCTTCGTTCATGTTCGATTCCCTCCTTCTTACTGCTTGTCAGAAGCTCCGGAGAGCTCCTTCTGACGCAACATGGTCTTGACTCGGGCAATGTCATGCTTGGTCTCCCGGATCTTCAGGGGATTGTCCAGCTGATTGGTGGCGTGCTGCATACGCAGATAGAAAAGATCCTTCTTCAGACCCGCCAGCTTCTCGTTCAGCTGCTCGGGGGTCATGCTACGAATTTCACTTGCCTTCATCTTCACTCACCTGCTTCCTCGGTGCGGGCGACGATCTTCGTCTTGATAGGCAGCTTGTGGCTGGCCAGACGGAGCGCCTCGCGGGCAACTTCTTCAGACACGCCGGCGATCTCGAACATGATGCGGCCGGGCTTCACGACGGCAACCCAGAACTCGGGAGAGCCCTTACCGGAACCCATGCGGGTCTCGGCAGGCTTCTTGGTCACGGGCTTGTCGGGGAAAATCTTGATCCAAACCTGACCGCCACGCTTGGTGTAGCGGGTCATGGCGATACGGGCCGCCTCGATCTGATTGCTGGTGATCCAGGCGGGCTCCAGGGCCTGCAGGCCGAACTCACCGTAGGCAATGGTGTTGCCGCGGGTGGCCTTGCCGGTCATACGGCCGCGGTGGACGCGGCGATACTTGACTCTCTTCGGCAGAAGCATTACTGGGCTCCTCCTTCCTTAGCGGGTGCCGCGGGCGCCGCGGGGGCAGCCGGACGGCTGGAATTGGTGGCACGGTTGAAACCGCCCTGGGGACGGCCCTGGCCGCGGTTGAAACCGCCCTGACGGTCACGGTTGTAGCCGCCGCCCTGGCGACGGTCGCCATAGCCGCCCCGACGGTCGCCATCCCGGCGGGGACGACGCTCACGACGCTCCTGATAGGGCTTGGAGGTGTCCATGGTGCGGGGCGTGGTGCGCAGGGTCTGGGAGAGGACCTCACCCTTGTAGATCCACACCTTCACGCCGATGCGGCCGAAGGTGGTGGCAGCCTCCGCGAAGCCGTACTCGATGTCGGCGCGGATGGTCTGCAGGGGGATGGTGCCCTCGTGATAGTGCTCAACGCCGGCGATCTCCCGTCCGCCCAGGCGGCCGGAGCAGCAGACCTTGATGCCCTTGGCGCCGGCGCGCATGGCGCGGGCCATGGCGTTCTTCATGGCGCGGCGGTGGGAGATGCGCTTCTCCAGCTGCTGGGCGATGTTCTCGGCCACCAGCTGGGCGTCCATATCGGGGTTCTTGACCTCGACGATGTTCAGGCGCACCTTCTTGCCGATCAGCTTCTCCACGGCGAGGCGGTACTGCTCGATCTGCTCGCCGCCCTTGCCGATGACCATGCCCGGCCGGGCGCAGTGGAGGAAGATGGTGACGACATCGTTGCTCCGCTCGATCTCGATCTTGGGAACACCGGCGCCGTACAGGGTCTTCTTCAGGTACTTGCGGATCTTCTGATCCTCGACGATCAGATCGCCCACCTTCTCATCACTGGCATACCAACGGGAATCCCAGTCTTTGATGACGCCCACGCGCAGGCCGTGGGGATTAACTTTCTGTCCCATAAAACTGTTCTCCTCCCTCTTATGCCTTTTCCGTCACAGCCAGGGTGACGTGAGAAGTCTTCTTGTTGATCCGATAGGCGCGGCCCTGGGCCCGGGGCATCATCCGCTTCAGGATGGGGCCGGGAGTGGCGAACACCTCGGACACCACCAGCTTGGCGGGGTCCATGCCGAAGTTGTTCTCGGCATTGGCGCAGGCGGACTTCAGGAGCTTCATCAGAGGCTCGGAAGCGGCCTTGGGGGTCTGCATCAGGAGCGCCATGGCGGTGCCGGCGTCCTTGCCGCGGATCAGATCGCACACGATCTGGACCTTGCGGGGAGCGATGCGGACATAGCGCAGATACGCTTTGGCAGTCTTATTCTCTTCCATGTTCAGCATCCTCCTTCATTAAGAATCTTTCCGATGGCCGCGGAAGGTGCGGGTGGGAGCGAACTCACCCAGCTTGTGGCCGACCATATCCTCCTGGATATAGACGGGCACGTGCTTGCGGCCGTCGTGCACAGCGATGGTGTGACCCACGAAGGCGGGGAAGATGGTGGAGCTGCGGCTCCAGGTCTTGAGGACCTTCTTCTCGTTCTTCGCGTTCATTTCCTCGACCCGCTTCAGAAGCTCCGGGGCAACATACGGGCCTTTTTTAATGGATCTGCTCATATTGACTTGCCTCCTTACTTCTCGTTGCGGCGCTTGACGATGAATTTATTGGTGGGGTTCTTGCCCTTGCGGGTCTTGTAACCCATGGCGGGCTTGCCCCAGGGGGTCACCGGGCCGGGACGGCCGACGGGCGCGCGGCCCTCGCCGCCGCCGTGGGGGTGGTCATTGGGGTTCATGACGGAGCCGCGGACGGTGGGACGCCAGCCCATGTGACGCTTGCGGCCGGCCTTGCCGATGTTGATGTTCTCGTGCTCGATGTTGCCCACCTGGCCGATGGTGGCCATGCAGTTGGTGCGCACGATGCGGACCTCACCGGAGGGCATCCGGATCTGGGCGTCGCCGCCCTCCTTGGCCATCAGCTGGGCCGCGGTGCCGGCGGAGCGCACCAGCTGGGCGCCGTTGCCGGGATGCAGCTCGATGTTGTGGATGATGGTGCCCACGGGGATGTTGGCGATGGGCAGGGCGTTGCCGACCTTGATGTCGGCCTTGGCGCCGGACTCCACCTTGTCGCCGGCGTTCAGGCCGACGGGAGCCAGGATGTAGCGGCGCTCGCCATCCTCATACTCCAGCAGGGCGATGTTGGCGCTGCGGTTGGGGTCATACTCCAGGCGCAGGACGGTGGCGAACATGTCGTGCTTGTCGCGCTTGAAGTCGATGATGCGGTACTTGCGCTTGTTGCCGCCGCCGCGGTGGCGGACGGTGATGCGGCCATAGCTGTTGCGGCCGGAGGACTTCTTCAGAGGAACCGTCAGGCTGGGCTCGGGCTTGGCCTTCTTGTCAATGCCGTCGAACCCGGAGACCGTCATCTGCCGTCTGGAGGGAGTCGTCGGCTTAAAAGTTTTGATAGACATTTCGCGTTACACTCCTTCCGTTTATCAGACCATACCTTCGAAGAACTCGATGGTCTTGGAATCCGCCGTCAGCTGGACATAGGCCTTCTTCCAGGTCCGGGTCATGCCGGGGCGGCCGGCGCCCATGCGCTTTTCCTTGCCGGGCACCGTCAGGGTGTTGACAGAGGCGACCTTCACGCCGAAGATCTCCTCCACCGCCTTCTTGATCTCGATCTTGCCGGCGTCCTTGGCCACCTCGAAGACATACTTCTTGTCGGCGGCACCCGCCATGGCGCGCTCGGTGATGATGGGGCGGATGATGATATCGTAAGCGGTAGCCATTACGCGTACACCTCCTCGATTTTTGCCAGGGCGTCCTTGTCCACGACCAGGTACTTGGCGTTCAGGATGTCATAGACGCTCAGGATGGAAGCGGGAGTGGTCACGACGCCGGGGATGTTCCGGGCGCTCTTGACGATGGTCTGGTCCACGGCGGGAGTCACCACCAGGGCCTTGCCGTCCACCTTCACGGCATCCAGGAATTTGCGGAAGTCAGCGGTCTTGATGGCGTCCATCTTGATGGAGTCGATGACCACCATCTGGCCCTCAGCCACCTTGGCGGAGAGGACGGACTTCAGCGCCAGGCGCTTGACCTTCTTATTCAGCACATAGCTGTAATCCCGGGGCTTGGGGGCAAACACGATGCCGCCGTGAGTCCACTGGGGAGCACGGGTGCTGCCCTGCCGGGCGTGGCCGGTGCCCTTCTGACGCCAGGGCTTCTTGCCGCCGCCGGAGACTTCGGCACGGGTGAGGGCGCTCTGGGTGCCCTGTCTGCAGTTGGCGAGGTGGTTCTTGACAACCTCGTGAACGACGGTCTGGTTGGGCTCGATGCCAAAGACGGCGTCGTTCAGTTCCACAGTGCCGACTTCTGCGCCGGCCATGTTCAAAACTTTCATGGTAGACATTGTTCAAGCACCCCTTTCTTACTTGTTTCTGGCGGAGGCCTTCTGCGGGTTGCGGCCGGAGGCCTTCTGCGGGTTCTTGCTGATGTCAGCGCCGGCCTGCTTGACCTTGTGGACCTTGACCGTGGACTTGATGGTCACGAGACCGCCCTTGGGGCCGGGCACAGCGCCGCAGACCACCAGCATATTCAGCTCGGGGTCCACCTTCACAACGCTCAGGTTCTGGACAGTCACCTGCTCCACGCCCATGTGGCCGGCGCCGATGGTGCCCTTGATGATCTTGGACATATGGCTGGTGGCGCCCAGAGAGCCGATCTGACGGGCCACAGGGCCGGAGCCGTGGGTCTCCTTCAGCCGGTGGGCACCGTGGCGCTTGATGACGCCCTGGTAGCCGTGGCCCTTGCTGATGCCGGTGACGTCCACGAAGTCGCCAGCCTGGAAGGTGTCGGCCTTCACGATGTCGCCCACGTTCAGGTCGGCGGCATTCTCCAGGTCGAACTCCCGCAGGTACTTCTTGGGGGCAACGCCGGCCTTGTCCAGGTGGCCCTTCTCGGGCTTGGTGAGCTTGCGCTCGGCGATGTCCTCAAAGCCCAGCTGGACCGCCTCATAGCCTTCCTTTTCGGAAGTCTTCTTCTGCACGACCACGCAGGGGCCCGCCTCAATCACGGTGACGGGGATCACATGGCCGTTCTCGTCAAAAATCTGGGACATGCCCACTTTTTTGCCGATGATTGCTTTCATGGTTGTTCCTCCTTAAAGGTTATTGGTCGGCTTAGATACGTGCGGGTTGGGTCCCGCCGCATTGCTCTGCCGACATGACCCGCCCATCTCGCAAGACGATGGGCATGGACAGCAAACAATGTTGATAGAATTGCGGAGCGCCTTTTACAGTTTAATCTCAATCTCCACGCCGGCAGGCAGCTCCAGGGCCATCAGGGCCTCCACCGTCTTGGGGGTGGACTTGGTGATGTCGATGAGGCGCTTGTGGGTGCGGCGCTCAAACTGCTCGCGGCTGTCCTTGTACTTGTGGACGGCCCGCAGGATGGTGACGACTTCCTTCTTGGTGGGCAGAGGGATGGGGCCGGACACGGTGGCGCCGGTGCGCTTGGCGGTCTCCACGATCTTCTCTGCGCTCTGGTCGATGACCTGGTGATCGTAGGCCTTCAGCCGGATGCGGATCATTTCTTTCTGAGCCATGGTTGTTTCCTCCTGATTTCGTAGGTAGTTTCACGAGTCTCGACGACCTACGGCGAGAGAATTTTTCTATACGCTTAACCGTGCGTATCATTCCGGCTCATGAAAAATACCGGCGCATGATACGGCCGGTATCCTGTCATGGCGCAGCGATCTACGCGACGTACAGATCCTTCTCAGCCGCCCGATTATCGGACATACTCCCCGGAAGTTACCTCTTTCGAGCAATCTCCCGGTTCATCGCAGTGCTCGCCCGGGCGCAGTGACGCCCTCAACACGAGCTTTATTATCATAAAAGAAAATTCCGCCAATGTCAAGACTATTTTCTCTGTTTTTTATGAAATTATGAAGATTTTTTTGGCAGGCCGAAGTTTCTTCCAGTTTTTCCAAAATCCGGCGGGATTTCCGCCTGCTTTTCAAAAACGGGAGGAGGGATCCTGTCCCTCCTCCCGCCTCTTTTAATAGGCCACGCCCCAGTAGATGTCGGTGGTGCACTTCTTGCCGCACACGGGGCAGACGCCCTCGGTGCCGCTCTGCTCCAGAGGCATACAGCGGGAGCTGACGCCGGCCCGCTCCTTCATGGCCAGCTCGCACTCCAGGCTGCCGCACCACTTGGACCGCAGGAAGCCGCCCTTGCCCTCCACGATGGCCTTGGCCTCTTCGGGGGTCTTGATGTCGAAGGTGTTGTCCTCCCGGTTCTTCAGCGCCATGGCGTACAGGTTGTCATGGATCTGGTCCAGCAGGGCTTTCACGGTGCTCTCCAGCTCCGCCAGGGCCACGGTGATCTTCTCGCCGGTGTCCCGCCGGGCGATGACGCACTGCTCCTTCTCCAGGTCCTTGGGGCCGATCTCCACCCGGACGGGCACGCCCTTCATCTCATACTCCGCGAACTTCCAGCCGGGGGAGTTGTCGGAGTCGTCCATCTTGGTCCGCACGCCGGCGGCATTCAGCCGGTCCCGCAGGGAGGCTGCCGCCTCCAGCACGCCGGGCTTGTGGGCCGCCACGGGGATCACCACCGCCTGGGTGGGGGCGATCCGGGGCGGCAGCACCAGGCCGTTGTCGTCGCCGTGGGTCATGATGATGCCGCCGATCATCCGGGTGCTGACGCCCCAGCTGGTCTGGTGGGGATAGTGAGGCTGGTTGTCCTTGCCGGTGAAGGTGATGTCGAAGGCCTTGGCAAAGCCGTCGCCGAAGTAGTGGCTGGTGCCGGCCTGGAGGGCCTTATGGTCGTGCATCATGCACTCCACGGTGTAGGTCTCCTCCGCGCCGTTGAACTTCTCCTTGTCGGTCTTGCGGCCCTTGATGACCGGCATGGCCAGCACGTTCTCAAAGAAGTCCGCGTAGATGTTCAGCATCCGCATGGTCTCTTCCCGGGCCTCTTCCTCGGTGGCGTGCATGGTGTGGCCCTCCTGCCACAGGAACTCCCGGTGGCGGAGGAAGGGCCGGGAGGTCTTTTCCCACCGCAGCACGCTGCACCACTGGTTGTACAGCTTGGGCAGGTCCCGCCAGGAGTGGATGATGTTGGCGTAGTGCTCACAGAACAGGGTCTCAGAGGTGGGGCGGACGCAGAGCCGGTCCTCCAGCTTCTCGCTGCCGCCCATGGTGACCCAGGCGCACTCCGGGGCGAAGCCCTCCACGTGGTCCTTCTCCTTCTGCAGCAGGGACTCCGGGATCAGCACCGGCAGGTACACGTTTTCGTGCCCCGTCTTTTTGAACTCCGTGTCCAGCACGTGCTGGATGTTCTCCCAGATGGCGTAGCCATAGGGCCGGTAGATGAACATGCCCTTCACCGAGGTGTAGTCGATGAGCTCCGCCTTTTTGCAGACGTCGGTGTACCACTGGGCGAAATCCACATCCCGGGGGGTGATGGCGTCCACTTGTCTCTTATCCTGTGCCATAGTCTCCATCCTTTACCTTTAATATATGAAACGCACACGCGATTTTCACTGAACATTTATTGTATCCATTCCGGGAGAAATTGTCAACTGTAACCGTCCTGTAAAGGTTTTTAACCATCCTGTAAGGACTTTTCTCCCGCCGGATGGTATGTTTAGGAAAAGGAGGGATTTCTATGCGGCGATGGATCCTGGTGATTTTCTGCCTGTTGCTGCTGGCCGGGTGCGGGGGTGCGCCCCAGGACGCTCCCGCCGGCGGGGAGGATGAGGCATCGGACGCCGTCTCTCTGCCGGTGACAGAGGAGGCCATCCGGGCCGCCTACGAGGCGGAGGGCGCGGCCGTCCTGAAGATCACCTCCTACGAGGGGGATTTCCTGGTGGAGCTGGGCCCGGAGGAACGCCCCGCGCTGGACTGGGTCTTTGGCACCACCGGCATCCGCCGGCGGCTGTACACCGGCTTTTCGGGCATCCGGGACTATGAAATCCTCTATGCCGGCTGTGTCAGCTTCACCACGGACGGCACCCTGTACGACACGGCATACCACAACTTTCCCCAAAGCGGCACCGTCTCCTTTGACGGGATCTGGGATGAAAACGGCCAGTCATCTCCCTATGATCCCTACAGCTCCGGTATGACAGCCGGCACAGAGCCCTACTGGGCCCCGCTGGAGGAGCCCGCCTCCTTCGGCATGGCGGGCCGCTCAGAGGCCCTGCTGGATGCCCGGGTGACGATCTCCGGCCTGGAGCTCCTGTTCGGCCCCATGTCCGGTCAGGACTTTGATGCCGCTTTCTGTGCCCCGCCCCTGGTGGAAGTCGCCTGCGAGGGGAATGTGATGACCCTCACCTGCCATGACACCTACCTGGACTGCATGGCGCTGACCCAGGGGGAGCCGGAGGACCTGGAGCGTCTCCAGCAGCAGGGGACCCTTTACCCCGACAG
>DWYU01000125.1 GCA_019118505.1 Candidatus Oscillibacter excrementavium
CGGTGACGGTGCGGCTGTCCAGGGCCAGGGGCATGCTGAAAGAGAAGCTGAAGGGGTGGTATTATGACGGGGAAGAATAGGCAGACACTTCATGACGCCCTGGAGGCGGAGCTGGCGCCGGTTCGGCTGAGCGCGTCCCGCAAGGCCGCCATCCTGGCGGCGGCGGGCGAGGCCCGATCCGCCCGCCGGGGCGGGCGGCCCTGGCGGGTGGGCCTGACGGCGGCGGCCCTGTGCGCCGCCCTGGTCATGACCGCCGTGGCGGCGTCCCCCTCCCTGCGGGAGGCGCTGGCCCATATGCTGGGCGGCTTCGAGCCCTACGCCCAGGAGGTGGAGGGGGTGGCCGCCACAGACCAGGGCATCCGGCTGCGGGTGGTGCGGGCCCTGGCGGATGAAAACGGCGGCACTGTGTACCTGGAGGCTGAAGATCTGACTGGAGACCGGCTGAGCGGAGAAAGCGTTCTGGGCGGGAACTCCTGTCTGGCCTATGACAGTCAGAGCCGCACAGCCTTGTTTGCCGAGACATTCCGTGCTGTGGAAATGGACTTGGGACTGGTGGACGGGGAGAAAACTATGAATCTGGAATACTCCTGGCTGCTCCCGGCGGTAAAGAACGTGGGCCAGACGCCTCTTCCATGGAAACTGGTGACAGGAGAGAGGCTGGACACCCTGACCCTGGCGGCGGAGGACTGCCAATGGGGCTCTTCCGCACCGCGTGCGGAGAACACCGTACTGGCTCCGGAGCAGACGCCGGCAGAACTGGACACCGGCCTGCTCTCACTGTCCTCTATGGGCTTTGATGATACGGGCAGCTTCCACATCCAGCTCCATCTTGCGGATGGAGTAAACCCAAACTGGTATGGCGGCCTCTATACGACCTGCCCGGAGATAGTCTGGGATCTGGAGCAGATACCGGAGCTGCATACCGTCTTCACCCAGGATGGTGTCACCTATTATGACATCTGCTTTGTGGAGTTGACTGCGGAGCGTTTTGGACAGTTTCGCATCAGAGATTTGCTGGGCACGGTGGTGGTGGGGGAGCCCATCGAGGGGAGCTGGACGCTGTCCTTCCCGCTGGAGCTGCTTCCGTCCCGCACCGTTGCGCTGGAGGAGGAACTCAACGGCCAAATTGTGGAACAGCTCACCATCTCTGCTACCAGCGTGAAAAAACAGGCCAGGTTTGCAGATCAGGCTCATAAGACGGTGCTGGGCTATCCCCTGACGGTCTATCTGACGGACGGAAGCATGGTAACAGCCCCCTATGAGGACAGCGGCCGTACATGGACGCGCACCGGCGAATCTATCGTGTGGCCGTTACCCTGGGCCATCGACCCGGCGGAGGTGGTGGGCATTGCCATCGGTCAGTGGTATCTCCCTATCAATCCCGATGATACCGCCGGGCCGGGCCATTGGCTGGAGGAGCTGCCCGCCCAGGAGCCCCCGTCTGACTGACTAAAAGTCCAGGTGGCTGGCCAGCCATTTCCCGAACCGGCTGCCCAGCGCCAGGCAGATGGGAAGGACAACCGCCAGAAACAGCATGAGAAAGAGCAGGGTGTTCACAGGGTTCATCCCCAGGGAGAACAGCAGCTCCCCCAGGGGGCTGTACAGGGGGACGTACAGCCGGAAGCCCAGCCAGGCGGCCAGGGCCATGGAGCCCCACTCCACCCAGCGCTCCCACGGCAGGGGGGAGCGGGCCCGGTCAGCGGCGGGAAGGGGCTCACGGGCCACGTCGCCCCACAGCCGGGCTGCGTAATCCTCCAGGCTCTCCGCCAGGGCCGGGTCGGACTGGCACACCCGTTCATAGGCGTCCAGCCGCTCCCAAAGCCGCCGCCTCAGGGCAAAGGCGGCTTCGGGGGCGGCCTGCGGGAAGTCCTTTGTCATGGCCCGCAGCTCCTCCACCGTAAAGCCGGCCCTTCGCAGCGTGGCGATGGCTTTCAGCCGCTCCACATCGGCGGGGGAGAAGTCCAGCCAGGTGCGCCCGCCCCGGCGCTGGGCGTCCGGGGCGGCAAGCCCCTCCTGCACATAAAACCGCACCGCCCGCTCGGTGAGCCCGGTGGCGGCGCAGACCTCTTTCATCTTCATGCGGATCCCTCCCTTTCTCAACTAACATACCATCTGACGTAAGGGAAGTGTCAAGCCCGGCGCATAAAAAAGCGGAAAATTCCCATACTGAATCCAACAGGACAGCATGGGAGGCGGCGGCATGGACGAGACGAAGCCCACCGGCGAGACGGTTGGCGACAGCGAGAACCAGTATGACCAGCGGCAGCAGCAGATTGTGGACATGGGCTCCACCACCATCACCACAGCCCGGGGCACCATCCACACCCTGACCATCGTGGGACAGATCGAGGGCCATCAGCTCCTGCCATCCACGGCCAAGACCACCAAGTACGAGCACGTGATGCCCCTGCTGGCGGCCATTGAGGAGAGCGACGAGGTGGACGGCCTGCTGGTGCTCCTCAACACAGTAGGGGGCGATATCGAGGCGGGGCTGGGCATTGCGGAGCTGATTGCCTCCATGTCCAAACCCACCGTCTCCCTGGTGCTGGGGGGCGGCCACTCCATCGGGGTGCCCCTGGCGGTGTCGGCCAAGCGGTCTTTTATCGCGCCCTCGGCGGCCATGACCATCCACCCGGTGCGGCTCAACGGCCTGGTGATCGCCGTATCCCAGACCTTTACCTATTTTGAGCGCATCCAGGAGCGGATCATCCAGTTCGTCACCCGCAACAGCGCCGTGAAGCGGGAAACCTTTACAAAGCTGATGCTCCAGACGGGGGAGCTGGCCGCCGACGTGGGTAGCGTGATCTACGGGGAGGAGGCGGTGCGCATCGGGCTCATCGACGCCATCGGCGGCCTGTCCGACGCCCTGGCCTGCCTGCACCAGATGGTCGACGAACAAAAGCAGAGATAACAGAGAGGGCCGCCGGCAACCGCCGACGGCCCTTGTGATTTGGAACAGATTATGCGTCAGTCTCCTGGAACCAGTAGCCGACGAAATCGCCCTTCATGACCCGGTAGCCGTTCATCATGCAGTCGTAGTCGAAGGAGCGGATCAGATTGCCGTCGCTGTCGTACTCGCCGAACTGGTGGGCCACGCCGCTGTTGACCACAAAGTTGCCGCCGATCTCCTGGGCGTTGGACACGATGGCGGAGTAGGGCACCGCGTGCTGCTCCACCAGGGAGAAGGTTTTGGCGTTGTCATCCACCAGGTAGAAGGTGATATAGGAGGCGTCGCCGCTGGTGAGGGAGGTGCTGACGCTGTCCGCCAGCTCGGGATCGTAGCCGTCCCGGGTGCTCAGGCTCCAGTAGTTGTTGTCATACATGCGCAGCAGGTACTGGCCGTCCTCCAGGCTGTCGTCCGCCACCAGCTCCACATCGTGCTGGCCGTACTGGGCCACGAAGTCGCCGTCCATGGCATAGCACAGATCGGCATAGGGGGTGTCCGCCCAGAATGCCGGGTCGCCGATGAAGGCGGAGAGGGTGGGGGTGCCCTGGATGTCGCTGACCTTGATGATGGTGGAGGTCTCCCGGGAGCTGACCAGGATACTGTCGTCCTTCTCCATGTACTGCACAGAGTTCAGGTGGAGCCAGTCGTCCTCGCCGGCCTGCCAGAAGGAGCCGCCGGTGATGGGTACCGGGTGGGTCATCTCGCCGTAGTAGCCGTCCATCAGCTCGGAGAAGTCCACCACCTCGGACACCTCGCCGGTCTCCGGGGTGAGGAAGACCACCACGTCCATGACGGTGTCCTGCTCTGTGTCGTTGACCAGGGCCAGAATGGTGCCGTCGGGCCCCCAGTTGATGTCGTGGTGGAGTTCATACTGGCCCAGGTCGTACACCCGGACGGCCTGTCCCAGGGGGCTCATGAGGGCGATCTTGCGGCTGCTGACGCAGGTGTAGAGCCCGCCGTCGGTGTAGAGGAAGCGGTCGGAGTGGAAGCCCTCCAGCACCATCTCATAGCGCAGCACGCCGTCGTTGTCGAAGAAGAAGGTATAGCCGTAATAGTCACCCAAGCCCATGGCGTAGTAGAGCCCGTCGGTGAGGGCCGCCGTGCTGTCCCCGTCGGTGGTGTCCAGATGGTTGGCGTAGCCGGAGATGGCCTCCGGCATCTCTATGGTGAAGGTAACGGTCTGCTGAACCCGGCCCCGCTCTCCCAGGGCCTCCAGGGTGACCTCATTGGTCTCGCCGGGAACCAGGCCGATGAGCAGGAAGCAGTGGTTACGGCTGAACGAATTGCCGTCCGCCGAGCTCTGGGCCACGGCGGTGTAGTCCGGCAGTTCAGCGCTGGTGGTGTGGACGGTGTAGCGGATCTGGCTGCGCCGCTCGGTCTGGAAGGAGAGCAGCAGACCGTTGCTCCCGGTGCCGAAGGGATCCAGAACCGCCAGGGGGGCGTCCATGGAGGCGCCCTGTCCGACCATCTCCATCAACTGCTGGCCCAGGCGCTGCTGAACGCCCTCGTCGTAGTATGTAAAGCCGTCCTCCTCATACTCGTCTGGGACGATCCGGGAGACAGAGATGGTGGACTCCACCGAGGCGTCGTAGACCGACACGGCCCGCTCCTCGCTGGTGTACTGATGCTCGCCCACCTGTATGTTCCAGTCATCCCGGCTGCGCATCTCCGAGTCCATCATGACCCGGACGACGATCTCAAACACCACCACTGCGCACACCACGCAGACGGCGGCGATGATCAGCCGCTTCAGGATTTTCCGCTTGTTCATCGTCAACACATCCTTCTTAAGGGGTTTGCAAGAAAATAGAAAGAAATCTCTTAATATACTAGCGGAACCCCGGGAAGTGTCAAGACAAAAAATGAAAATTTTCTTAAAATTTAATAAATAAAGAGTGAGGACGGCGGGGGAGAGGGGACGGTGCGGCCGCTACTCCCACCGGCAGTGCTTGGCCTGGCCGATAATCGTGCCGATATACTCCAGGCAGTCCCCGTCCCCGACGGGGATGGCCTTGAAGTCCACATTGGGGGCAACCAGCTTGGAGGCGCCGCTGCGCCGGTAGAGGCGGCGGAGAAGAGGCGCGCCGTTGAGAAGAAAGAGGGCATATCCCTGGCGGGGGAGAGTGCGCTCCCTCCGGCAGAGCAGGACAGCCCCGGCGGAATAGAGGGGCTCCAGGCTTCCGTCCGGCAGGAGGACGGCAAAGTCGGCCTCCCGGGCGGCGGCGTCCGGCTCCGGGATCAGGACGGGACGGGGGCGGAGCACGCCCCAGGCCGGGTTCTCCGCCTCAGAGCCGGCGGCCAGGAAACAGAACAGGTGGCGCGTGGCAATGCCGCCGGCCAGGCAGGGCGCAGGGGTGCCCAGCAGCTCGGCCATGATCCCCATCGCACGCCTGCTGCGGGGCTCCAGCTCCCGCAGGCGCATGAGCAGGCGGATCTCCTCGTCGGAGAGCAGGATGGGGCCGTCGCTTCCGTTGAGGCTGATGTAGCACTCCAGGGGCAGGGCGTCGTCCAGCAGGTAGCGGATGGGCACACGGAGACTCTGGGCCAGCCGGGCCATGGGCTCCGCGGTGGGATGTCTGGTCTGCCCGGAGAAGATCTTATTCAGCGTCCCCACCGGCACCCCCGAGTGCCGGGCAATCTCCTCCGTGGTCAGGTGCCGGAGTTTTTTGATGTAGGCCAGTTTCTCTGTCATGGACAAGAGGAGCACCTCCCGCAGTGTTAACCGGATCTGGTAAAAAAGCCCGGGCAACCGGGTCAATTGGGCGGATCCGGTTGACAAACGGCGGAAAATACATAATATAGTGATAGGCTCTGGGGCAAAACGCAAGATAAGGGGGATGGCTGAGAGAGGATAGGCTGTAGCGCAATGTGGATTATACCAGAGAAACCGGAAAAACCTGGTCAAAATCTGTCGTTTATCACCGGAAAAGTTGTAGGAATGAGGAGAGAGCTAACCATGAGAAACCATCACAAGACCTATTGTGTATTTCTGGACGTGGCCTCCCGCCCGCACATGTACGGAATTCGGGGGACAAATGGCGTCAGCGTGGGTCGGATTTCCACGGACTTCCAGGAAGTGAACCGGCTGGCCGAGAGCTGCAACATTGCCGGACTCTCACCGCTCCATCTGGCCGATGTTGTGGACGATTTCCGCCGCTCCTGAGGGGCAGGACACCCAGATTTGCATGGAAACAGGGAGATACACAGGTCAAAGGCCCGACGCGGGAGTGCGCCGGGCCGATTTTTTTGCCCGGGCCCGGCGGCGGGCAGGACTGTAAATTATTCTGACGGTAATGATTGCATTATAGGCCGGTTTATATTAAAATAGAGAGGACTCCATAATCCCCTCAAAGGAGATGACAGTATGAGCGAACCGCAGTACAAGCGGGTTCTTCTGAAGCTGAGCGGCGAGGCGCTGGCCGGCGGGGCCGGCCGGGGCCTGGACTTCGACGTGATCGGCAGCGTGTGCGACGTGATCAAGAAGTGTGTAGACTGTGGTGTCCAGGTGGGCATCGTGGTGGGCGGCGGCAATTTCTGGCGCGGCCTCAAGGACGGCGGCGACCGGATGGAGCGCACCCGGGCCGACCACATGGGCATGCTGGCCACCACCATCAACGCCCTGGCCGTGGCCGACGTGCTGGAGCAGAAGGGTGTGGATGTGCGGGTGCAGACCGCCATTGAGATGCGCGCCGTGGCCGAGCCCTATATCCGCTCCCGTGCCATCCGGCACATGGAGAAGGGAAGGGTGGTCATCTTTGGCTGCGGCACCGGCAATCCCTTCTTCTCCACCGACACGGCGGCGGTGCTGCGGGCCGCGGAGATCGACGCGGACGCCATTCTGCTGGCCAAGAACATCGACGGCGTTTATAGCGCCGACCCCAAAAAGGATCCCACTGCGGTGAAGTACGACACCATCACCTATGACGACGTGCTGGCCCAGCACCTCCAGGTCATGGATTCCACCGCCACGTCGCTGTCGATGGACAACAAGATTCCGGTCATTCTGTTCGCACTGAAGGATCCGGAGAACATTCTCCGGGTCGTCATGGGAGAGAAAATTGGAACCATTGTTAAGGAGGAACCGTGAAATGAAAGAGGTCAACAAGGAATTCGATGCAAAGATGCAGAAGACCATTGACGTGGTCATGAGCGATTTCGCCAGCGTCCGGGCCGGACGGGCCAACGCCGCCGTGCTGGACAAGATCACCGTGGATTACTACGGCGCGCCCACCCCCCTGAACCAGGTGGCGGCCATCTCCTCCCCCGACCCCCGCAGCCTGATGATCCAGCCCTGGGACGGCACCCTGCTCAAGGCCATTGAGAAGGCCATCCAGACCTCCGACCTGGGCATCAACCCCCAGAATGACGGCAAGGTGATCCGCCTGGCCTTCCCGCAGCTCACCGAGGAGCGCCGCAAGGAGCTGACCAAGCAGGTGCGCAAGTACGGCGAGGCCGGCAAGGTGGCCATCCGCAACATCCGCCGGGA
>DWYU01000126.1 GCA_019118505.1 Candidatus Oscillibacter excrementavium
ACGCCAAGGTGCCCCAGGCGGAGAAGGAGCGGTGGGCAAAGCTCATGGAGAGCTACTTCCAGGACGAGGGGAAGCTGATCACCGCCGGGGTGCTGATCGTGGACAGCCGCCACAAGCCCACGGCCAACGACCTGACCATGCACGACTGGTTCCGCCAGACGGGCTGCCCGGAGATCGTGGTGGCCAACAAGCTGGATAAGCTGAAGAAGAGCCAGGTGGAACCGGCCCTCCAGCTGATCCGGGAGACGCTGGAGCTGACGGAGCGGGACCTCCTGATCCCATTTTCCGCGGAAAAGGGAGATGGAAGGGATGAGCTGATCCGCCGTCTGGCGGCGGCCTGCGAAGGATGAGCTGAAAAGAGAGGACTTCGGTCCTCTCTTTTTTGTCCCGCGGTCCGGCCAATTTTCGGAAAATCTTTGTCTACCCCCTATGCAAAAGCGGAAAAATACGCTAAAATAACAATGACATTTTCTGTGCAGAGACAGACGGAGGATTTTATCATGGCAAAGCCAGTCTATAAGCGGGTCCTGCTGAAAATCAGCGGCGAGGCCCTGGCCGGAGACAAGCACACCGGCCTGGATTTTGAGATGATCGGCAGCGTCTGCGACGTCATCAAGGAGTGCCTGGACATGGGAGTCCAGGTGGGCCTGGTGGTAGGCGGCGGCAACTTTTGGCGGGGCGCCAAGAACAGCGGCGGCGCCATGGAGCGCACCCGGGCCGACCACATGGGTATGCTGGCCACGGTGATGAACGCCCTGGCGGTGGCCGACGTGTGCGAGCAGAAGGGCATCCCCGTCCGGGTGCAGACCGCCATCGAGATGCGGGCCATCGCTGAGCCCTACATCCGCTCCCGGGCCATCCGGCACCTGGAGAAGGGAAGAGTGGTCATCTTCGGCGCCGGCACCGGCAATCCCTATTTCTCCACCGACACGGCGGCCGTCCTGCGGGCGGCGGAGATCGACGCGGACGTGATCTTGCTGGCCAAGAACGTGGACGGCGTGTACAGCGCCGACCCGGTGAAGGATCCCACTGCCGTGAAGTACGACGCCATCACCTATGACGACGTGCTGGCCCAGCACCTGGCGGTGATGGACTCCACCGCCACGTCCCTGTCCATGGACAACCACATCCCGGTGCTGCTGTTCGCCCTGAAGGACCCGAAGAACATCATCCGGGCCCTGTGCGGCGAGAACGTGGGCACCATCGTCAAGGAATAAGGGATCTCTTGCGCCTCAGTGCGCCTCCCCATACACAACTGTGAAAGGAAGGACCTATTTATGCTGAAGGAAGAATACAAAGTCTATGAGGACAAGATGAGAAAGAGCATCGACTCGGTGGCGGCGGACTTCGCCTCTGTCCGGGCGGGCCGGGCCAATGCCTCCGTGCTGGACCGGATCATGGTGGACTACTACGGCAGCCCCACTCCCATCCAGCAGATCGCGGCCATCTCCTCTCCCGACGCCCGGACCCTGCTGATCTCCCCCTGGGACAAGACGGCGGTGAAGGGCATTGAGAAGGCCATCCAGAACTCTGACCTGGGCATCAATCCCCAGAACGACGGCGCCAGCATCCGGCTGAATTTCCCCCAGCTGACGGAGGAGCGCCGCAAGGAGCTGGTGAAGCAGATCCGCAAGTATGCCGAGGCGGGAAAGGTGGCCATCCGCAACATCCGCCGGGACGCCATGGAGGCCTTCAAGAAGAAGGAGAAGTCCTCCGAGATCACCGAGGACGACCTGAAGCAGGCGGAGAAGGACCTGCAGAAGCTGACGGACGACAGCTGCAAGAAGCTGGACGACCTGCTGGCCAAAAAGGAAAAGGAACTGATGGCGGTGTAAGCGGCACCGCCGGGGCCTCCGGCGGGAGCACGGCTGCCCGCCGGGGGCATTGCGCATTTTGAGGTGTTGGGACCCTTTCGGGGGCCGGAGCGGCCTACGGCCGCCTGGGGGAATGTGGGCCGCCGAACGGCGGCCACGGTAGTCTGGCTCCCGCCAGGGGGCTTGCCCAGCGGGGATGCACCCCCCATTTTCTTTTCCGTCTTGCGGAAAAGAAAACGGGCCGTGCACGGTCCAAAAGAAAAGGCCGCTTTGGTTGCGCTTCGGCACCTCCGTGCCTCCGCGCTGTACGAGGGTCGACGTATCGGTGCAAGCGCCGATTTGGGTCTGCCTTCGGGCACGCTTGGGCCTTCTGGGAATTTGCAACTGCCGTCCCGTGGCGGATTGTGCGGAGGGCGTCGGGGTGGTCGTCGTATGGACCAGCGCCGATTTCCGCTGCCGCTGGCCGGGCGGTTGCGGAGAGAGCATCTGAGGTTTATTGACGGAAGGAGTGTCTCTATGAAACTGGAACCCAAGTGGTATTCGTCAGCCAGAGGAACGCTGTTTGCGACGGTTTTGCTTTTATGCTTGGCAGGCGGTGTGCGGGGCGGACTGGGACTGGTGTTCCTGGTGCTGGGAATGGCTGCGGCAGCCATTTTTACGGGAATCGAGCTGCGCCATCTCCGCTGCCCCAACTGCGGACGCCCCATCCTGCCCTGGTTCCCCATGGAGGAGACCCAATACTGCCGTGCCTGCGGCTTCCACTTTGCCTGGAAGCCCAACCGCTGGTGGGAAAAGGGCTGATTGGCTGAGTGATTTCCCCCAATATGGAAAAGGAGGATATACAGATGTCATTTGAAGCAGAAGTGATTCCTCTGTTCATCGGAGGCGTGATTGCGGTCAGCGCAATCGAGTTTTTCATGGGCTGGCTGGGGCTGCGGCGTCGAAAGGACGTCCGGGGGCTGTTCATCGGGCACGTGGCTGCCATGCTGCTGGGCTTTTTCTTCCTGATCCGCAGTCTGTTTGCCAACTGGCTGGGTGTGGAACTGGGGATCGTCTCCATCTCCAACTCGGTGAACATCGGACTGTTCGGCCTTTGCTGGGCGGTCAGTGCCATCTGCGTGGCGGTGATGATTTCCCGCCTAGCTGCACCCAGGCAGTGACCATCTCAACATGCAGTGCTGACCGCCGGGAAAGTACCTGTGCTTCCTATGAGGCGGCTCCTCAATAATCCAATTCACGAAATGAGAGAATCCATCATGTCAGAGATTATCCACGACCCGGCGGGGCAGGCCCTGACGCCGCCCCGCCACATTGCGATCATCATGGACGGCAACGGCCGCTGGGCCACCAGGCGGGGCCTGCCCCGCACCGCCGGCCACAAGGCGGGGGCGGAGACCTTCCGCCGCATCGCCACCTACTGCAAGAACATCGGCGTGAAGTACCTGACCGTCTACGCCTTTTCCACGGAAAACTGGAAGCGGTCGGAGACCGAGGTGGGCGCCATTATGGCCCTGCTGAAGCGGTACCTGCTGGAGGCGGTGGACACCATGGAAAAGGACCACATCCGCCTCCACTTCTTCGGGGACATGACCCCGATCTCTCCGGATCTGCGGGCTCTGGCCCGGGAGACCGATGAGATCACGGAGCACCTGCCAAAGGACGACTTCCAGGCCAATGTGTGTCTGAACTACGGCGGCCGGGACGAGATCCTGCGGGCCGCCCGGCGGTTCGCCGCCGACTGCGCCGCCGGGGAGAAAAAGCCGGAGGACCTGGACGACGCCCTGTTCTCCTCCTACCTGGACTCCGCCGGCATCCCGGACCCGGAGCTCATCATCCGCCCCAGCGGGGAGCTGCGGCTCTCCAACTTCCTCCTGTGGCAGTGCGCCTACAGTGAGTTCTACTTCACCGATGTGCTGTGGCCGGACTTCGACAAGGCGGAGCTGGACCGGGCCATCGCGGCCTATCACCACCGGGACCGGCGGTTCGGCGGTGTGAAGAAATAAGCCTTTACAGAAAACAAGAGAAGGGTTGATACGATGTTCAAGCGCGTAATGGTGGCCGTGGTGGGCCTGCCACTTCTGATCCTGATCCTGGGCTGGGCCCCGTCCTGGGCCACCATGGTGCTGACAGCGGGGATGTGCGCCATCGGCGCCTGGGAGCTGATGCACGCCGCGGCAGGGGAGAAGGGGAAGCCCCTCATCCCCCTGACGGTGGCCGCCGCGGCCCTGGTGCCGGGATGCGTGTATCTGGAGGAGTCCATCGCCAACGCGGCGCTGACCGCTCTGCCGGTGCTGCCCTTTACCGCCCTGCTGGGGGCGGTGTTCGTCTTTGTGATCTTCGCCCTGGCCATCCACCGGTATGACGAGGAGAAGGGCATCCCCTTTGCCGCCGTCACCTGCGCGGTTTTCGCCGGGCTGGTGTTTCCCCTGATGCTCTCCTGCCTGCTGCGTCTGCGGCTGCTGGGGAACCTGGGGCCGGCCCTGGTGTTTCTGCCCCTGGCCATCTCCTTTGGATCCGACACCTTCGCCCTCTTCGCCGGGATGCTGTGCGGCAAGCACAAGCTGGCCCCCAAGGTCAGTCCCAAAAAGACCGTGGAGGGCGCCATCGGCGGCCTGATCGGCGGTGTTATCGGGATGACGCTCTTCAAGCTGATTGCTGACAGCATCGTGCTTTCCGTGGACGTCTATCCGCCAATCGAGATGGCGGCTGGTCCGCAGTTCTCCTGGGCGGCGGTCTTTGTGCTGGGCATCATCGGCAGCGCCATCAGCCAGATCGGCGACCTGAGCTTCTCCGTCATCAAGCGGGAGTTCGGCGTCAAGGATTACGGCCATCTGCTGCCGGGCCACGGCGGCATCCTGGACCGGTTCGACTCCGTCACCTTCGCGGCCCCCGCCGTGTGGCTGACGCTGCAGCTCACGGTGTATTGCTTCTGATTTTAGGATTGTTTTCAGCTATTGGGAATAGGATAGAGCTATGAGCAAGACGATTTCGATTTTAGGGGCCACCGGCTCCATCGGCCGCCAGACGCTGGACGTGGCGGAGCAGCTGGGGCTGCGGGTGGCCGCCCTCACGGCCAATTCCAACGCGGAGCGGCTGGAGGCCCAGGCGAGAAAATTCCGCCCCCGGCTGGCGGTGCTGACAGACGAGGCGGCGGCAAAGGACCTGGCGGTCCGCCTGGCGGACACGGATATCCGCGTTCTGGGGGGGCCGGAGGCCCTGCTGGAGGCCGCCGTCTGCCCCGAGGCGGACACGGTGGTCACCGCCGTGGTGGGCATGGTGGGCCTGCGCCCCACCCTGGCCGCCATCCGGGAGAAGAAGCGCATCGCCCTGGCCAATAAGGAGACGCTGGTCTGCGCCGGACAGCTGGTGATGGACGCGGCGGATGCCTATGGGGCGGAGATCGTGCCGGTGGACTCGGAGCATTCCGCCATCTTCCAGTGCCTTCAGGGGTGCGCCGACCGGCGGGAGATCAAGCGATTGATCCTCACCTGCTCCGGCGGGCCTTTTTACGGCATGACGGCGGAGGAAGTGGGCAAAATGACCAGAGCGGACGCCCTCCGCCACCCCAACTGGACCATGGGCCCCAAGATCACCGTGGACTGCGCCACGCTGATGAACAAGGGCCTGGAGGTTATCGAGGCCATGCGGCTCTATCGCCTGCCCCTGGAGCAGGTGTCGGTGGTGATCCACCGGCAGAGCATCGTCCACTCCCTGGTGGAGTACCGGGACGGGGCCATCCTGGCCCAGCTGGGCACACCGGACATGCGGCTGCCCATCCGCTATGCCATGACCTGGCCGAACCGGGCGGACAGTCCGGCGGAGCCCCTGGACCTGCTGACCTGCCCGCCTTTGACCTTCGCCCAGCCGGACCGGCAGGTATTCCCCTGCCTGCGCCTGGCGGAGGAGGCGGCAGAGGAGGGGGGCACCGCCTGCGCCATCCTCAACGGCGCCAACGAGGAGGCGGTGGGCCTCTTCCTGGCGGAGAAGATCGGCTTTTCCGACATTCCCCGCCTGGTGGCGGAGGCCCGGGCGGCGGTGGCCGTCCAACAGGCCCCGTCGCTGGAGGACATCCTGGCGGCGGACCAGGCGGCCCGGCAGGCAGTGCTGGCCCGGGCATAAGCGACATTCCATAACATGACGGGAGTTTTTCCATGACCATTGTGTATATCCTGGCAGCCATCCTGATCTTCGGCGTTCTGATCGCCGTCCATGAGTTCGGCCACTTCGCGGCGGCAAAGCTCTGCGGCGTGCGGGTCAATGAGTTCTCCATCGGCATGGGTCCCCTGATCTGGCACAAGGAGACGGGGGAGACCCAATACTCCTTCCGGCTGCTGCCCATCGGCGGCTTCTGCGCCATGGAGGGGGAGGACGAGACCTCCGAGGACGCGCGGTCTTTGAACCGCCAGGGCTTTTTCAGGAAGCTGGTGATCTTCGCCGCCGGGTCCTTTATGAACTTCCTGGCGGGGTTCCTCATCATCCTGGCACTCAACAGCGGCCTGGATACGGTTGCTACCACCCAAGTTGCGGGATTTGCCCCGGAGTTTGACCAATCCGTCAGCGGCCTACAAGCAGGAGACATTATTCATTCCATCGACGGGGAGCGGGTATATCTATTCAGCGACGTCGATTTGCTGCTAAGTCTGAGCAGTGGCACCCACGATATTGTTGTATTGAGGGACGGGGAGAAGGTGACACTCGAGGACGAATCCCTGACCTTGGGCATCTACACAGGCGTAGACGGCAGCACCTATCGGGGGGGAGGCATCTATTCGACAGGAGTGGAGGCCAATCTCTGGACCATCCTCAGAACCAGCTGGCTGAACACCATCGACTTTGTCCGCATCGTCCGGCTGAGCTTGCAGATGCTGGTGACCGGGGAGGCGGGGATGGATGACCTCAGCGGACCGGTGGGCATCGTCTCCACCATCACCCAGGTGGGCACCGCGTCGGAGACCATTGGCGCCGCGGTGGAGAACATCCTCTACTTCGGGGCCATGCTGGCGGTGAATCTGGCGGTGATGAATATGCTGCCCATCCCTGCCCTGGACGGCGGCAAGATCTTTTTCCTCATTATCGACGAGATCACCATGAAGCTGTTCCGGAAGAAGATCCCGGAGAAGTATGAGACGGCGGTGAACACCGCGGGCTTTGTGGCCTTGATGGGCTTCATGCTGCTGGTGACCTTCCATGACGTGTTCAAGCTGTTCGGATAGGAGAAGGTTATGACGGACTTTACCCTGCGGCCCTGGCGGAAGGGGGACGAGGACGCTCTCGCCCGGTACGCGGACAATCCAAACATCGCGGCCAATCTGCGGGACGTGTTTCCAAGCCCCTATACACGGGAAGATGCGGCGGCCTATGTGGAGAGCTGTATCCAGAACGAGGGCCGGGGCCAGTTGTACCGGGCCATCGAGATGGATGGCGAAGCGGTGGGCAGCATCAGCCTGACCCTGGGGACCGACGTGTACCGCCGCAGCGCGGAGCTGGGCTATTTTCTGGGGGAGCCCTTCTGGGGCCGCGGGATCATGACCGCCGCCGTCGCGGCCATGTGCCGGGAGGGGTTCGGGACCTGGGACATCGTTCGGATCTATGCGGAGGTCTATGCCCGGAATACCGCCTCCCGCCGGGTGCTGGAGAAGGCGGGCTTTTCGCTGGAGGGCACCCTCCGGCGGAGCGTGTACAAAAACGGGGAGATGCTGGACAGCTGCATCTACGCCCTTTTGAGGGAGGAAACACCATGACAAAGCGTTTGATGGTTGGGACGGTGGCCGTGGGCGGGGGCGCCCCGGTGTCCATCCAGTCCATGTGTAATACGAAAACCGACGACGTGGCGGCCACCGTGGCCCAGATCCACGCCCTGGAGGCGGCGGGCTGCGAGATCGTCCGCATCGCCATTCCGGACCAGGCGGCGGCGGAGGCGGTGGACCAGATCAAAGCGCAAATCTCCATCCCCCTGATCGCGGACATCCACTTCAACTACAAGTACGCCCTGGAGTGCGCGGAGCGGGGCATCGACGCCATCCGCATCAACCCCGGCAACATCGGCGGGGAGGAGAAGGTGAAGGCGGTGGCGGACATCTGCCGCCAGAAGAACATCCCCATCCGCATCGGCGTCAACGGCGGGTCCCTGGAAAAGGAGCTCCGGGCCAAGTACGGCGGCGTCACTGCCGAGGCCCTGGTGGAGAGCGCCATGGGCCATGTGGCCCTTTTGAACAAGTTCGACTTTGACGACATCTGCATCTCCGTCAAGTGCTCCGACGTGCCGTTGACCATGGCCGCCTACCGGCTGCTCAGCGAGCGGACGAACTACCCCCTCCACCTGGGTGTGACGGAGGCGGGCACCCCCTCCATGGGCATCATCAAGTCCGCCATGGGCATCGGGGGATTGCTGTGCCTGGGCATCGGCGACACCATCCGGGTGACGCTGACCGCCGACCCGGTGGAGGAGATCTACGCCGCCAAGAAGATCCTGAAAGCCGCGGGGCTGCGGAAAGAGGGCGTGAACCTGATCGCCTGCCCCACCTGCGGCCGCACCCGCATCGACCTGATCCCCATGGCGGAGGAGGTGGAGCGGCGGCTGATGAACTGTACGAAGAACATCACCGTGGCCGTCATGGGCTGCGCCGTCAACGGCCCCGGCGAGGCGGCGGCGGCGGACATCGGCATCGCCGGCGGCAAGGGCGAGGGGCTGCTTTTCCGAAAAGGAGAAATCCTTTACAAAGTGCCCCAGGAGCAGCTTGTGGACAAGCTGATGGAGGAAATTGAAAAATTGGAGTGAAGAGTGGAGCGTTCGGCGTGAAGTATGGGATTTGCCGGTGACCAACGGTTTGGATCCCTCTGCCGGACACAACGTCTCCGCGCGCAACGCTTCAAGCTGTAAAAAGTGTTCCGCATTGAAGGAAGGTTTTCATGTCCAGAGATATTCCCTTTTTTGAGATGTTTACCGAGCTGCAGCTCTCCGGGGAGCTGCGGCTTCGTCTGGCTGGCGCGGTGGTGAACGGCGCCTGTATCGACCAGGCCAGCCTGTCCCTGTCCCTGCGGCTCACCACCCGGGCGGAGCTGGGGGAGGCGGAGCTGGAGGAGCTGAAACGCCTGCTGATGGGGGTCTACGGCTTCCAGAAGGTGGCGGTGGAGGTCATCTGCAAGGCCCCGGCGTCCCATGGCGCCCCCGGCGGGAGCCATTCTGCGCCCGTGCCGGCGGCTCCTGCCGGCGGCAAGGGGGAGAAGGCTGCCCCCGGCAAAGTCCTGATGGGCCGCCCCATCCGGGTCCAGCCGGTGCCTATGAAGATCCTGGACCTGAAGATGGGAAACGCCACCGTGGCGGGCAAGGTGTTCGCCTTCGAGTGCCGGGAGACCCGGCGGCCCGGCATGTGGCGCCTGAGCTTCGACATGACGGACTACACCAACTCCGTCACCGTCCAGAAGAACCTGACGGAAAAGGAGGCCCAGGGACTGGAGAGCGCCATCAAAGTGGGGATGTGGCTGCTGGTCCAGGGGAAGATGGAGCCTACCTGGGACGGCAAGGACATCCAGCTGAACCCCTATCACATCCAGATCACCGAGCATGCGGAGCGGCAAGATACCGCGCCGGAGAAGCGGGTGGAGCTGCACCTCCACACCAAGATGAGCAACATGGACGCCCTGACGGACACGAAGGAGGTGGTCCAGCAGGCCATCCGGTGGGGCCACCCCGCCATCGCCATCACGGACCACGGCGTGGCCCAGTCCTTCCCGGACGCCTGGCACGCCGCCGGGGACAAGATCAAGATCCTCTACGGCGTGGAGGGATACTTCATCAACAACATCGATGACCGGGTGGTGGTCCACGGCCACCAGGACTGCCCCCTGGACGGGGAGTTCGTGTGCTTCGACATCGAGACCACGGGCCTGAAGGTGGACCGGGAGGCCATCACGGAGATCGGCGCCGTGGTGCTGAAAAACGGCGAGATCACCGACCGGTTCCAGACCTTTGTCAACCCCAACCGGCACCTGACGCCGGAGATCATCGGCCTCACCGGCATCACCGATGACATGCTGAAGGACGCCCCCCAGCTGAAGGAGGCCCTGACGGAATTTTTGAAGTTCGTGGACGGCCGTCCCCTGGCGGCCCACAACGCGGAGTTCGACATCAGCTTCATCCGGGCGGGCTGCGCCAAGGTGGGGCTGGACTTCTCGCCCACCTATGTGGACTCTCTGATCCTGGCCCAGAACCTGCTGCCGGACCTGGGGAAGTACAAGCTGGACATCGTGGCGGACCGGCTGGAGCTGCCCAACTTCAACCACCACCGGGCCAGCGACGACGCTGCCACCGTGGGTTATATGCTGATCCCCTTCTGGAGGATGCTCCATGAGCGGGGCATCCACACTCTCCAGGCGGTGAACAAGGAGATGGAGAAGCTGCGGCCCCTGGGCAGCAAGACCAACCGCTTCCCCAAGCACATCATCCTCATCGCCCGGAACAAGGTGGGGCTGAAAAACCTGTACCAGATGATCTCCGCCTCCAACCTGAAGTACTTCAAGCGGGTGCCCACCATCCCCAAGAGTTTGCTGATGGAGCACCGGGAGGGCATCATCGTGGGCTCCGCCTGCGAGGCCGGCGAGCTGTTCCGGGCCGTGGCGGACCACAAGGACTGGGAGGAGCTGAAGCGCATCGCCTCCTTCTACGACTACCTGGAGATCCAGCCCCTGTGCAACAACGCCTTCATGCTGCGCAACGGCGACGTCCAGTCGGAGGAGGAACTGCGGGAGTTCAACCGCACCATCGTCCGGCTGGGAGAGGAGCTGGGCAAGCCCGTCTGCGCCACCGGCGACGTCCACTTCCGGGAGCCGGAGGACGAGACCTACCGCCACATCCTGCTGGCCAGCAAGAAGTTCCCGGACGCCAACGCGCCGCTGCCCATCTACTTCAAGACCACCGACGAGATGCTCCGGGAGTTTGCCTACCTGGGGAAGGAGAAGGCCTATGAGGTGGTGGTCACCAACACCCAGGCCATCGCGGACCAGGTGGAGACCTTCCCCCTGCTGCCGGAGGACCTGTTCCCGCCCCGGCTGGAGAACTCCGAGGAGGAGCTGAACTCCCTGGTGTGGAACAAGGTCCACGCCCTGTACGGCGAGGACCCGCCCAAGCTGATCGTGGACCGGCTGAACGTGGAGCTGGGCGGCATCCTGGGCAAGTACGACGTGGTGTATATGTCCGCTCAGAAGCTGGTCCAGCGGTCTCTGGAGAACGGCTATCTGGTGGGCTCCCGGGGCTCCGTGGGCTCGTCCCTGGTGGCCTACATGTCCGGCATCACAGAGGTGAACAGCCTCCCGCCCCACTACCGCTGCCCCAACTGCAAGAACACGGAGTTCATCCAGGACGGCTCCTACGGCTGCGGCGCGGATATGCCGGACAAGGTCTGCCCGGTGTGCGGCACAAAATACATCAAGGACGGCTTCGACATCCCCTTTGAGACCTTCCTGGGCTTCGGCGGCGGCAAGGTGCCGGACATCGACCTGAACTTCTCCGGCGAATACCAGGCCCGGGCTCACCGCCACGCCATCGAGATGTTCGGCGAGACCCAGGTGTTCCGGGCGGGCACCATCGGCACCCTGGCGGAAAAGACCGCCTACGGCTTCGTGAAGAAGTACCTGGAGGAGAACGGCATGACCGTGGGCCGGGCGGAGGAGAACCGCCTGACCCTGGGCTGTGTGGGCACCCGCCGCACCACCGGCCAGCACCCGGGCGGCCTGGTGGTGGTCCCGGATGACATGGACATGGAGGACTTCTGCCCGGTCCAGCACCCGGCGGACGCCGACGACTCCGACACCGTCACCACCCACTTTGAATATCACTCCATGGAGGCCAACCTCTTAAAGCTGGACATGCTGGGACACGATGATCCCACCATGGTCCGCATGATGCAGGACCTGACCGGCGTGGACCCCCACGACATCCCTCTGGACGACCCGGACACCATGTCCATCTTCACCTCCAGCAAGGTGCTGGGGTATGAGAACGACGAGATCCTGGGCCCCACCGGCGCCGTGGCCATCCCGGAGTTCAACACCCGGTTCACCCGGCAGATGCTGGTGGACACCCAGCCCAAGGACTTCAACACCCTGGTGCGGCTCTCCGGCTTCTCCCACGGCACGGACGTGTGGCTGGGCAACGCCCGGGACCTGATCGTCAGCGGCACCGCCTCCGTTCTGGAGACGGTGGGCTGCCGTGACGACATCATGCTGTACCTGATCTCCAAGGGCCTGGACCCCAAGATGAGCTTCAAGATCATGGAGAAGGTCCGAAAGGGCAAGGTGAAGAAGGGCGGCTTTGACGAGGGCTGGGTGGAGGCCATGCGGGACCACGACGTGCCCGAGTGGTACATCGACTCCCTGGCCAAGATCGGGTACCTGTTCCCCAAGGCCCACGCGGTGGCCTACGTGATGATGGCCTTCCGCATCGCCTGGTACAAGGTCCACGAGCCCCTGGCCTTCTACGCCACCTTCTTCTCCGTCCGGGCCAAGGCGTTTGACGCGGAGTTCTGCTGCGCCGGCAAGGACGCGGTGAAGCGGAAGATCCGGGAGATCGAGAACAACAAGGACGCCACGGCGGTGGAGCAGAACCTGCTGACCACCCTGGAGGTGTGCTACGAGTTTTACCTGCGGGGCTTCCACTTCGACACCATCAACATCTACGAGTCCGACGCCACCAAGTTCAAGGTGACGGAGAACGGCCTGCTGCCGCCCTTTACCACGGTCCACGGCCTGGGCGAGGCGGCGGCCATTGACACGGTGGAGAAGCGGAAGGGGAAGCAGTTCGTCTCCATCGAGGAGTTCGCCATGTGCTGCAACAAGCTGTCCAAGACCCACATCGAGCAGCTGAAGGCCCTGGGCGCCTTTGCGGGGATGGCGGAGACCAGCCAGCTGACGCTGTTCTGAACTCTGCCGCCCATGGGGAAATCAAGGCGAAGGAAAAGGGAGGACCCGGTTCGGGTCCTCCCTTGTTTTTGCGAAAAAAGCGATTTACTTCTTCTCCAGCTTGCCATTGCACTTGGCCAGAAACTTTTCATTCTTGATGATGGCCCGGGTATGGGTCCCGCTTCCGATGGGCCCGGCCTCATCCCAGGCCTTCACCGCGAAGTCCACCATCTTGCCGTTCTCTGACACGCCGGTGATCTCCGCCTCGGCCCACACCTTCATGCCCACCGGGGTGGGGGCGTCGTGGGAGATGTCCAGGTGGGTGCCCACGCTGCCCTGGCCCTCCTCCAGAAAGCTCTGGAGCACGGTCATGGCGGCGTTTTCCATCAGGGCGGACATGTAGGGGGTGCCGAACACCGGCAGGGCGCCGGAGCCCGCGTGAGCGGCGGTCAGCTCCTCGGTGACGGTGGCCTCCAGCTGGCATTTGGTTCCAATGACGATCATCGTTTCCTCCTTGTTTGAACAGAGGGGCCCGCCGCAGTCTCCGGCGGGCCCCGTGGGTCGGTGTGGTTGGGATCAGTTGGCGGACTTCAGACGGGTCCACTCGCTGTCGTACAGGTCCAGAATGTTCTGGGGCAGGCCGGCGTAGCTCTCGCACTGGGCCATGATGGTCTCGTCGGGATAGGCCAGCGGATCGGAGGAGACTTCCGGGTCCAGTTCCTCCCGCACGCTCATCAGGGGCGTGGAGTACCAGATCTCCTCGCAGTTCTTCAGGCCCGCCTCGGTGGAGCACATGTAGTTGATAAAGGCCTCTGCGTTTTCCTTATTGGGAGCGGACTTCAGGATGCACATGGCGTCCACATAGATGTTGGTGCCCTCCTCGGGGATGTAGAAGCCCAGATCGGGGTTGTTCTCCAGCATGGTCAGGTAGTCTCCGTAGTAGTAGGTGCCGATGGCGGCGTTGGCGCCCTCCATCTTGCCGAAGACCTCGTCCATCACATAGCCCTGGAGAATGGGCTTCTGGGCGATGAGGGTGTCCACCGCCTCGGTGATCTGGGCGGGATCAGTGGTGTTGTAGGAGTAGCCCAGCCGCTTCAGGGCGATGCCGATGGCATCCCGGGAGTTGTCGATCATCACGATGTCCCCGGCGTACTTCTCGTTCCACAGCAGGTCCCAGCTGCCCAGGTCCGCCTCGTCCACCATGGTGGTGTTGTAGATGACGCCCATCAGACCCCACATATAGGGCACGGAGTACAGGTTCTCCGGGTCGTACTCGGGGTTCTTCAGCTCCGGGTCGATGTCCGCGAAGTTGGGGATATTGTCAAAATTCAGAGGCTCCAGCATGTCCTCCTCGATCATCCGGGCGATCATGTAGTCGGAGGGGATCACCACGTCGTAATCCGTTCCGCCGCCCGCGATCATGGAGTACATGGTCTCATTGCTGTCGTACATCTGGTAGTTGACGTGGATGCCGGTGGCCTCCTCGAAGTCCTCCAGAACGGACTCGTCGATATACTCGCCCCAGTTGTAGACATTCACCTCTCCGCCGGAGGTCTGCTGCGCGCCGTCGGAGCTGCTGCCGGTGCCGTTTCCGCCGTTGTTGTCGCGGGAGCTGACGCATCCGGTCATGAGGCTGGCCGCCATGGCCAGGCTCAACATGAGTGCCAGAGTCTTTTTCAATTTCTTTCTCGTTCTCCTTTCAGGTTGGAAAAATCTATCACCAGGGCCGCAGCCCAAGTGAACCAGAGGGGAAAATCAGGACCGGAGGGCCTGGCGCTTCCGCCGCTCCTCCTGCCGGGCCTGCCGCAGGTTGATGACCACCAGCAGGATCAGCACCGCCACAAACATCAGGGTGGACAGGGCGTTGATCTCCGGGCTCACCCGGCGGCGCACCATGGAGTACACCACCATGGAGAGGGTGGAGGCCTGGCTGCCGGCGGTGAAGTAGCTGATGACGAAGTCGTCAATGCTCATGGTGAAGGCGATCAGCATCCCGTTGACGATGCCGGGCACCAGCTCCGGCAGCACCACCTTCCAGAAGGCCTGGAGCCGGGTGGCGCCCAGGTCCAGGGCCGCCTCCGCCAGATTGGGGTCCAGCTGCCGCAGCTTGGGCAACACGGAGACGATGACATAGGGGATGTCAAAGGTGATGTGGGCGATCAGCAGCGTGACGAAGCCCAGGCTGAAGCTGAAGTCGAACCAGAGGTTGGCGTTCTCCGCCAGCTGGGTGTTGTTGAGCCAGCCGGAGAAGTCCGCCAGCGCCTGGCCGGCGAACACGAACAGCAGCATCATGGACACGCCGGTGATGATGTCCGCGTTGGTCAGGGGGATGTTGTTCACCGTCAGGAACAGGCTCCGGGGCCGGCGCTTCATGCTGGAGAAGCCGATGGCCGCCGCCGTGCCCACCACCGTGGCGATGAGCGTCGCCAGGACGGACACCAGCAAAGTGGTCTGCAGGGCCCCCAGCACCGTCCGGTTCTGGAACAGCTGCACATACCAGTCAAAGGTGAAGCCGCCCCACACGGCGTTGGACTTGGAGTCGTTGAAGGAAAAGGCGATCAGCACAAAGATGGGGGCGTAGAGAAAGAGAAACAGGATGGCCAGAAAGGCCCGGGAGAGAATGCCGTTCTTTTTCACAGCAGCACCGCCTCCTCTTCACCCTCGCCGAAGCGGTTCATGACCCCCATGCAGATCAGCACGATCACCATCATCACCAGGGAGATGGCGGAGCCCAGATGGGGGTTGTAGGCGGAGCCCAGGAACTGCATCTCGATCAGGTCGCCCACCAGCAGGCTCATGCCGCCGCCCAGCAGGCGGGAGATGACGAAGGTGGACACCGAGGGGATGAACACCATGGTCACGCCAGAGAGGACCCCCGGCAGGGACAACGGCAGGATCACCCGGCGGAACACCTGCACGCTGTTGGCGCCCAGGTCCTGGGCGGCCTCAATGATCCGGTGGTCGATCTTCACGATGACGGAGAAGATGGGCAGCACCATGAAGGGCAGGAAGTTGTACACCATGCCCAGCACCACGGCGGCCTGGGTGTTGATGATGTCCAGCTTGGGCAGGCCGATGGTGGAGAGCAGCGTGTTGAAAAAGCCGTTGCGCTCCAGCAGGAACACCCAGGAGTAGGTCCGCAGCAGGAAGTTCATCCACATGGGAAGCATGATCAGCAGCGTGGCCATGCTCCGGAGCCGGCCCCGCTCCCGAGAGAGGAAATAGGCCATGGGATAGCCCAGCAGGATGCACAGCACCGTGGCGATGCCCGCCAGCAGGAAGGACCGGCCGAACACGGCGGCATACTGCATCATGTTGGAGAAGTTGTCCAGGGTAAAGGACCCGTCCCGGGTGGTGAGGGCGTAGACCACGACCAGAACCAGCGGCGCCACCACAAACAGCGCCATCCACCCCACATAGGGGGCGGCAAGCCACTTATTCCGCATAGCCTTCCTCCCGGCGCTCCTCCTCAGCGCCCTCGTCCTCGTCCACAGCGTCCACGTCGGACAGCTCATCATACTCGTCGCTGTAGGAGCTGTAGTCGCCGAACATACCGGAGTACTGGCTCTTCTTCATGATGTGGAACCCATCCGGGTCGATCTTCACGCCGATCCGGGCCCCCACGGGGGAGTGGTCCGTGGTCTGGATCAGCCATTTGAAGCCCCGGAAGTCCACGATGATGTCGTACTGCATCCCCTTGAAGGTGACGGAGGTGACGGTGCCCACCAGCTGGCCCTGGTCCACAGGAACGATGTCGATGTCCTCGGGCCGGATGACCACGTCCACCGGCTCGTTCTCGGCAAAGCCGCCGTCCAGGCAGGGGAACTCCTTGCCGTACATTTTCACCAGCTTGTCCCGGACCATGACGCCGTCGATGATGTTGGACTCGCCGATAAAGTCCGCCACGAAGGCGTTCTTGGGCTCGTTGTAGATGTCCTCCGGCGTGCCGATCTGCTGGATGCGGCCCTTGTCCATCACCACGATGGTGTCGGACATGGTCAGGGCCTCCTCCTGGTCGTGGGTCACATAGATGAAGGTGATGCCCACCTGCTGCTGGATCTTCTTCAGCTCCAGCTGCATGTCCTTGCGGAGCTTCAGGTCCAGGGCGCCCAGGGGCTCGTCCAGCAGCAGCACCTTGGGCCGGTTCACCAGGGCCCGGGCGATGGCCACCCGCTGCTGCTGGCCGCCGGAGAGGGCGTCGGGCTTGCGGTTTTCAAAGCCCTTGAGGCTGACGGTCTCCAGCATCTCCATGACCCGGTCCTGGATCTCCTGCTCCGACAGCTTCACCTTCCGGCGGCTGACCACTTTCCCGTTCTCGTCCCGCTGCTCCTCCACCTTGGGGATGCGCAGGCCGAAGGCCACGTTCTCGAACACGTTCATGTGGGGGAACAGGGCGTACTTCTGGAACACGGTGTTGATCTGCCGCCGATAGGGCGGAACGTCATTAATCCTCACACCGTCGAACAGGACGTCTCCCGACACAGGGGTCGTGAAGCCGCCGATGATACGCAGCGTCGTGGTCTTGCCGCAGCCGCTGGGTCCAAGCAGTGTGAGGAATTCTTTGTCGTTGATATATAGATTGAGATCGTTGAGAACCACTTCGTCGTCAAACGCCATGCGGATGTTCCGCAGACGGATCAACTCTTTGGACATGTATCCTCCCCCATTTCATAAATAAAAATAAATGTTGATGAAACGCCTCTTTTCTCTGTTGAGGGGGAACCTTTCTCGTCGAAATTCAGCAATAACAAATGATATCCGAAGAGGTGGAAAATGTCAAGTAAAATCAAAGATTTCATCACGATTTTACAGGATTTTTTTCCCGGGTCTCCGGCGCGGGGAAATACTTGTCCCGGAAGGGCACCTCCGCCACGGTGAACGTCCTGTCCCGCAGGTAGTTCAGCGCCCCCGCGTCGGTGGGGAAGGGGAAGGAGAGCTGGTAGGAGTACAGGGCCTGGCGGGTCTCGCCGTAGCGGCGGTTCACGTCGCCCCGACCATACTTGCCGTCCCCCAGCAGAGGGCAGCCGATCTCCGCCATGGACACCCGGATCTGGTGGGTCCGGCCGGTGAGGAGCCGGCACTCCACCAGGGACAGGGGCCCCCGGGTCTCCAGCGTCCGGTAGAGGGTCACGGCGGTCTTGCCGCCGGGGACGGGGTGGTGGTAGAACGCCACCTGCTTTTTGGCCTCATCCTTTAATAAAAAGCCCTCGATCTTCCCCTCCGCCGGCTTGGGCCGGCCCACGGTGATGCAGAGATAGGACTTCTCCACCTCGTGGGCCTTGATCTTCTCGTTCATGATCCGCAGCGTCTCGGCGTTCTTGGCGGCGATGACGATGCCGCCGGTGTTCCGGTCGATGCGGTTGCACAGGGCGGGGGCGAAGGCGTTCTCCCACTTGGGGTTCCACTCCTTCTTCTGATAGAGGTAGGCCTGGATATGGTTGATGAGGGTGTTGACCTTCTCCGTCTCGTCGGCGTGGACCACCAGGCCGGGCCGCTTGTTCAGCAGCAGCAGATTCTCGTCCTCGTACACGATGTCCAGCTGGGGGCGGAACAGGGTGAGGAAGATGTTTTCCTCGGAGGGCTTGTCAAAGAACTCGTCGTTGATATATAATTGTAGAATATCGCCGGCAAGCAGCCGCGTGTCCCGCTTGGCGCCCTTCCCGTTGACCTTGATCCGCTTCAGGCGGATGTACTTCTGCAGCAGGGCGGGGGGCAGCAGGGGCAGGCTCTTGGCCACAAAGCGGTCCAGCCGCTGCCCGGCGTCGTTTTTTCCAATGGTGAGTTCCCGCATGACTTCCTCCGGTAACGCGTATTTTGGTACCTCCATCATACCCGTTTGCCAGGCGGTTGTAAAGCGGTGGAAGAATTTTTTGGAGCAGCAAGGAGAAACTGATTCTATGGCGCAGCAAAACGGAAACAAGCAGCGGGGCTGGGTGAATTACTTCCGGGTCCTGGCGGGGGGCTATCTGCTGTATCTGGCCTACCGGCTGATGCGGGGCATCTGGGACGGCACCGCGGAGCAGGTGGCATTGAACGCGGCGGCCGGCGTGGTGTTCGCCGCCGCGGGCGCGGTGGTGCTCTGGCGGGAGTGGAAGGCCTACCAGTATGCCAAGGCCCACAAGGACGACCCGGACACCTGGACCCGGGAGGACGCCCTGCCGGAGGACACGGACACCGACGCGGACGCGGATGCGGACAGAGGAGGGGACGGAACATGAAGATCGAGGAGCTCTGCGCCGCCGTCCAGGAGGCGCCCTACTACAGCCAGCGCTTCACCCGGCGGGAGTACCGGGACGCCTTCCGGGAGTACACGGAGCGGTTCGGCCCCCTGTACATGGACGCCGTCCGGGAGACGGCGGAGGCCTCCGACGGCCGCCAGGCCCTGGCGGAGCAGATCATGGACGCGCTGGCCGCCGGCTGGAAGCGCCAGCGCCCCTGGAACCGGGGGATGGTCCAGGCCCGGGAGAAGCAGATGCTGGTGACGTATCTCTCCCCCATGCTGCTGGGGCTGGAAGAGCCGCTGTGCCAGGAGCTGGCGGAGCGGCTGCGGGACCTCTGGAACGCTCGCTGGCCCAAGGACCCATATCAGATCACCACCTACGCCCGCCTGCAGGAGGGCTTCCGCAACGTGATCCTGGGCATCGACCTCACCGGCTGGGAGAGGCGCCGGGAGGAGCGGGACAGCTGAGAGACGGGGCCAATGGGACCCGGCCAAAAAAAATTGCCTCAGATGGACAAAAACATGAAAAAATTGTTTGACAACCGGGTGTCCATCCCTTATAATACTATTCGTGTCATTACGAGGTAGCCTATGCGCATTGATGTAAAACCCATTCTGCACACCCCCGGCAAACGGCTGGATTTCCAGTTTTCCCTGGATCTGTCCGACGTGGAGTTTGCCGGACGGCGCCCCATCAGCCGCCCCGTGGAGGTGGAGGGCGCGGTGACCAACACCGCGGACCTGCTGGAGCTGGAGCTGACGGCCCGGACCACGCTGGACGCGGTCTGCGACCGGTGCGGCAAGGAATTTCTCCAGGACAAGACGGTCACCTTCCGCTGCCTGCTGGCGGAGGAGCTCCAGAGCGAGGACAACGACGAGATCGTCCTGCTGGAGGATGGGGAAGTGGATGCGGGGGATTTGGCCCGCACGGCGTTCATCCTTGGAATGGACACCAAGACATTGTGTTCGGAAGACTGCAAAGGACTGTGCCCCCGGTGCGGCGCCGACCTGAACCTCGGTCCCTGCTCCTGCGGGAAAGAGGCGGACCCCCGCCTGGCGGTCCTGGCAAGGCTTTTAGAGAACAGAGAGAACGAATGAATCAGGGCCGGGGGCGACTCCGCTGCCCTTGAAAGATCAAGGAGGTGTCACAATGGCAGTACCTAAGGGAAAAGTATCCAAAGCTAGACGCGACAAGCGCCGCAGCTCCCACTGGAAGCTGGCGGCTCCCGGCCTCGTCAAATGCCCGAAATGCGGTGCGCTGCACCTGCCTCACAGAATGTGCCAGGAGTGCGGTACTTACAACGGCCGCGAGGTCAAGGTTGTCAAGTCCGTGGTGGCGAAATAAAAACGTCCCGTATGCAAAGGGAGGGAAGAGCGCATCTTCCCTCCTTTCTTTTTGCCCGCCGTTAAGATTTTTCCTTTTTCCGGGGAACCTGGCGGCAATGCCTTGCGCTTCTGCCGTCGGACGGGTATAATATGACCAAGTATGTACATTTGTAAAGAGAAGGGAAGTGACGCCGGTGAAACCCATCGTCGCCATTGTGGGCCGGCCCAACGTGGGCAAGTCCATGCTGTTCAACAAGCTCATCGGAAAGCGCCTCTCCATCGTGGAGGATACCCCGGGCGTCACCCGGGACCGCATCTATGGGGAGACGGACTGGAACGGCCGGTCCTTCATCCTGGTGGACACCGGCGGCATCGAGCCCCGGACCGACGACCAGATCCTGTCCTTCATGCGCCAGCAGGCCCAGATCGCCATCGACAACGCCACGGTCATCGTCTTTTTGACGGATGTCCGCACGGGGCTCACCGCCTCCGACCAGGAGGTGGCCAATATGCTGCTGCGCAGCGGAAAGCCCATCGTGCTGGCGGTGAACAAGATGGACTCCACCGGCGCGCCGGACCCGGATTTCTATGAGTTCTACAACCTGGGACTGGGGGACCCCATCCCGGTGTCCGCCGTCCACGGCCACGGCACCGGCGACCTGCTGGACGCCTGCTTTGAATATTTTCCGCCGGAGG
>DWYU01000127.1 GCA_019118505.1 Candidatus Oscillibacter excrementavium
CCTCCGCCCCCGGCGCCACGTCCCCCACCACCGCGATGACCGGAACACCGGCAGCCTTGGCCCGGCGGGCGATGCCGATGACCACCTTGCCCCGGAGGCTCTGACCGTCGATGCGGCCCTCTCCTGTCAGGACGGCGGCGGTGCCGGGGAGCAGCTTGTCGAACCCCACCGTGTCCAGCACGGTCTCAATGCCCATCTGGAGCCGGCCGCCCAGAAGGGCCACCGTGCCGCCGCCCATGCCGCCGGCGGCACCGGCGCCGGGGAGGTCCAGAACGTCCTGGCCCAGATCCCGATGAATCACCTCCGCCAGATGGCGCAGGTTCCGGTCCAGCCGGGCCACGGAGGCGGCATCCGCCCCCTTCTGGGGGCCGAACACCGCGCTGGCACCCTGGGGGCCGCAGAGGGGATTGTCCACGTCGCACATGGCCACCAGCTCCACATTCTCCAGCAGGGGGGAGCGGCGGGACAGATCGATGCGGTCCAGCCGGTCCAGGGTGCCGCCCACCGGGACGTATTCCCCGCCGGAGCCGTCCAGAAACCGCACGCCCAAGGCGGCCGCGCAGCCGCAGCCGCCGTCGTTGGTGGCGCTGCCCCCCAGGCCCAGAATGATCCGCCTGGCGCCGTTTTGGGCGGCGGCCAGAATCAGTTCCCCGACACCGTAGGTGGTGGCTCCCTCGGCGCAGAGATGCCCCTCCATCAGGGGGAGGCCCGCGGCGGCGGCCATTTCGATCACCGCGGTGCGGCCGTCCGGCAACAGACCGTAAAAACCGGTGACCGGGCGGAAATCAGGTCCGGTGCAGGGGACCTCCACCCGGCGGCCGCCCATGGCGGTGAGAAACGCCTCCACGCTCCCTTCGCCGCCGTCCGCCACGGGGATGGCGATGATCTCCGCGTCCGGGACATGCCGCAGCAGTGCGCGCCGCATGGCTTGGCAGATCTCCATGGAGGACATGGTCCCCTTGAAAGAATCGGGCATCAGGATCCATTTGGACATAGGGCGCCTCCTCTTCAGGCTGACAGAAATGTGGGGTGACATGCTTCCATCATACCGGATCCGGCGTCAAACTGCAAGGGCGGAAGAGAGATAAACGGAGCACGGGAAGAGGCGTCAGAGGTACAGCTCCGGCTCCTTCCGGCCGGAGCACGCTTTCTTCAGCATGGCGCGGACGGCGGCCAGCAGGACCCCGTTCACCTTCCGGGCGCCGTGGGGACAGACGGCGACACACCGCATACAGGAGATGCAGGCATTTTTGTCCACCTTTCGGGGATCCTTGGGATCAATGGCCTGCACCGGGCACTTTTCCGCGCAGAGGCCGCACTTGACGCAGTCCTTCGTGGGCTCCGGCACCATGCCGGAGCCGCCGCCCTTCTTGTAGGGGCGGTTGCCGGGGATGGCGGGCTCGCTGTCATCCTCCTTCTCCAGCTTGGCCTGAATGGACTTGGCAAAGTCCGCCAGCTGCCGCTGGTCCCCGTCGTCCGGGCAGCCCGCCGCGATCTGCCGGACAATGGAGTGCTCCGCAATGGCGGCGACTGCTGCGACGACGCGGAAGCCGGCCTGCTTTGCCGTGTCCTGCAGCTCTGCCAGCGTGTCCTCATAGGCCCGGTTGCCATAGACGCAGACCAGGACCGCCCGGGCGCCGTTCCCCCGGACAGCGGAGAGCCGCTGGACTGCCGTGGCCGGCACTCTGCCGCCGTAAGAGGGCACCGCGATCACGGCCACATCCTCCGCGCGCAGGACGACTGTGGAAAAATCCGCCCGGCTGTCGGTCAGATCCACCGGCACCGTCTCTGAAAAGAGGGGCTCCGCCAGCAGGTCCGCCGCTTTCCGGGTGCCTCCGGTGGGGCTGAAACAGATCTCATATCCCTTCATAAAACCATACCTTCTTCCTTTTTGATCCAGGTCAAGTGGAGCAGGTTCCCCTTGCATCTTCCCGGAAAAGCAGGTAAAATGATCTGATGTAAAGGGAAACCTTACATCCAAGAAGCAGTGTAGCACGGCCTTGATGTAAAGCCAAGATTTACATGAGACGTCGCGTATGGTGCAGAGAAAGAGGCGCATGATGCAGATCAGTATGAAGTGCTCGGTGGCAGTCCACTGCCTGATTTTTATTCACGAGGCCAGGGGGCGGGTCAAGGTGACCAGCACCCTGCTGTCCCAGAGCACGGGGTGCAATCCCGTGGTGATCCGGAATACCCTCAGTGCCCTGAAGAAGGCGGGGATCCTCACCGTGGCCCGGGGAACCGGCGGAGCCGAGCTGAGCCGTCTCCCGGCGGAGATCACCCTGTATGACATCTATCACGCCCTGGAGCCGGAGGGGCTGGACTCCCTCATCGGGATCCACGCCTGCCAGGGGAGGGCCTGCCCTGTGGCGCAGAACATCCGCCGTGTGCTGGAGCCGCCCTATCAGGCTATTGAAGAGGCGGTGCGGCGGGCCATGGAGGGCGTCACGCTGGAATCCATGCTGGGGACCTTTCACGCCCTTGTGGAGGAGCCGGCGGAGAAAACCGGCACGGCCCCCCGGGTATGACGCCCCGGGGCGAGGATATGGGGCGTCTGTCCTGCCGGGCGGCCGGCTCCTGTGGGATCGCGGCGTTTGTGCGGTCCGTTTTTTCATGGGAAAAGCCCCGCAGCTGAAAAGCTGCGGGGCTTGCGTTCGTTTTGGGCTTAGTACATGCCGCCCGCCCTTCCTGGGGATTTTGAGGCTGCCCACGCAAGTGTGCAAAAGCCTCCGTATCCTTTCTGCCGCAGGGCTCTTGCGGAATTTGGGGGTGAGCATCCGATGTTCGGATCTCCTGTAAATCTACACAGATATGGATAAGTCTTGACGCAAATGGTGTACGAAACGGTGTATGGAAAATGCCTGATTTTAATCCTGTCATAGGTTGGCTGCGATCTGCTCGAAAGCGTGCTTGACGGAGTTATAGTCCGTGTGGGTATAGACATCCAGGGTGACGCTGGCGCTGGAGTGCCCCATGAGGTACTGCAAACTCTTGATGTCGATGCCCGCCCGCTGTAGATTCGTACAGAAAGTATGCCGCAGCACATGGGGCGTGACCACAGGGAAGTCCTCCCCCAGGGCCCACCGGTGTTTCCGCTGGAGAAGACGCATGTAGTTCTCCAGATGCATGGCCACCTTTGGCCTACCGTCCTTATCCAGGAACAGGAAGCCGCTACACCCGTCCACCACCATCTCTGTCTTGGGCGGCGTCCGATCCTTCAGCACCCGCTTAAGGGCCATGTAGACCATGTCCGTCATGGGGATGGTGCGGATCCCGCTCTTGGTTTTGGGGCTGGTGATGAAATAGGGCCGGTTGGCTGTCCGGCACAGCTGGCGCCTCACATAGAGGCAGCGGCGGGTAAAATCCAGATCCGCCTTGGTGAGGCCGTACAGCTCGCTGACCCGCAGCCCGGTGCCCAGCAGGATCACGATGTCGTCGTAATAGTTCCCGCCGCCGTACTCCTGGAAAAAGTGGAGATACAGGTTCTGCTGCTCCCGGGTGAGGGCCGTCCGCACGAAGGCGTCCTTGGGGATCACGTCTGAGAGCTTGAATTTGAACGGGTTCTTGCGGATCATGTCATCATCCACAGCCATCTCAAAAGCGGGGCGGACCACGCACTGCACCGTGCTGATGGTGCTCTGTTTGTACCCCCGGTCGTGGAGGGAGACGAACCAGGCCTTGGCGTCGGAGGGCTTGATCTGCCGGATCTGCTTTTGGCTGAAGGGGTCCTTCCGCATACGGTTGATGACCGTATCATAGGCGCGATAGGAGTTTTCCTTCAGGGTGCGCTTCAGATCCATATACCGGGTGACAAGTTCGAGTACTGTCATCTCCCCGGCGGCATAGTCGATCCCGTCCGCCAGGTCCCTCTGGATCTCGGCCTCCTTCCGGCGCAGCTCCTCCAGTGACCTGGCATAGATGTATCTGCGCTGCTTTCGGGTGTCGGTATAGCGAAACATATAGAGACCGTCTTTCCGGTGGCTCTCGCCTGTTTTCAGAATACGGCCTCTCTGATCCCGGCGCTTTTCGGACAAGTTTTGATCCTCCTTTCTCGAAAAGCGCTCGATAGGCTGTATCTTATTTTACCATACAGCCTTGGAATTTACCACCTATATGGAATAGGCAGTCTCCAAATATTTCTCCAGCGCTTTTCGTTTGATCAGCCGTTTACTTCCATTCCAGAGCACGAAGGGACAGCTTTCCTCGTTGGTCAGATCCCGGAGCTTGTTGATGCCGATGCCGAAGTAGGCCGCGGCCTCCTCCAGGGTCAGGTTGGCCTTCTCCCAGACTGGAACCATCTCAGCCATCCCCATCACCGCCGCTCTCTGATCCCAATGACGGTAATGACGGTATTTCCTCCGCGGGGGCGGAATCGTCATCATCGTCATCACCGTCATGCTCCTCATCTTCCTCCTCGTCCTCCGTGCGCAGGAAGGTGAGCTGCCGGCTCTCCGGTCTCCGGGACTTCCAGTATTCGATGCCCTTCTCCTCCTTGAGCCGGCGGGTGAGGGCGTTGAGCTTCCGGGTCAGCGTGTTGGCCCGGTAAGGGAGCTCCGGGTCCAGCCGGCGCAGCCGCTCCAGCAGCTCCGTGGCTGTCCCCTGCCACCCCCCGCCGATCACCTGGTCGATAAGATCCAGCAGCGGCTCAGGCGGCTCCGCGATCTCCGCCTCCCGGCTCACCACCGTCCACAGGCAGCGCTGCGGGTCAAAGTCCAGGATCATCCGCTGTCCCGGCAGATCCTTCCCGGTCTGGTCCAGAATCACACGGCCCTTTTCCCGGTACAGCAGGAAGGCCCCGTCCGCCGCCCCCAGCAGGCCGTTTGTGCCGCTGATCCGGTCAAAGGAGTTCTCGCTCTCCGTGTTCTTCCGGGTGTGGTGGACCAGGATTAGCGCCACGTCGTGGATGTCGGTAAATTCCTTGAAGGGACGGATCTCCTCATAGTCGCTCTGGTAGCTGTACTGAGCGCCGCCGCCCTCCCGCACCCGCTGGAAGGTGTCTATGACAACGAGGCGGACACTTGGGTGATCCATGAAGAAGCCCTCCAGCATCGCCAGCAGGTCTCTCCCACGCAGGTCGGTTTCAAATTTCAGATGGAGGCGTCCCACTGGGTGCTCCACGCCGAACATCCGGATCAGCCTGCCCTGGACGCGCTCCCCCGTGTCCTCCAGAGACAGATACAGCACCTGGGAGCGGTGGGTGGGCTGTCCCAGGAAGGGGGTCCCTGTAGCCACACACCAGCACAGCTGGGCCATGAGGAAGGACTTGCCCACCTTGGGGGCTCCCGCCAGAATGTAGCACCCGGCGGGGAGCATCCCGTCCACCACCGTGGAACGGGGCAGGAACTGCATATCCATCAGCTCGGCGGCGGTGATGATCTTCTCACGATCCATTCCGCTCCCCCTCCTTCCGGTCCAGACCGGCCAGCAGGCTGCCGGGCAGGGAGACCAACTCCGCCCCGGTGTTGCACAGCCGCTCTATGGCGGGCATCTGGAAATCGAAGAACCAGCCCAGACCCGGCCGGACGTGGTATTGCCGCTCCCCCGGTAGCTGATAGAATCCCGCCAGCAGCTCCAGGGGGAACAAGTACACAGGCTCGTTGGTGACCGGGCAGTGCGCCTCCCGCAGCAGGTACTGCTGGAGCTGGTAGAGGCAGTGCTCGTCCAGGATCGCTCGGAGCAGCCGGCGTCCGTTCTCGTCAAAGGCGATGTAGTAGAAGAAGTCCTCCCGGGCAAAGCGGATCAGGCGGCTGCGCGGATTCAGTGCATGGGGCACCAGGTCGGCGGCCTGCTCCCACGCTTCCCCCAGCAGGATGCTGCCGCTGTAGGAAAAGCCGGCCCCGGCCTCCGACTGCTCGAACTGATCCCGGAACAGCAGTTCCGTCTCGGGGTTCCACCGCATATTCCGGCGGCCCAGGTAATAGAGGGCGTAATAGCGCTCGCCAGGCGTCAGCAGCACCCCGGACACCCGGGCGGACTTGTTGTCCTTGCCGCAGACCTTGTTCAGCTCATAGGCGCTGTAATAGACCAGCTCCTTCCGCCTGGCGTCGTCCCTGCGCCTGCCCGGGACCCATCGTGCCCCCAGCTGGTGGGCCAGCAGCAGGCAGGCGGCGTTCCGGTGGAGCCGCTGGGTCCGTCTCCAGTCCCCCTGGCCGTCGGCCGGAGCCAGCAGGCGTGCCCGGATCTGTTCCGCCCGGCCGGGAGAGAGGTGTTGGATCTGGTTCAGCCCCCTGCTGGTCAGAGACAGGGAGCGGACCACACGGCGGCGCTCTCCCCGGAACTTCCGCTCCTTCAGATATCCCGTCCGCACCAGCTCCGTTACCACCCGCCGGCGATAGTCATAGCAGCCGCCCGTCTTCCGCAGCAGCGCCACCGGCACCTCGCCGCAGAACCCCACGAACACCAGCAGACGGAATCCAAAATATTCTGTATTCCATTTCATCTTGTATCATCCTCATATCTTAAGCACTGCGATCTCCGCAGCCCGCAGCTCTTTTCACGCCGAACTTTCTATCCAGACTGCCGCCTATCCCCACGGGATCTGTCCAGCACAGGCCCTGTCCAACAGACTGCCGCTGCCGCACTGCCTCAAAACCATAGAGATCCCAACGGCGTTGGAAGTCCGCGGCCGGCCCCCTTGGGGATACTGGCTTTCCGGCCAAAAAGCGGCACCGAAAATCTGCAGGCGCGAAAAATCAGAAATCGGTATGTTTTTTCGGATCATTTTTCCGCTATTGTTTCAGGTTTCCGGTGGTCCGGCCCAGGACTCCCGATGGCTCTCCAGCCACTTGGGGAACGCCTCGGCGGGCAGGACCCAGATGCGGGTGGCGTTCCGTTCGCCCCGGTGGCTGCACTGGAAGGCGGAGCAGAGGGCGGAGGTATCGTTGGTGAGGAACGCCGCCTCCAGCACATCCTGGCAGTGCTTCAGCTCCAGGTTGTCGTGGTCCAAAAAGCGGCGGCCCGGGCCGTAGATATGTTCATAGGCCAGGACGCAGATGTGGAACTTGGGCGGCAGCCGGTCCGGGAACGCCCGGCGGATGGCTGCGCGCAGGGAGTGGGCCAGGAAGCGGCTGCGGTCGCTGTCGCCCCGGCGGGGCAGGACGGCCTCCAGGGTGACGGCCAGCCAGCCGCCCTCCAGCAGCTCCACCCTGGCAGGCGCCTCCTCGCCGATGGACGGGCCTCCCGCTGCGGGCGGTCCCGGCGGCAGGACGGTGGCGGCATAGTCCCGCAGGGCGAGCGTCGCCGTCTCCGCGGCTCGGAGAGCCTCCAACAGGCGCCGTTCGCTGCGGATCGGATCGTGTGATTTCATGGGAAAGACCTTCTCTCATAACAGGATAAGGGCTCGGGGCGGGAAGCCTCCTGAAAAGCCCCTTCATTAAGCATGTAGAAATGAAGGGAGTATTTTCACCCCCTCCCGGCAAAAATTTTTCAAAACTCCTGCCGGCGGAGGCGCCCGTGATTGCCCTTTCATAATAAATGGAGAAAAGGCTCCCTGTTTTTGCCCCCTTAGAAAACTTTTTTGGAAAATTTCAGCCGGGCGCAAAAATACGTTCAGCGCAAACCTTCGGCGGCGCGGAAAACCGCGGCTCGACATTAGGTCTACGCTGAACGCAAATCAGAAAACCAGATACGCTGTACGAGGACTTTTGCGTTCACAGCCTGAGCGGCATGGTCCAATAAAATAGCTCCATGGAGACAAAATCCCCTTGCAATCCCGCGGAAATCTAATATAATAATTATCAGATTATTAGATTGCTTGCGGGAGGTTCGCCATGTTCACGGAAAACAAAACGACCGAGCTGAAGCGGGAGTATGTGGACGACATCAAGAATACCGCCATCGCCTTCGCCAACTGCGACGGCGGCACCATCTATGTGGGCGTTGAGGACGACGGCACAGTGCGCGGCGTGGAGGATGCGGACGGCACCATGCTCCGGGTCACCAACGCCATCCGGGACGCCGTGCGCCCGGACCTGACAATGTTTCTGGACTGCCGTTGTGAGACCGTGGAGGGAAAGCCGGTGATCTGCGTCCGGGTCCAGCGGGGAACGGCCCGGCCTTACTACCTCCACAGCAAGGGAATCCGCCCGGAGGGCGTCTTTGTCCGGCAGGGGGCCTCCACCGTCCCCGCCAGCGAAGCGGCAATTCTGGACATGATCAAGGAGACCAGCGGCGACAGCTACGAGGCCGCCCGCTCCCTGGAGCAGCGACTCACCTTTGAGCAGGCCTCGGCGTTTTTCCGGAGCCGGAACGTGGCCTTCGGCCCGTCTCAGATGCGCACGCTCCATCTGATCGGTCCGGACGGTACATACACCAACCTGGCATTCCTGCTCTCAGACCAGTGCAACCACACCGTCAAGCTGGCGGTCTTCGAGGGCAGCAAAAAGTCGGTCTTCAAGGACCGGCAGGAGCTGACCGGCTCTCTGCTCCAGCAACTGGAGGACGCCTACGACTATATCGACCGGTTCAACCGCACCCGGGCGGAGTTCTCCGGTCTGGACCGGGTGGACATCCGGGACTACCCGCCCGAGGCCGTGCGGGAGGCGCTGCTCAACGCCCTGGTCCATCGGGACTACGCTTTCAGCGGCCCCACCCTCATCAGTATCTTTGAGGATCGGATCGAGTTCGTTACCATCGGCGGCCTGGCCAGGGGCATCGGGCTGGAGGACATCCGCCTGGGCGTATCAGTGCTGCGTAACCCTGACTTGGCCAACATCTTCTACCGCCTGCGGCTGATCGAGGCCTACGGAACCGGCATTCTCCGCATCCACGAGTGCTATGCCGGCGCGGCGGTGCAGCCGGCTATCGAGGCCACCGACCATGCCTTCAAGATCACCCTGCCAAACCTGAATTTCAGCCGCGAAGCAGAAAATACCCCGCCTGCCCGGCCAGCCACCAGTTTGGGCAAGAGAGAGGCCCGGGTGCAGAAGGTCATCGGGCTGTGCAGAGAGAACGGCTGGGTCGTCCGGAAGGACGTGGAGGCGGCGCTGGGCGTCTCCCAGGCCACGGCGATCCTGCTGTTGCGGGAGATGACCCGGGACGGCCTGCTGGAAAAGCAAGGAACGGCGAAGAACCTGCGGTATTATCTGGCGGAAATGTGACAACGGTGAAATTGCAATCAGGCCGCCGGTTCCTTTCGGAACCGGCGGCCTGATTTTTTCGTTTATCAAGCACCAAATTGGCGTGGATCTGTTCTGAAACTCATTCCATGTTCTTTCCCTGCGTCACTCCACCACCGCCGCGGCCTCATCCTGCCGCTCCCTTGCCGCCTCCAGGTCATCGAAATCCCCCAGGGCCCGCAGGTCCACATGGGAAGCGTCCACCCCGAACACCGGGCGTTCCGCCCACTGGGCCAGGGTGGCGGGATAGTCTCCTTCCAACTGTCCCCGAATGCTCTCGGAGCGCAGGCGGCACACCTCCAGCAGGGTGTCCACCGCCAGCAGGTGGTCCTCATAGGAGCAGAAGGCGGTGGGGTCGGCCTGGACATAGGGGGCGATCGTGGCCTGGGTCTGCCGGATGACCGCCTCATACCGGCCGCTCTCGAAATACTCCGTGAGCAGATGGTCGAAATAGGCGTGATACCGAGCAAAATAGTCGTTGTTTTTCATCAGATTGTGATAGAGGGGGCGTTTCAGCATGGTCTCCCCCCGGGCGGGGGTGTTGATGGGCCAGTTGATCAGCACGTCGGGGTCCCGGATGGGATCGGTCATGCCCAAGGCGTAGGTGCCGAAGGCCAGGTTGTAGTCCCAGGGCAGGATGGAGATCACCCCGTCCTCCTCATAGAGGAAGTAGTTGTGGCCGGTGTGGCCCAGGTAGCTGTCCCAGTT
>DWYU01000128.1 GCA_019118505.1 Candidatus Oscillibacter excrementavium
GCATTTGCCGGGGGCCTCCGCTTATCTGCGGACGGGGACTCTTACAGCCGGTGGCTGCCGCTGAGGGTCAGAGCCTCCAGAATCTGGTACCGGTCCATGGGGAAGGGCTTCTTCATCTGCAGGGCCTCCTCCATGTCCAGGTCCACGATGCGGCCATCCTGGGTGCCGATGACCCGGTTGCCCTTGCCGGAGACCAGGGCCATCACCGCCTCGTAGCCCATGCGGCTGGCGGTCTCCCGGTCCCGGGCGGAGGGGGAGCCGCCCCGCTGGATGTGGCCCAGCACCGTCACCCGGGGATCCAGCCCCAGCTCCTCGTGGATGCGCCGGCCGATGTCAGCGGCACTGCCGGCGCCCTCCGCCACCACCACCATGTAGTGGGTGGTGCCGGCCAGCCGGGCCTGGCGGATCTTCTCCACGATGTCCCGCTGGAAGTCCACCTCCCGCTCGGGGATCAGCACGGCGGTGGCGCCCACGCCCAGGCCCACATACAGGGCCAGATGGCCGGCGTGGCGGCCCATCACCTCCACCACGGAGCACCGCTCGTGGGACTGCATGGTGTCCCGCAGCTTATCGATGCACTCCACGGCGGTGTTGCAGGCGGTGTCGAATCCGATGGTGTAGTGGGAGCAGCCGATGTCGTTGTCGATGGTGGCGGGGATGCCCACCACCTGCAGCCGGTATCCCCGGTCCGCCGCCTGGCGGGACAGGGCCAGGGCGCCCCGGAAGGTGCCGTCCCCGCCGATGGCCACGATGCCGTCCAGCCCCAGCAGGCGGCAGGTGGCCAGGGCCTTGTCCCGGCCCGCCTCGGTCATGAATTCCTCGCTGCGGGCGGTGTAGAGGATGGTGCCGCCCTTGTCGATGATATGGCTGACGCTGGTGGTGTCCAGCGGGACGAAGTCGCTGTTGATCAGGCCGTTCCAGCCCCGGCGGATGCCCACGCACTCCACCCGGCAGTCCAGTGCCGTCCGCACCACGGCCCGGACGGCGGCGTTCATGCCGGGGGCGTCGCCGCCGCTGGTCAGCACACCGATCCGTTGGATCTGGTTTTCCATGGAGAGTCCTCCTTTTCCTGTGACCGTTCCGAAAGGGACCCGTCCGGCCGGACGGGCTATGCTCCGATGATAGCGCTGACGGCAGTTTCTGTCAAGATTCTTCTCGTAATTAAGTGAAAAATGATAAACAAACGATTAAATATTGGAAAAATTGACGAAATACAAGGACGGCTTTCCAGATGCTCCCAGACGCCGGAACGCCCCGTCCGGCAGAGGACTGCCAGGCGGGGCGCGTTGAGATGTGCTGTGCCGGGGCGCGGCCTCACCGCCGCTGCCCGGTCATGGTCTGCTGGACGATGTCGTCCATGACCTCCCGGCTGACGGCGCCCTGGACGTAGCCGAAGACGTTGCCCTCCGTGTCGATCATGAAGGTGGTGGGATAGGCGCTGATGCCGTACTGGTAGAACAGCGCCCCGGTGTCGTCCATCACCACGGGATAGGTGTAGCCGTTTTCCTCCAGGAAGGCGGCGATGTCCTCCGCGCTGCCCTCCTGGCCGATGCCGGGCCCGGCCACGCCCAGCACCACCAGGTCGCCGGCGTTCTCGTCCCACGCCTCGTACAGGGCCTGGATGTCCGGCATCTCCATCTTGCAGGGGCCGCACCAGGTGGCCCAGAAGTTCAGAAACACCGTCTGCCCCTGGTAGTCCGACAGGGTGTGGGTCTCGCCGTACTGGTCCGTCAGGGTGAAGTCCGGCGCGGGGACCACCGGGATCTCCCCGCTCTCCTCCTGGGCGCCGGTGGTATCCTCCTGCTCCGCGGCGGGCTCCTCCTGGGTGGTGCCGGAGACGGCGGCCAGGTCCGCCGAGATGGTGCCGGTGGCGCCGGTGAGGGTCAGGATGCCCATGACGATCAGCAGCACCGCGCCGAGCTTCACCGTGTAGCGCACCACGTTCTGGTGGGCCTTGAAGAAGTCCAGCACCGTGCCGGTGAAGAGCCCCACCGCCAGGAAGGGCAGCACGAAGCCCAGGGTGTACACGCCGATCAGCAGGAATCCCGCGGCGGCGGAGGACCCGGAGGAGGCCATCAGCAGGACGCTGCTGAGGGTGGGGCCCACGCAGGGCGTCCAGGCGAAGCTGAAGGTGAAGCCCATCACCAGGGCCACCGCCGGGTTCATGGCCAGCTTGTCCAGCCGGAAGGGGAGACGGTGCTCCTGCTCCAGCAGCATGGTCCGCCTGCCCAGTCCCAGCTGGTACAGGCCGAACAGCAGGATGATGACGCCGCTGGCCCGGGCGAACCACACCTGGTAGTCGTGGAAGAAGGTTCCCAGGGCGGAGAGGCCCAGCCCCAGCAGGAAGAACGCGAAGCTGATGCCCGCCACAAAGAAGAGAGTGTTGAAAAAGATCCTGCCCCGGGGATAGCGGCGGACGCCGTTCTCATCCACCACGGCGGCGCCGCCGGCCAAGTAGCTGACGTACAGCGGCACCAGGGGCAGCACGCAGGGGGAGAAGAAGCTCAGCGCGCCCTGTAAAAAGACAGTGACGGCGGATACGCTGGTCTCGATGGAAAAGCCCATGGGACATCCTCCTGAACAGGTTGTGATAGCGCCATGATACCGGGTTTTCCCGCCGCTGTAAAGAGGATTTTGCCACAGCTCCCGACAAAATCGGAGAGATCCCCCTTGACAGCGGCGGCCGGAACGGTCAAGATAAAAGGGAAAAACAGGGCCGCCCAGGGGCGGCAGGGAGGCAGCTTGCAATGGAAATGGTGGATCTGTACGACGAGAATCGGCTCCCCCTGGGGCGGACGGCGGAGCGCCACGCCCCCAAGGGGGAGGGAGAGTACCGGACCGTGGTCCATGTGTGCGTGTTCGACAGCCGGGGCCGGCTGCTGATCCAGCAGCGGTCCCGGGAGAAGGCCGTCTGGCCGGAGGCGTGGGACGTGTCCGCCGCCGGCGGGGTGGACGCCGGAGAGACCAGCCGCCAGGCGGCGGAGCGGGAGTTCCGGGAGGAGCTGGGCATCCCCCTGGACCTGGGGACCCTGCGGCCCTCCTGCACCGTGAACTTCGACGGCGGATTCGACGATTTCTTCCTGGTGGAGCGGGACGTGGACCTGTCCGCGGCGGTGCTCCAAAAGGAGGAGGTGGCCCAGGTCCGCTGGGCGGACCTGCCGGAGATCCTGGACATGGTGGACCAGGGGGCGTTCATCGACTACCCCAAGAGCTTCCTGGCATTCCTGTTCGATATGCGGGGGACCTTCGGCTTTTCCACCAAATAGACATGGGCTGGGACGAAAGTCCCGGCCCATGGGCGCGGAGGGGCCTGCGGCGCCGGGGCCATCGCCCTGGCGGCCCGGCGGGCAGCTTATTCCGCCGACTCCGGCTCCAGCAGGTGCATGGCGGAGACCTCATAGGCCACCCGCTCCTGGATGGTGCCGTCCTCCAGCACCTTGCGGTAGGCCCGGCTCTGGACCCGGCCCTCCAGGCTGAGAGCGTCCCCCACCTGGAGCCGGGAGGTCTGGACCGCCAGCTGGCCCCAGGCGATCACCGGCAGGTAGTCCGCCCGGCCGTACCGGCGGCTCACCGCCAGCATCAGGTCACAGATGCTGCGGCCCAGGGGCGTCCGGCGGAAGATGGGGGGCTTGCACAGGGCGCCGGAGAGCAGGATGCGGTTGCAGGGCTCCCCGGCCCCGGGGGCGATCTCCTGGGCATAGACGGTCAGCACCAGCCGATTTCCCACGCCGGAGCGGTTGTTGAAGGACCGGAGCTGTCCCCGGACACGGAGGGGGCCGCCGCCCTCCGCCGCCGGCAGCAGCGGTTCCGGCAGCAGCACCGGCAGGATGTCCGGTGTGCCGGAGAGCCGGGGCACCCGGAGGGAAAGCCGGAAAAACCGGACGCCGTGGTTTTCGTGGGAGAACGCGGGCGCCTCGGAGGCCATCCCCTCCAGCAGCACCTCGTTGCGGGTCTCAATCGTCATGTTGTCCACCTCTCGGTCGTGATGGTACACCTTATGAGGCGGATCGCCGGGATAGACCTGAAAATCCCAGGCATTGGAACAGGCTCTTGATGCCGGGGCGGAAACGCGGTATAATGGGGCCAGACAAGCGGCGGCTTGGCCGCCGACCGAGGAGGGGGATCCGATGATCCAGGCCATTGTGTACACATCCCAGACCGGATACACCCAGCGGTACGCCCAGCTGCTGGCGGAAAAGACCGGTGTGCCGGCCTACAGCGCCAAGGAGGCCAGGGGGAAGCTGCCGTCCAAGGCGGAGATCTTCTACATGGGCTGGCTGCTGGCGGGCACGGTGAGGGGGATCCAGAGCGCCATGGACCGCTATACCATCCGGGGCGCGGCCATTGTGGGCATCTCCCCCCAGGGCAACGGCGACCTGTGGACGGAGGCCCGGATCAACGGCGGCTACAGCGACAGCGGCGGGCGGCTGTTCTACCTCCAGGGGGGCTACGCGCCGGAGAAGCTGGGCTTTTTCCACCGCCTGATGATGAAGCCCATGGCCCGTTCCGTCATCCGCCAGGTGGAGGGCAAGGGAGACGCCGCCACCGCCCAGGAGCGGGAGATGGCGGAGGTATTCCGCCGCGGCGGCGACTTTGTCCGGGAGGAGGCACTGGAGGAGATCGTCCAGTGGTTCCGGGAGGGAGACCACACCGGAGAGGTCAAGACAGTTCCCCGGGTGGAGATTTGAGAAGAAAAGACAAACAGGCCCCGGC
>DWYU01000129.1 GCA_019118505.1 Candidatus Oscillibacter excrementavium
GCCTATGGCCGGCGGCACTTTCTTACGCTCTGTCGGAACCCGTGCGGTCCCGCTTATTTCTCCATCCCGCAGGGCAGGGCCTCCTGGGCGGCGGCCTGATCCTGCATGACGGCCGTGTACAGCCGCCAGCCGCCGGCCAGGTGGCTGCAACGCAGCCCATGCTGGGCCAGGATGCGGCAGGCAATGTAGCTCCGCAGGGCACTCTGGCAGATGACATACACCGGCTTGTCGGCGGGGATCTCCGCCAGATGCTCCCGCAGGTCGTCCACCGGGAGGTTCACAAAGCCCTCCGCGTGGCCGGCGGCGTACTCGCCGGGGGTCCGGACATCCAGCAGCGTGGCGCTGCCGTCCCGGGGCAGGGCGTCCACGTCCTCCGGGAAGAACTGCTCCACCAGCCCCCGGGACAGGTTCTCGATCATAAAGCCCGCCATGTTTACCGGGTCCTTGGCGGAGGAGTAGGGGGGCGCGTAGGCCAGGTCCAGGTCCTTCAGCTGTGGCCCGGTGAGCCCGGCGTGGATGGCGGTGGCCAGCACGTCGATCCGCTTGTCCACGCCCTCGTACCCCACGATCTGGGCCCCCAGCAGACGGAGGGTGCCCTTCTCGAACACCACCTTCATGGTCATCACCTTGCCGCCGGGGTAGTAGCCGGCATGGCTCATGGGGGAGAGGTATACCTTGTCGCAGTCGATGCCCGCCTGCCGGGCGGTTTTCTCGTTGACGCCGGTGGAGGCGATGGTCATGTCGAACACCTTGATGACGGAGCTGCCCTGGGAGCCCAGATACCGGCTGTCGCCGCCGCAGATGTTGTCCGCCGCAATGCGGCCCTGCTTGTTGGCAGGCCCTGCCAGGGACAGGAGGGTGTCCTGCCCGGTGACGAAGTGCTTCACCTGCACCGCGTCCCCCACAGCGTAGATGTCCGGGGCGGAGGTCTCCATCCGGTCGTTCACCACGATGCTGCCCTTGATGCCCAGCTCCAGCCCGGCGTCCCGGGCCAGCGCGGTGTCCGGCGTGACACCGATGGCCAGCACCACCATGTCGGCGGTGAGGGGGGCCGCATCCTTGATGAGCACGTTCACCCGGTCCCCGTCGGCGGCAAAGCCCTCCACCGTCCGGCCCAGGTGGAGATGCACGCCCTTCTGCCGCAGCTGGGTGTGGAGGAAGGCGGCCATGTCCGCGTCCAGGGGATTCAGCAGCTGCTTCGGCCGCTGGACCACCGTCACATCCAGCCCCAGCTCCCGCAGGTTCTCCGCCAGCTCGATGGCGATGAAGCCGCCGCCGGCCAGCACTGCGGACCTGGGGTGGTGCTGCTCGATGAATTCCCGGATCTTCAGGGTGTCCTCCACCGTGCGGAGGGTGAACAGCCGGTCGATCCCCACGCCGGGCAGGGCCGGCTGGGTGGGCTTGGCACCGGGGGACAGAATCAGCTTGTCATAGGACTCCGTAAAGGTCTCGCCGGTGGCGAGGTTTTTCACATCCACGGTCTTTTCCGCCGGATGGATGGCCGTCACCTCGTGGCGGACCCGCATATCCACCCGGAACCGCCGCCAGAAACTCTCCGGCGTCTGGAGGGTCAGCTCCGCCTTGTCGGTGATGACACCGCCGATATAGTAGGGCAGGCCGCAGTTGGCATAGGACACATACCCGGACCGCTCGAACACCACGATCTCCGCCGACTCATCCAGCCGCCGGAGCCGGGCCGCCGCCGTGGCCCCGCCGGCCACACCGCCCACAATCACAACCTTCATCTCATTTGACCACCTTTCCATGATAATTGCAGATTCCGCCCAGGTCTGTCACATGGGCATACCCGGCCTGCCGCAGGATCAGAGCGGCCTGACGGCTCCGGGCGCCGCTGAGGCAGTAGACGAAAAGGGGCGTCTCCGGGTCTGCCGGCAGCTCTGCCTGATGCAGGGTCCCCAGGGGCACGTTCCGGCTGCCCGGAATGTGGCCGCCGGCGTACTCATCCTCCGTGCGCACGTCCAGCAGGAGGGCACCCGGTGTCTGGGCGAACCGCTCCAGCTCCTGCCCCATGTCGGGGCGCTTCAAAAAGTCAAAGAATCCCATATCGCAAAATCCTCTCTTGCTGTCATCATAGCAGGCTTTTCCCCGCTTTGCAAATGGCAGATTTTATAAAGCGATTCTACTACGCCGGGCGGCATCTGTCTGTGACCAAATCACCTTCACCGTCCAGGAGGCAAAAAAGGGCGCGGACCTCCCGCCGGAGTTCCGCGCCCTGCCTGAGACCATGCGGATGCCGCCGGGCTCAGGAATCATACTGGAAGTGGGTGCCGTAGTAGTACTCCAGGCTCTGGTACCGGGAGAGGAGGGCCTGGCCCTCCGGATCCAGCTCCGTGGTCAGCTCCCCGTTCCGAATGTAGGAGCCGGTGGACGTCAGCACGGGGCTCTCCCGCCAGATGTCCGTGGTGGCCTGGGCCCAGGCGTCTCCGGTCCAGCCCAGGTAATCGAACAGCAAGTTCATCAAAAAGCAGGAGGACACATCGGGTCCTTCCCCCAGGAAGTCCTGTCCCAGCACGTCCTTGGCGGCGTCATTGGCCCAGATCAGGTACCGGGTGCCGTAGTAGTTGTAGAAGCCCTCCACCGTGGAGGTGTCCAGGTTGACGCCCAGCTCCTGATAGGCGGAGTTGTTGTAGCCCAGCCAGGGCTTGTGGTCCCCGTAGACCACCAGCACCACCGGCCGGTCCTCTGCCCGGAACTGGTCAACCAGAGCGGACAGCTGCGCCGCTGTGTCGGAGACGGAGCCCAGATAGTTGTCCACGATGTTGGTGGTCTCCGTGGAATAGCGGCCGTCGGTGTAGTGGTTCCCCCGCCAGACGGTCTCCGTGTCATAGGGGCCGTGGCCCTGGTAGGTGACGTTGAAGGAGAAATAGGGGGCGCCGGTTCCGTCCCGGTTGGCGGCGTAGAGATTGAAGATCTCCGGGAACAGGATGTTGTCCGGGGCGATGGCATCCGGGGACAGGGCCTGATAGTGGTTTTCCAGGAAGTAGTAGGTGGGAATGCCCAGATAGGTATTGACGTTCCGCCGGTTGTAGAACCAGTCGTAGCTGGGGTGGCTCCCCTCCGCGGTGTATCCCTGGCTGTCGAAATACCAGCCGTAGGAGTTGGTGTTGGTCCGGAAATTCCACAGGTCCGCGTAGCCGGTGAGGAAGGCCCGCTCCGTGTCCACGGTGCCGCCGGCGAAGATGTTGGTGATGAGGTTGCCGGTGTAGCTCTCCGCCTCCAGGGCGTGGTAGTCGCTATAGGCCCGCTCCCAGTCGATGCCCTCCACCCCCTGGAACCGGGAGAAATCGGCAAAGGCCTCCAGCTGGATGGTGACGAGGTCCACCTTCTTCTCCTCCGGGATGTCCTGGTCCGAGTAGGAGGCCAGCAGGGCCTCCGCGGCCGCCTCGTCGTACCCCTCCGGCGGCTGGATGCCGTCCGCTGTGACGCTGTGGAGGAAGGGGTAGAGGAACCCCTTGGAGAGATACAGCTGGGTGGCGGACCAGCGGTTGATGTGGTCGAAGTTCTGGGTGCCGTTGTCGTAGAGATCTTCATCCGCGTACACGCCGGACACGGCCACCGCCAGGATCACCCCGGCGGCGCAGAGCCCCGCCCGCACTCTGCCCCGGGGCCGGCCGCGGACCAGAAGCCGCAGCAGCAGCGTCCCCGCCAGGATGCAGAGCAGTCCGAGCCAGATCCGCTTGTCCGGCGACAGGTCGTAGTTGGCGTTCTGGGTGATGGCCCCCGCCTCCCGGATATACTTGATGTCCTCGAACATCAGAGGGTCATCCCGGCAGCGGAGCAGATAGTAGTTGGCCAGGGACAGTCCGCCCACCGCCACAGAGGACACCAGGAAGGACAGCCACGGCCGGCCCAGCAGCCCGTGGACGATCAACAGCAGCAGCAGGACCGGCAGGATGTTCAGCAGGGCGATCAGGGGATGGGTGAAGTAGCTTGCAAACAGCGCCCTGTTATAGGTGCCGAAGGCAAAGGCCAGGGACAGCGCCCCCAGGCAGACGCCCGCCAGCAGCAGCGCCGCGGCATTCCAAATCCAGAACAGCACCTTCCGCCGCGGCTCCAGACCGGCGGCGGAGGGGCGGAACAGCCAGAAGTTCTTCAATCTGTATCGACCTCCCAAAATGAGAACGGCAGACGCCGTCTGCCGGAGGGGAGCGCCACGGATGGCGGAGCGGCGCTGCGCCCGCAGGTGAGAACTCCCGAATGCAATCTTTTTCCGCACCAGGGGCGGCCCCGAAAACGGGGTCAGCCCCGGCTCTTTGCCTGATACGCCTCGCCCCAGTTCTGCATGGCGTCCAAAATGGGCTTCAGGCTGCGGCCCAGCTCAGTCAGAGTGTACTCCACCCGGGGTGGCACCTCCGGATAGACCGTGCGGGTCAGCAGACCGCTCTGCTCCATCTCACGAAGCTGGGCGGTCAGCACCTTCTGGCTGACCGTGCCGATGGATTTCTTCAGCTCGCCGAACCGCTTGGTGCCGGGCATCAGGTCCCGGAGGATCAGCACCTTCCACTTGTCACTGATCAGCGTCAGAGTCGTCTCCACCGGACAGGCCGGAAGCGCTTTTGCTGTAGCTGCCATCGTCATTCCCTCCCGTTTGGTTCTGTTTTTTCCGTATGGCCCTATTTTAGGGTACAGACCAATCCGCTGTCAAGTATCCGCTCGGGAGCCGGGAGAAAACTCCGGAATCCCCCCGGAGCGGGGAGGGCGCGCCGCCTCCCCCGTCCCATTCGTTACCTGCAGGTAACTACGGCACAAACTTGTGCGTACTTTACGGGGCCGCCCTCTCCGGGTACAATGGGGACAACGAGGTGAAGTATATGACCACACATGAGATCTTACACGTTTTGCAGAGTGAGATCCACTCCACTGTTTTTGCGACGCTGGACAGCCAGGGCCTGCCCCAGACCTGCGTCATCGACCTGATGCTGGCGGATGAAAACGGGCTTTACTTTTTGACCGCCAAGGGAAAATCGTTTTACGAGCGGCTGATGGCCCGGCCCTTTGTGGCCCTCTCCGGCATGAAGGGGCAGGATACCCTCTCCACGGTGGCGGTCTCCCTGCGGGGGGCCGTCCGGAGCCTTGGACGGGAGCGGCTGGGCGAGATTTTTGAACAGAACCCCTATATGGCCCGGATCTACCCCACAGAGGAGAGCCGGGAGGCCCTGGAGGTGTTTCAGATCTACCGGGGCGAGGGGGAGTTCTTCGATCTGTCCCAGCTGCCGCCCTTCCGGCAGAGTTTCGCTTTCGGCGGGGAGACGGTCCATGAGACCGGCTACCGCATCCGCGGGGAGGCGTGCATCGGCTGCCAGGGCTGCCGCAGCGTCTGCCCCGCCGGCTGCATCAGCGGCGCCGTTCCCCGGGTCATTGATGGGAGCCACTGCATTCACTGCGGCAACTGCCTCCGGGTCTGCCCGGTGGGGGCCGTGGAAAAGATCTCGTGAGCGCTGCTCGGGAGGGAGGACACCATGACGCGAAGGGAACAAGTGGCGTTTTTGATCGGCACCCTGCTGGCGGAGATGCCGGAGTACCGGCAGCAGGCAGCGGCATTTCCGGCGGATGACGCCGCCCAGCGGCGGCTGCTCCGCTCCCTGATGAACCTCCGGCCGCCCATGCCCCTGGACCCGGGATTCCTGGAGGTGCAGGATGCCCTCCTGTCCGCCGAGCGGGAGGAGCGGGGCGTGGTGGATGGGGCCGCCCTGATGCCCACCGCCGCCGATCCCCGCCTGGTGCTCTGGCAGGGGGACATCACCCGCCTGCGGGCAGACGCCATTGTGGACGCGGACAACGCCGCCCTGCTGGGGTGTTTCGCTCCCTGCCACGGCTGCATCGACAATGCCATCCACTCGGCGGCGGGACTCCAGCTCCGGGACGAGTGCGCGGCGATCATGGGGGCCCAGGGCCATCCGGAGCCCGCCGGCCGGGCCAAGCTGACAAGGGGCTATAACCTGCCGGCCCGGTATGTGCTCCACACCGTGGGCCCCATCGTGGGCAGGTGGGTGACCTGGAAGGACCGGCGGGAGCTGGCCGCCTGCTACCGCGCCTGCCTGGAGCTGGCGGCGGAGCACGGCCTGCGGTCCGTGGCCTTCTGCTGCATCGCCACCGGCGAGTTCCGCTTTCCCAACCGGGAGGCGGCTGAAATCGCCGTGCGCACGGTCCGGGACTTCCTGGACCGGCAGGCGGCTTCCATCGAAAGGGTGATTTTCAATGTTTTCAAAGACCTGGACAAGGACCTCTATCATATCAATAGACAGTGATGTGCTGCCTTTTTGAGTGACAGTCAAGGTTTTACTGCCATCTTCCCCGCCATTGTTGCAAACATATGTACCATCCCATTTCAAGAGGATGCCTGGTTTCCCAAGCCGTACATCAAATGATTCAGGCCGCATACTGTATGAACCGATTAGTTGAGATTGCGGGAAATTCTTGATTTCTATAGATGACATTCCATTTTCTGCAAGTTCGATTTCAAATGCAATCAATCCGCTATTGCTCATATATTCTATATAAGCATCTTCTTGCGGGCCACGGGGATATGGAATATAGTAATCCATAAAATTTGAGTCCTGATCATATGCAGTTAAGCGAAAATCAACACTTGTTAGACCGGCGGAAAGTCTTATTGTCATATATGGAGCATATTCTTCACCATCAAGAAATGGAGTCCACACATAACTGCCAAAATATTCTTCAATCCATCCGTTTGGCTCGCTCGAAACTTCTGCCGCCTCAGTGGCGGCCTTCCGTTCCTCAGAATAGTCGTTCCACCAAACATCATCTGCAACATAAGTGCCGGTATATGGTGCTGGAATACTAATATCTGGAACTTCTTGTGTAACAGTCAACGTATTTTCTTTGGAGTCAAAGGTAATAGAGAGGGTTCCGTAGGAACCGGTATCACAGGTGAATGAGTCTCCTTCTGGACGAGAGATAGATATTTCGAAGGACTGGACATAGTTTATATTTACCGGGGTTGAGTAGCCTTTGATCAAAAGCTCACCGCTCTTTTCGTCCTCACTGATGGTAAGCATCGTGTCAAATCCACTGCCGTTTAAATATTCCAAGTTATGAAATATTCCCAGGTATGGGAGTTCTTCTTTTGGATGGAGTGTGTCACCGATTTTACCAGAAATGCCAAAGACAATGATCCCTGCAATGATGATGCATATGACAGCTTCGCGAAATAAACCCTGAATTGCATTAAAGTAGACTACATGAAAGACCTTGTGATATAAGATCCATAGTGCTACTGCAATTACTAATACAAGAATAAGTTGCAGACCGTCCATAATAAGCCTCCGTATCTTCTTTTAACCGCAGACTTTTAGAAGAACGGCAAAATCTTTTTGACATTCTTTGAGATCCTGCTTCCGCTCTGTTTTGGCATTGCGGATAAAGTCATTGCATACGCGTAGCAATCGATGCGGGTTCTTAGTATCTTTGGACCTGTTTGACATAGACATAAAATCCCTCCCTGCTATATTAGAACTATTATACCCCTAAAGTTCCAACGCTTCAACCCTATAAGTTTATTTATAGCTCTAACTCTCCGGGTTAAACTGATGAAAAACGGAGGGGTGCTATGGACTGGGTTTCAATCGGCGGAAGAATTCGCAGGCAGCGGGAATTTCTGGGGTACACGCGGGAGCAGTTCGCGGAGCTGCTGGACGTGACGCCGAAATTCTGCTCGGACATTGAGCTGGGTGTCAAGGGAATGTCCGTCCAGACACTGTGCCGGATCTCCGAGGTCCTGCGCCTGTCCACGGACTTCATTCTCTTCGGCAGGGAGAACGCCGAGAGTTCCAGCCCCATCACCCAGCTGCTCCGCAGCTGTTCCCCCTCTGAGCTGGCCTATGCGGAACAGCTTCTGAAAACCTTCATCATGGCAATGAACGCAAAAAAAGAATCGCTTTGACAAGCGATTCTTTTTTTGCGTCCACTCCCGATGGGGAATGGATCAGATTTCACCGCTGTAAAACAGGTCTTCCAGCTCGTCGGCGGTGAAGCCCTGGGCGGCCAGCAGGTCAATATCCTCCGGAGAATACCCGAAGGCCAGCGCCACGGTTTTCAGCTCGTCCAGGTGGGTCGGGCCTTCTGCCGTATGGGGGAAGCTGCGGCAGTATGGATCGTTCATTAGGAGCCGGGGGTATCGGCACCGGAACAGCTTGCTGTCGTCAAAGGTCTCCCGGTCGAGCCGCCCGGTCTGGTTGATCCGCAGGATCTCACCGCATCGGACAGGGATCTTCCTGCTCTTTCCGAGGGGCGCTTGAATTTTCCGAAGAGCCTGACGAAGAATGTCCTCCGTGGAGGCATAGAGATAGAGGCCGCAGTCCGGGAAGAAATACAGGCAGAAGGGGTTGTCTCCCTTGACGATGTACAGGTTTCCGTCATCCCCCAGCACCGTGATCGTGAAGGAGCCTTCCAGCAGCTCCGCCATATACCGGAGGCTGTCGAAGTTCAGGATGCCCTTCTGCTCGATCAGCTGGACGGCGATGTAGCTGTCCGTCTCGATCCTGGTTCTGGGCAGGTGCAGGCTCTTTCGCAGGCTGAGGTCATTGTCCAAAACACCATTGTGGGCCAGGGCAAAGGTCCCGGCCTGCATGATCCCCCGGAAGGGATGGTTGTTATAGTTTTTCCTGGCGCTGCCCTGGGTTGTCATCCGGGTGTGGCCCATAGCGAAGCGGGTATCGTTCCGCAGATAGAAGTTCAGCTTGTGGCCGGGAATGGGCCGCTTATAGATGTGGAGCGTCCTGCTGTTATCGTAGGCCACCCCCGTGGCGTCCGTCCCCCTGGCCTCACTGGCGGAGGCCAGGGCGTGGAGCATTTTGGACTTTTCCTTTCCAGTAAAGCGCAGCTCCGTGTCGATCAGTCCAAACAGGCAGCACATATTCACACCTCCGCTTCCGCCATGACCGGCTCGTTGACATACAGACGCCGCTCCTTCAGATACCGTACCAGCTCCGGGGCCTGACAGCCGGAGACAAAGGTGGTCCAGGACAGGGCTTTCAGCTCGTCGTCAGACAGATAGATCGCCACGTCGCAGATCCGGTCAACGAGCTGCAACGTGGCGATCAATGTGTTGGATTTGAGCGTTCCCCGGAACATCCGGAATTCGATGGTGTCCTGGTTGGTGAGGTTCACACAGGTATAGCGCCCGCCGTGATACCCTTTCTTAGCGTGATCCAGGATCTCCATGGGCTGCTCCTTATAGCCGTACCGGGCCGCCCACCGTTCCAGCTGGCGGGGTGTCCGGCGGCTGAATTTCAGCAGCTCTTCCCAGTGCTTCTCGAAAAAGTACAGAATACGGGCGATGACGGCATCCTGCTGCTTCTCGGTCTCTCCAAAGGCCAGACGGCTCACATGGATGTGAAGGCCGCAGGTCCCTGCCTGATGGCTGGTGTAGCCCAGATCCACGGCTCCCTTGCAGATCTGCTCCCAGGGCATCTGCCGGAGCTGGTAGTGCAGGGACATGGGATGGGTGACGATCTCAAACCCCTCTTCCAGAGAGCCGTCGTGCTTGCAGTAGATCCTCTCTTCGCTGTCATTGGCGATTTTCAGGAGCTTTCTGGCATTGGAGCCATATTCCCCGGCCCCATCGATCTCCAGCTCCACACCAAAGAACCTGGGGCCGTCTCCATAGAAGACAGGCTCCGGCTTGTAACAGTAGTCCTGGATGGGCTGGTCGCCGGCGGTCCGGGCATAGCAGGCATGGCAGAGCGGCTCTTCCTCGTCCGGGTCGTTCCGGTCGTAGTAGGCTTCATCATTGTGAAGCAGCTCTCCGCAGCGGACGCAGTTGATGTAATAGCGGTCATAGCAGTGCTCGCAGAGCGGCGTGTCACTGTTCCCAGCATTGTCATCAGTCCAGACCCGTTCTCCGCAGACATGGCAGGCCACGGTCTCTTCTGTGAAACAGTGAGGGCACAGGGATTGCCCGTCGAACTCTTCCCGCTGGGAGATGGGGTATTTGCGTCCGCAAATCGCGCAGATATAGGTTTCTTCTTTCATAACTCATTCCTCCTTCATCACTTGATCGATGATCGTACACAAGATGGCAGCGGCGGCAGCCAGGATGATCCCCAGGATATTTCTCCTGGAGTCGGTCTTCACCCCAGGGTGCAGACCTTGCGGAGCAGCTGGTCTACCAGCTCCACCAGAATGGCGCGGATCACGGAAAGCAGTGTGTTCAGCATGGTTTTCCTCCTTTTTCCTTTCAAAATGAAAAAGCGGCGGCGATTGCTGAATGCCTCTGGCA
>DWYU01000130.1 GCA_019118505.1 Candidatus Oscillibacter excrementavium
CCCCCCCCCCCCCCTCTCCGTAAGAAAGAGAAAAAAGTAGGTGAACAAACAAAATATCTGTGGTCATGCGCCGGCGGCGGGAGCCAGCTCCGGGTTGATCTGGTCCAGCCAGGTCACCAGGTCCATGAGCATTCCGATGACCATGTCCGGCTGTGCCGCATCCGCGGCCACGTGCACATCCTTCTGCTCCGACAGGAAGGAGCGGATCTGCACGGCCTTGGCAAAGCCCACCTGCTTGGGGCCGATGATGTCCCGGGAGACCGTGTCGCCCACATAGACGCACGCCTCCGGCTTTGCCTGCATCTGCCGCAGGGAGATCCGGAAGATCTCCGGATGGGGCTTGCGGTAACCGGTGATGCTGGAGACGGTCACGTCCTCCATAAAGCCGCGGATGCCGTAGTCCTCCAGCACGCGGAACACGTTGTACAGTGAGGCGTTGTTGGAGATGACGCCCAGGTGGTAGCCCCGGCTCTTCAGGGCCCGCAGCATCTCTGCCGCGCCGGCGCGGAGCTCCCGGTGGTAGAAGGTGACCTCCCACAGGTTGGCCAGCTCCTCGGTGATGGGCAGCAGCTTTTCCCGGTCAAAGGCAAAGTCCCGGAGATACCAGTCCGGCCAAATCTCCTCCGGCTTTTTCTCCAGCATATGGCCCTCGCTCCACTGCTTATAGGCCTTTACGCCGTCCGTGACCCGCTGCCAGAACACATCGTCCGGGCAGCCGGGCTCCAGTCCGTTGGCCCGCAGGACTTCCAGCAGCTTGCGGCAGGTCTCCCGCTGGGTGTCCTCGTTGTACCAAATATCCTCCAGGGTCCCGCCCATATCAAACAGAACGGTTGTCAGCATCAGGAATCCTCTCCCTTTCCGTGTGTATTCCGCCGGCGGTGTCAGCCGGCATCCTCCCCGTCCTCAAACAGCAGCATGGCATCCTCCTGGGGAGACCGCCGGGGCGGCTCTTCGGCAGCCGGGGCAGCAGGATGCGGTTTTGGGGCGGCAGCCTTGGTCCCGGCCGCCTCGCGGATCTCCTCCCGCAGAGTCTTCTGCGCAGGCAGAGGATGGGTCTTTCTCAGCCTGAGATAGACCGGCCAGGCCACCGCGTTTCCGATCAGGGCCGGCGCCACACCATACAGGGTGATCAGCTGCACCATGGTCGCCCGCTGGTCCGCATCCAGCATCCAGGCGGCGATGTAGAACATCACCAGCACCACTGCCAGCCCCACAAACCCGAACAGCGCCACCCGCTTGTCCCGCAGAAGGAACAGCAGGCTGCCGATCGCCGTCCCCACCAAGGCGATGATCAGCGTGTGCACGGCGTTGGTGGCCGCGGCGCTGGACAGCGTGAGATGCCGGTACAGCGGCTCTGCCAGCAGGGCATACAGAACCCCGTAGATGCAGAGGTCCAGCAGCGTGGCAAAAAAGCCCGCAATGGCAATGGGGCTCTTCCGCCGGTGATTCTTGTCAACGAATAGACTCATGCGCGCAGCTCCTTATCTGAGAAGGCCGGAATGGAGAGCCGGCGGACGGATTTCCGTCCGCCGGCCGTGTGAAGCAGTCAGGATCGCAGAAGCGCTGTTATCCGAGCATCTGCCAGAAGTCACGGACTGTGTTGTACTCCACATAGATCTGATCGGGATCGAAGGGAGACACATTCAGCTCGGAGTAGGGAGTGGATCCCTCAGCGGGCTCGATGTCGTCACGGACAGGCCAGCCGCCCAGGGTGTTGAAGGGCTCGTAGCCGCTGGTGTCGCCGTCGATGCCGCCCATCATGAAGCGGATCAGCAGCTTGGCGGCCGCGGGATGCTGGCAGCCCTCCACCACGTACAGGGTGTTGATGGCGGGGATGCCGGTGGTGGGATACAGGTTCACGGGGGCCAGGACCCAGCCGTTGTCCTCGTTCTTGCGCAGCTTGGAGGAGGCGCAGAAGCCAACGGGGGGATCGGGCTGGCCGGGGGTGCCGACGGACTCGGCGATCTCATCAGAAGAGGAGGTGTAGATGGGCTCGTTGTCATGCAGGCGCTTCAGGAACTCATAGCCGGCGTTGGCGCAGCCGTCGGAGAGCACCAGCTCCTCGCCGGTCAGCTCCTTGTAAGCGGCGGCCAGCTGATCGGGCACGTCACCCACGCAGAAGCCGGTGATCCAGGAGCCCCAGGACACGTTGTCCAGCGGGTTCTGCATCATGATCTTGCCCTTCCACTCCGGCAAGGTCAGCTGCCAGATGTTGGTGATGGGAGAGCCGTCGGGATAGGTCTCGGCATTGTAGAACAGCTGGGTCAGCTCGATGTACAGCGGGGTGGCAGTCTCCGTATAACTGGGATCGATATGTGCAAAGATGTCAGCGGGCTGATACAGATAGAAGATCTTGTTCTTCACATACTCGTTGTACAGAGAACCGTCCTGGTCCTTGATGTGAACCACGTCCGCCACGTACTGGCCGGCCTCGTGCTCACGGGTGACCTTGTCCAGCAGCTCGTTGGTGGAGATGTCGAAGGCCGTGCACTTGATCTCGGGATACTTGGCCATGAAGGCCTCCGCTACCTTTTCGCAGCGGGAGGAGATGGAGTACAGCGTGACCTCGCCGCCCTCCGCGATGGCCTGCTCATAGAGCTCCTCATCCGTCTCGTCGGTGGCCGACATATTGGCGGTCTCCTCCCAGGAGGAGACGCCGGCGTCACCGCTGCCGCCCTCCTCCGCGTCGCCGTCGGTGTTTCCGCCGCAGCCTGTGACTGTGAACAGCATCAGGGCGGCCAGCAGGGCGCTCAACAGCTTCTTGTGCTTCAACATGATTCTTTTCCTCCTTTTATCATTTCTTCCTCAGAACTTTATCACAGCGGCTGTCTGCCGTGGGATACCAGGGACTTGGAATTTGCTGATGCGAGGAAAATGGCGTCTGCCGGGTTCAGCGGGAATACTTGATGAGCTCTTCGGACGCGGCGTCAAAGACATTGATCTTCTTGGGATCGAAGGAGATGTAGACCGTCTCATCGCCGCTGTAGTGGGTGGAGCCCAGCTCCTTCACGGTCACCAGCTTCTCCTCCCCCACCCGGACGGAAACCAGCGTCTCGGAACCTGCGGGCATACCCGCGTACACGTGGGCCTCCACCTGGTTCGGGGCGCTCTGGGTCCGGGAGATGGTGATCTGCTCCGGCCGGACGCCCAGAATCACCTTCAGTTTGCCGGAGGCCGGGGCCTGGGCCGTCATGTCCTCCTTGGGGAACTCCAGGTGGCCCATGATGCCGTCCACCGACAGTCCGGAGGCCGTCACGGTGCCCTCCGCCTCCACGAAGTTGATGCTGGGGTTGCCGATGAAGTCCGCCACATACAGGTTCCGGGGGTTGCTGTACAGCTCCAGCGGCTTATCCACCTGGACCAGCTCGCCCTCCCGGAACAGAGCGATCTTGGTGGACATGGTCAGGGCCTCCACCTGGTCGTGGGTCACGTAGATGATGGTGCTGCCGGTGTCGTGGTGGAGCCGCTTCAGCTCGGACCGCATATCCACCCGGAGCTTGGCGTCCAGGTTGGACAGGGGCTCATCCAACAGCAGCAGCCGGGGCTCCGACACGATGGCACGGGCGATGGCCACCCGCTGCTGCTGGCCGCCGGAGAGCTCGGTGGGATAGCGCTTGGCGTACTGGCCGATCTGCATCCGGTCCAGGGCGCTGGCCACCATCTTCTCGATCTCCGCGGAGGGGATCTTCTTGATCTTCAGGCCGAAGGACACGTTCTCAAACACCGTCATGTGGGGCCACAGGGCGTAGGACTGGAACACCAGGTTCAGATTCCGCTGGGACGGGGGCGCGTAGTACGCCTCGGCGGCGTTGACGATCTCCTTGCCGTCCATGTAGATGAAGCCGTTCTGGGGCTTTTCCAGGCCGGACACCACCCGCAGCGTGGTGGTCTTGCCGCAGCCGGAGGGGCCCAGCAGCGTCATGAAGTCGCCGTCCTCGATGGTCAGGTTCAGGTCCTTCAGCACGTGGTTCTTGCCGTAGAATTTATCGATATGCTTTAACTCAATCTTGCTCATGTTCGTCGTCTCCTCTCAGTTCTCTGTCCGCATCAGCCGGCCATGCTCTTGGCCAGGTCCGCCTTGCCGGAGAGATTCGCTATCGCATACACCAGGAACACGATAGAGAACATCACGATGGCCACGCAGTCCGAGGCCTGTGCCGAGTTGCCGTTCTGATACCGGAAGGCCAGGTACGGCAGCGTGGAGGTGGTGGGGGTCATGATCAGGATGATCAGATCCAGCTCCTTCATGATGGAAACGAAGATCAGCATGAAGCCGGAGATGAAGCCGCCCTTGGACAGGGGGAACACGATCTTCACGAACCGGCGGAAGAATCCGGCGCCCTCGATGGTGGCCGCCTCCTCCAGCTCACCGCTGATCTGCAGCATATTGGAGGTACCGGCCCGTGCCGCGAAGGGCAGATGCTTCACCACGGACACCAGCGTCAGCAGGGCGAAGGTCCCGTACAGGGAGGGGATCAGCGTCACGCCGAAGATCTGCTGGGGACGGGAGAACATGGACAGGTAGATGCCGCCGAATGCCACGGACGGGATCAGATAGGGGATGAACACCAGCTGCTCCACCAGCTTGCCGTGGAACTTGCCCCGGCCCTTGGCGGTGATGTAGCCCAGCATCTGGCCGAAGATGGTGCCGAACACGCCGTTCACCAGCGTCAGCCGCAGAGAGTTGAACAGGGAGTTCAGGAACTCGTCGTTCTTGAAGATGCCCGGCAGGCCCTCCATGATCTTCGGGTCCGGATCACCGATCCAGTAGTGGAGGGTGAAGTTGGACAGGGAGTAGACGCCCTCTTTCAGCATGAAGCTCTCCATGATCAGGATCACGATCGGCATGATGATGCCCACCGCGAAGAAGGCGAACAGGGCAATGGTGATCACCGGCTTGCCCACACGGCCCAGGCCGATCAGGGTGGACCGGCCGCCCTTGCCGCCGATGGTGGCGTAGGACTTCCGGGAGCCGATGAGCTTCTGGTTGACGAACACGGCGATGGAGGCGATGATGATCATCAGGATCGCCATGGCAAAGCCGGTCTGGGTGTTGGAGGAGTTGATGTTCCGATACAGCTGGCTGGACAGGGTGTAATACTGCACCGGAGAGCCCAGGTAGTTGATGGTGCCGAAGGTTCCGATGGCCTTGGAGAAGGTCAGGATCACCGCGGAGAGGATGGCCGGCAGCACCAGGGGCAGCGTGATCTTCCGCAGGATCATTGCCTTGCCCGCGCCCTGGATCTCGCCCATCTCCTCCAGCTCGGAGTTGATGGAGTCCAGCGCCGACGACACCAGCAGGTATGTATAGGCGTAATAGTGAAGTGTCAGCACGATGATGATGGCGATGGGGCCGTAGGCCAGCCACTCCGGCACATTCAGCCCCAGGGATGCCATGAAGCCGGGCGCGCCGCCCAACCTCGCTGTCTTGAACATGGACAGCCACGCCTGGGATTTGCACCAGGAGGGGATCATGTAGGGGATGATCACCGCCAGGGAGAAAAACTTCTTGAAGGGCAGATCCGAGCGGACCATCAGCCAGGCCAGGATGGAACCCAGCAGGATGGCGCACACGGACACGCAGACACCGATGACCAGGGAGTTGATCAACGGCTTGATCAGCATGGTCCAGGACAGCTCACTGGCCAGCAGCCGCTGCCAGTAGTACAGGGTAAAGTCGCCGGCCTCGCCGCCGCCCACAGCCCGGATGTCCCGCTGGGCCAGCTCGAAGGTCGTGGAAATCATGTCCAGCAACGGCAGGATAATCAGATAGATCAGCAGCACAATCGCAATCAGGACGATGACGTTGTAGGGGTTTGTCACCACCGCCTTGATCTGATTCTTCAGCCGCCGGCTCTTGGAATAGGTTTGCTCTTGTGGTTTCATCTTCCGCTTGCACCCTCTCTCCTCAGATCCTCTTGTTGTTTGCGTCAAATTTCGCAAACGTTTTCGTTCCTCTACGATTCCAAATTTAACATTCGTTCATACTTTTGTCAAGAACTATATGTCATATTTTATAAAGCATCCAATAAAATTCTTTTTCTTTTAGCTATTTTGCTACTTCGGAAAAATTTGAACCCGCATAAATCGCACAAACGTTTTCTATCACTCAAAAAAAGACGGCGCGTTTCCCTCCTCCGTTCACTTCAGCGGCGGCAGCAGATCCAGCAATTCCGGGAACGTGTCGATCACCGCATCCGGCCGCGTCTCCTCCGTGAACTCCACGGGATGCTTCTTCTCCGGAGAACGGAAGATGATGTTGCAGCCGATTCCCGCGGCCTTGGCCCCCGGAATGTCCCGTTTGATGTTGTCCGCCACGGAGACGCAGTCCGCCAGATCCACGCCCAGCTCCCGGGCCGCGATGTGGTAAATCTCCGCGCCGGGCTTCCGCAGATGGCACACGGAGGAGAGCACCACGCTGTCAAAATACGGGTCCAGCCGGTCCTCCTCCAGCCAGTCGGGCACCTCGTGCTCACCGATCAGGTTGGACACGATGCCCAGCTTGTACCCCCGCTCGTGCAGGGTGCGGATCACCTCTGCCCCGCCGTCCACCACCACGCGCCGCCCTTTGGACTGGCGGTACTCAAAGGACAGCTCATGGCAGACCTGGGCAATGCGCTGGGGGTCATAGTCCGGCAGCAGCCACTTGCACCAGAGCTCCTGGTCGCCGGACTCCTTGTTCTCCCCCAGGGCCCAGCGGCGATAGGGCTCGTAGCGTTCCTCCACCAGCTGATAGAAGTCCTCCACCGGCAGCGGCGTTCCCGCCAGCTCCGCCAGCTTCCTGCGGGCATGGCGCATATAGGGCTCATCCTCCAGCGCGATCCGCAGGGTGCCGCCCAGGTCGAACAGGACGGCCTTGTACCTTTTCTCGTTCATCCTTCCTCCTTATCCGCGGACAGAGGCTCTCTGGCCCCGCTGTCCGCTTGTCTGACCCGTTGAATGCAAACGTTTTCGCTCCTTCTGCCTTTATTCTAGTTTAGATCGCTTTTCTCTGTCAAGGGGAGGAACCGCCAAAGACGCTCCCCCGTTTTTGCCGTTTTGACCAAAAGTTCAAAAATCGCAGTTTTATATTGACTTTTCTAACGAAACTCTATATATTTCAATGCAGAAGTGTACTTCTCTTTCTTGCGGGCGGAGCTGCGGCGCGAGGTCGAAAACGTTTGCACTTCAAGGGCTTTCCCGGGGGAAAAAACCGACTTCGAGCTCCCCTGCTCCAAAGCTCTGTGCTCCCTCCCGCAGTCTGCGCGTGACAGTCTGAATCATGGAAAGAAGGCTTTTTATGGACGGATACCTGTTTGATCCCCACACCCACACAGCGGAGACCAGCAAGTGCGGCCACCTGCCGGCGGCGGAGGTGGTGGACCGCTATGTGCGCCACGGCTTCTCCGGCCTGGTGGTAACAGACCACCTGCACCCTGAGTACCTCTCCCGGATCGACACGGACCACGATTGGAACGCTGTCTGCGACCACTACCTCTCCGGCTACCGCGCCTCCAAACAGCGGGGCGACGAGGTGGGCTTCCGGGTGCTGCTCGGCGCGGAGCTGCGGTTCCCGGAAAACGACAACGACTAC
>DWYU01000131.1 GCA_019118505.1 Candidatus Oscillibacter excrementavium
CACCGGGGCAGGGAGTCGTCCTTTCCCCCGGGGCCGATGAGGCCGGTCTCCACGATCTCCGGGATCTGGTCCCAATACCGGACGCCCAGGATCACAGGCAGGGCGCAGGCCACCAGGGTGACGATCAGCAGCGCCCGCTGTTTTTCCGGCGACAGATGCTTTCCGTACAGCTCGGCGCCGCGAATCTCCAGGTCGCGGGGCAGGGTCTCCTTTTTCTTTCGGTTGCTCATAACAGGCCGGGTTCCTCCTTTGGAATCCACAGACAGAGGGTTCTGTCAAAAAATTCAGTCTCTCCGCAGCCAGCCAGTGGACGCCGGCGGGGGAAACGGCTATTATTATATATGGAAAAACCGCTTTTGTAAAGCACTGTCAAGGAAAAGGCCTGTCCGGCCGGCGCTTTTCCGGCCGGCGCGCCGCTCTTCCGGGAAGATTGGGCATATCTGGAATTTGTTCTCATTTCCCAGCTTTCTCCGTTTTTTTCAGTAAATTTGTCTTATAATTGTAGTAAAATTCTGTATTGCTTTACCACAGAATCTCAAGATTTATGATACATTGTAAGAACCAGAACGGCTTCCAAGCGGATACGGAGGTGCCACATGGACGGCGGAATGGATTATGTGCGCATTTTGCGGGACCTGCGGGAAGATGCTGACAAGACTCAGACGCAGATCGCCGAGGTGCTCGGGACATCTCAGACGATGTACGCCCGCTATGAGCGCGGGGCCAATGAGCTTCCGATCCATCACCTGATCACCCTGAGCAAATACTATGGGGTCAGTACGGACTATCTGTTGGGTCTCAGCAAAGAACGCTGAAACGCGGACAGGGAAATTCCCTGTCCGCGTTTTTCTGCTCTTCTCACGCCTCCGGCGCGGCCGTGCGGGCCTGCTTCGGCGCCGCGCTGTCTCCGCCGGCCCCGTTCTCTGCCGGTTCGGTGACGGCGGCGGAGGCCCCGCCGGTACCGCCGGTGGTCTCGCAGATGATGCCGTCCCCGTTGTCCTGTGTCACGGTCCACTGCTCCGGGCTGCCGGTGACCTGGATGCTGATGGTGCGGGTCTCCCGGCTGCCGTCCTCCCGGACCACCTCCATGTCGCAGGCGTAGGTATAGACGCCCTCGGCCTCCAGCTCATCGGTGATGTCGATGTCCTCTCCATCCACATGGAGGATCAGCCGGCCGTCCTCCTCCGTCACCACATCTCCGTCCGCCAGGGTGATGGACACGGTGTTGCCCTGGGCGTCCTGGGCCAGATAGAGATTGTCCTCCGCAAGGACGATGGTGAACTGGCGGAAGAGCGCGCCGTCCGTGGCCACATTCACCGCCCCGGCGGTGACGGCCAGGGCCATCACCATGGCCGCCGCGATGGCCGCGCCCCGCAGTACCCGAGGCAGGTGCTTTCTGTGCTTGATCTCCTGCATGTTCTGAAATACCTCCTGTTTGGCTCGGTCGGAGGCATGGAGTTGAGAGAAGGTCTCCCGGTATAAATTCTTGTCGATCATGGCTCTGCCTCCTGCAAGATCAGTTTCAGCTTTCCCCTGGCCCGCATGAGCCAGGTCTGCACGGTGGAGGGATTGGCCCCCATGGCCGCAGCGATCTCCTGAACGGGGCAGTCCTCGTAGTAGTAGAGGTACACCGCGGCCCGGTACTTGGGCGGAAGGGCCATCACCTGCTGGAAGAGCTCGCTCTGGGCCGGGGTGTCGAACACCGGCTCGTCGGCCTCCTCCAGGGGCCCGGTCCTCCGGCGCCAGGGAGAGCGGAGGAGTTTTTTGCACTCGTTCACCGCCACACGGAGGACCCAGTGCCGCCGGTGCTCCGGCGACTGAAAGGGCTTGCGCGCCAGGTAGAGCTTCAGCAGCGTCTCCTGCATCACGTCCTCCGCGTCGGCGCGGTTTTTCAAATAGCTGTACGCCAGCCGGAAGACCGTGTCGCCGTACCGCTCCACCGCCTCCTCAAAGGATGGGTCTGTCAATCTCATCACACCTCGCTGTTGGGATGGGCGGCGATGCCGCCCGGAAAGGCCTTTCTGACAGGAATATCCCCCGGCGGGGGAAAATATCTCACCCGGAGAAAAAGTTTTTCAAAAATTCCCGGCAGGACAGGAAAAGCCGGAGGCGGCAGAGCCGCCCCCGGCTTTGGTGCATGTCAGTCCCCCTTACTTATGGGGCACGTGCCAGATGTTGTCCGCATACTCCGCCACGGCCCGGTCGGCGGCGAACACGCCGCTGCGGGCGATGTTGTGGAGGCTCATGCGGTTCCAGGCGGTCTGGTCCCGGTACGTCTCCGCCATCCGCTGCTCCGCCTGACAGTAGGCGGCGAAGTCCGCCAGCAGGAAATACTCGTCCGCCGGGCTCCCGCCGGCGCCGAACAGCAGCCGCTGATACAGGTCATCGTACCGGACACCGTCCCGGAAGCCATTGCGCAGGGCGTCCAGGCACCGGTGGAGTACCGGGTCCCGGTTGTACAGCCGCTGGGGCACATAGCCCTCCTTCTTCAGCTGCTCTACCTCGTCGGCGTGGAGGCCGAAGAGGAACATGTTCTCGTCCCCCAGCAGGTCATGCATCTCCACGTTGGCCCCGTCCAGGGTTCCCACGGTCAGGGCGCCGTTCATCATGAACTTCATGTTGCCGGTGCCGCTGGCCTCCTTGCCGGCAGTGGAGATCTGCTGGCTCACCTCGCTGGCGGGCATCAGCTGCTCCGCCAGAGAGACCCGGTAGTTCTCCAGGAACACCACCTGGAGCTTATCCTTGCAAATGGGGTCGTGGTCGATCTGGTCCGCCAGGGAGTTGATGAGGCGGATGATCCGCTTGGCCACCGCGTAGCCCGGCGCCGCCTTGGCGCCGAACAGGAAGGTCCGGGGCTGGGTGATGGCGCCCGGGTCGTCCTGGAGCTTCTGGTACAGGGCGATGATGTGCAGCACGTTCAGCAGCTGCCGCTTGTACTCGTGGAGCCGCTTCACCTGGACGTCGAAAATGGCGTCCGGGTTCAGCTCCACGCCCCGGGTCTTTTTGGCATAGGCGGTGAAGGCCGCCTTGTTGGCCCGCTTGATCTCCCCCAGCCGGTCCAGCACCGTCTGGTCATCGGCAAAGTCATCCAGCTTCTTCAGGGCCTGGGGATGGAGCAGGTACGCGTCCCCGCCGGTCAGATCCTTGATGAGGCTGTCCAGGCCGGGATTGATCTCGCTGAGCCAGCGGCGGTGGTCGATGCCGTTGGTGACGTTCTGGAACTTCCAGGGCTCCATGCCGTAGGCTTCCCGGAACACGTCCTTTTTCAGGATCTCGGAGTGGAGGCCGCTGACGCCGTTGACGGCCATGCCGCCGGCGATGCACAGGTTGGCCATCCGGACCTCCCCGCCCCAGACGATGGCCATCTTCTCCGTCTTCTTGGGGTCGTGGTAGAAGTTCTCCACCTTCTCCTGCCAGCGGCGGGAGATCTCCAGGGTGATCTGCCAGATGCGGGGCAGAAAATGCTCGAACAGGTTCTGGGGCCAGCGCTCCAGCGCCTCCGCCAGGACGGTGTGGTTGGTGTAGGCCACGGAGTTCCGGGTGATCTCCCACGCCTCGTCCCAGCCCAGGCCGGCGTCGTCCATCAGGATCCGCATCAGCTCCGGGATCACCAGGGCCGGATGGGTGTCGTTGATCTGGATGACGTTCTTCTCGTGGAAGTTCTTCATGGTGCCGTACAGCTCCGTGTGCTTGGCGGCGATGGACTGGAGCGTGGCGGACACGAAGAAGTACTGCTGCTTCAGGCGCAGAGACTTGCCCTCCAGATGGTTGTCCTCCGGGTACAGGACCTTGGCGATGGTCTCCGCCATGGCCTCGTCCTCCGCGGCCTTCAGGTACTCGCCCCGGGAGAACAGGGACATGTCCACCGGCTGGGTGGACCGGGCGTCCCACAGCCGCAGGACGTTCACATGGTCCGTGCCGTAGCCGGCGATCTCCATGTCGCAGGGCACCGCCTGGACCACGGTGGCATCCTCGTTGACGATGTGGAGGTGGCCGTTGTCCCAGAACTCCCGCACCGTGCCGCCGAAGCGGACCTCCTGGGTCTCGGCGGGCTTGGGCATCAGCCAGGCGGCCCCCAGGTCCTTCCAGTTGTCCGGCAGCTCCACCTGCTGGCCCTCCACGATCTTCTGCTTGAAGATGCCCAGCTCATAGCAGATGGAGTAGCCGGTGGCCGGGATCTCCAGAGTGGTCATGGAGTCCAGGTAGCAGGCGGCCAGACGGCCCAGGCCGCCGTTGCCCAGAGCCGCGTCCGGCTCGATCTCAAAGATGTCCGCCGCCTTGAAGCCCAGGTGCTCCAGCGCCTCCTTCAGCTGGGGCAGGATCCCCAGGTTGTAGGCGTTCTTCATCAGGCTGCGGCCCATCAGGAACTCCAGAGACAGGTAGTGTACCTGCCGGGCGTGCTGCTGGCGGACCTTCTGCCGGGTCTCCACCTCCCGTACCGCCATGGCATCCCGCAGGACCAGGGCGCTGGCGCGCATCATCTCTCCATCCGTGGCCTCCGCCGCCGTCTTGCCGAAGCTGACCATCAGCTTGGCGGTCAGGGCCTCTTCCAGTGTCTCTGTGCTAAATGGTGTCATGTGTCTCCTTACTCCGCCGGGTTCTCTTTCCCGGCAGTCCCCTTCTTGGGTTTGGTCTCTTTTTTGGCAGTGGTCTTTCTGCCGCCCTTGGCGGCCGGCTTCTTGGCCGCCGTCCGCTTTTTGGCCGGGGCCTTTCGGGCGGTCTTTGCCGTCTTCTTCTCCGCGGGAACAGGCTCAGCCGTGGGCTCCTCCGGCTCCGCCGGGGTGTCCGCCGCAGGCTCCTGGGCCGGCTGGGCGGGTTCCTCCGCGGGGACGGGCTTCCGGGCCGGGGCAGCCTCTTCTGGCGCAGCGGCGGCGGGCGCGGCCTCCGCCGGGTCCTCCGCGGGAGCGGTCTCTTCCGCCGGGGCGGCCTCCGCCGGAACGGGCGCCTCTGCAGGCGCAGCCTCCTCCGCCGGGGCAGGCGCTTCCTCCTTCACCGGCGGCCAGGGCTGGCCGGTGACGGTGCTGTAGATGTGCAGGTACTCCCCGGCGCTCCGGGCCCAGCTGAAGTCGCAGGCCATGGCCCGTGCCCGCAGGCGGGCGAAGGCGTCGGGATAGTCCTTGTACAGGTACACCGCCTCCCGGATCACATACAGCATATCACTGCTGGCGTAATTTGCAAAGGTGAATCCGTTGCCGGAATCCCGCCACGCCTCGTAGGGGGTAACGGTGTCCTTCAGGCCGCCGGTCTCCCGGACGATGGGCACGGTGCCGTACCGCATGGCGATCATCTGGCTCAGGCCGCAGGGCTCGCTGCGGGAGGGCATCAGGAACAGGTCCGCGCCGGCGTAGATGGCCATGGACAGCTCCTCGTTGTAGTCCAGCCGCACGGCCATGCGGCCGGGGTACTGGTTGGCCGCCCACTGGAAGAACTCCTCGTACTTCCGGTCCCCCTTGCCCAGGATCACCAGCTGCATGGGCAGCTCCATCATGTCGTGGAGCACCTCGCACACCAGGTCCAGGCCCTTGTGGCTCACCAGCCGGCTGACGATGCCCACGATGGGCACATAGGGCTCCTGCCGCAGGCCCAGGATCTTCTGGAGTTCCGCCTTGTCCGCCTGTTTGCCGGACATATCCGCCGCCGAGTAGTTGACGGCGATGTGGGGATCCGTGGCGGGGTCGTACCGCTTCACGTCGATGCCGTTGAGGACGCCGGAGAGCTTGTAGCCGCAGCGGCGCATGATGCCGTCCAGCCGGTGGGCGAAGTAGGGCATCTTCAGCTCGTTGGCGTAGGTGGGGGACACGGCGTTCACCGCGTCGGCGCAGAGAATGGCGCCCTTCAGCAGATTCACGTCCCCGTCCATCAGGATGGTGCCGTCATCCGCCCAGCCGTGGTCCAGGCCGAACAGGTCCCCCAGGGTCTCCCTGCCGTAGCGGCCCTGGTACTCGATGTTGTGGATGGACAGCACGGTCCGGATGCCGCGGAACCGGTCCTCCCGCACGCCGTCGTCCTTCAGGTAGATGGGCACCAGGGCGGTCTGCCAGTCGTTGCAGTGGATGACCTCCGGCCAGAACTTCAGGTGGGGCAGCATCCGCACCACCGCCCGGGAGAAGAAGCCGAACCGCTCCCCGTCATCCATGTAGCCGTAGAGGTCCGGGCGGCCGAAATACTGCTCGTTGTCCAGGAAGTACCAGGTGACGCCGTCCCTCTCCAGGGAGAACAGGCCGCAGTAGCTGTGGCGCCAGGCCAGATCCACGTAGTCGTAGCACTCGAAGTACAGCTGGTCGCCGAACTTCTCCTTCACCTTCTGGTACAAGGGCAGCACCACCGCCACCTCGGCCCCCTGGGCCGCCAGGGCCGCGGGCAGGGAACCCGCCACGTCCGCAAGGCCCCCGGTCTTACAGAAGGGAACCGCCTCACTGGCCGCATACAAAATCTTCATTGTTGTCTCCTTTCACCATTCCGGCGCCCGCGCAAGGCGGGGCCAAGGGCGGACGGGGCCCTGTCCGGCCCCGCCTGTCCGTGTATGTACATCCCGAAAGCTTTCCTTCCGCCCTTACACCTGACTGCCCTTGGCCAGGACGATGGGATAGGAGCTGTGTCCCATCAGCGTCCGGTCCGGCAGGATCTCTACATTTTTATCCGCGATCAGATAGGACACCGCCGCGCCCCGGCGCACCGCCGTCTCCTTGAACAGCACGCAGTTGCGCACCACCGCGCCGGCCTCCACCACCACGCCGGGGAACAGGATGGAGTTCTCCACCACGCCCTCGATGTTGCAGCCGTCGGCGATCAGGGAGTTCTCACAGTAGCCGTCCGGCCCGATGTAGGCGGAGGACTTGTCGGTGGCCTTGGCCCGGATGGGCCGCTCGGCGCAGAACAGCTCCGCCCGGATGGCCGGGTCCAGCAGCTGCATGCTGCGGTCGTAATACTCCTGAACGGACCGGATCTGAGCGGCGAAGCCGCCCCAGATGTAGCCCTGGAGCTTCAGGGTGTCCTTCCGGGCCTGGAGCACGTCCCGCCGCAGGCTGTACTGGTCCCGGGTGGCGCACTCGTCCACCAGATCCAGCAGCAGCTTGGTGGAGAGGAGGTACACCTCCAGCCCCCGGTAGCCCCGGGGCCGGTGGAGGTGGTACAGCACGTCCGTGATGCGGCCGGTGCCGTCCATCTCAAAATAGGTGCCGTTCTCCGTCTCAAAGCTGTCGTTGCCGCAGACCACGGTGATGTCCGCCCCGGACTTCACGTGCTGCTCATAGATGTCCGTCAGCGGCAGGTTCACCACCAGGTCGCCGTCCATCAGCACCACGTAGTCCCGGCGGATCTCCTCCAGGTAGGAGCGGACGCCCGCCAGGGCCTCCATCTTCCCCCGGAAGGCCGCCGCCTCCTCCCAGTGCTGCTTGTAGGCGAAGGGGGGCAGGATCTTCAATCCGCCCCGCTTGCGGGACAGGTCCCAGTCCTTGCCGGAGCCCAGGTGGTCCAGCAGGCTCTGGTACCGGCCGTGGAGCACCACGCCCACGTCGGTGACGCCGGCGTTCACCAGGTTGGACAGGGCGAAGTCCACCGCCCGGTACCGCCCGCCGAAGGGAATGGACGACGCGGAGCGGATCTCCCCCAGCTCCCGCAGGTCGTTGCGCTTTTCATAGGAAAAGATGATGCCGTGCATGCCGTTCATCGGGACACCTCCTCGCCGCTCTTGTTCAGCATGATGCCGGGCCGCACCTGCTTGTCATCCTCCAGGACGCAGCCGGGGGCCAGCACCGTCAGTCCCCAGGGGGCCGGCGCCGTGTTCTCCGGCGTTCCGCCCACCCGGCAGTTCTTGCCGATGCGGCAGCCCTCGCCCAGGATGGCGTACTCCACCACCGCGCCGGGCTCCACCGTCACGCCGGGGAACAGCACGGAGTAGGAGACCCGGGCCCCCTCCCCCACGGTGACGTTGGGGGACAGGACGGAGTTCTCCACCGTCCCCTCCAGATCGCTGCCCCGGTTGAAGGCGCTGTGGCTGATCTGGCAGTGCCGGCCCAGGAAGGCCGGCGGCGCGTTGACGGACCGTGCGTAGATGGGCCAGGACTCGTCCAGCAGATCCAGGCCGGACTCCGGAGACAGCATATCCATATTGGCGTCCCACAGGGACTCCAGGGTCCCCACGTCCTTCCAGTAGCCGCTGAAGCGGTAGGCGGCCATCCGCTGGCCGTCCCCCAGCATGGCGGGGATCACGTTCTTGCCGAAGTCGTTCTCCGAGTTGGGATCGGCCTCGTCCGCCTCCAGATACCGCCGCAGGGTCTGCCAGGTAAAGACGTAGATTCCCATGGAGGCCAGGTTGCTCTTGGGCTCCTTGGGCTTCTCCTCAAACTCCGTGATCATGTCGTTGTCATCCACGTTCATGATGCCGAAGCGGGAGGCCTCGGACCAGGGCACCTCCATGACGGAGATGGTGCAAGCGGCGCCGGCGGCCTTGTGGCGCTCCACCATCTTGGAGTAGTCCATCTTGTAGATGTGGTCGCCGGAGAGGACCACCACATAGTCCGGGTCATACAGGTCGATGAAGCCGATGTTCTGGTAGATGGCGTTGGCGGTGCCCTTGTACCAGGTGCCGCCCTGGCTGCCCATGTAGGGGGGCAGGATGTGGACGCCGCCGGTGGAGCCGTCCAGGTCCCAGGGCACGCCGCTGCCGATGTAGCTGTTCAGCTCCAGAGGGCGGTACTGGGTCAGCACGCCCACGGTGTCAATGCCGGAATTGGTGCAGTTGGACAGGGGAAAGTCGATGATGCGGTATTTCCCGCCGAAAGGCACGGCGGGCTTTGCCATGTCGCCGGTGAGGACGTACAGACGGCTGCCCTGGCCGCCGGCCAGCAGCATGGCGATACACTCTTTTTTCATGTCTTTTCCAGCTCCTTTGCCTGTTGTTTCTTCCTGGGTCTGGGGAACGTCCCCTCGCCCCGCAGGAACACCGCGCCGAAGGCGGGGATCCGGATGGCGGCGGAGTGCTCTCTGCCGTGGGAGGGAATGGCCTCCACCGCCACCGGCTCATCGTCTCCGAAGCCGGCGCCGCCGTAGGCGGGGTCATCGGTATTAAACACGGGGACATACCGCCGGTGGGGCGGCACGCCCATCCGATAGTTCTCATAGGTATTGGGCGAGAAGTTCACGGCGCACATCAGGTCCCGGCCCTTCTTGTCCTTCCGCAGGAACACCACCACGTTGTTGTGGTTGTCGTCAGGCACCAGCCACTCGAAGCCCTCCCAGTCGAAGTCGATCTCCCACAGGGCCGGGGTCTTTTTGTAAAAGGCGTTGATGTCCCGGAAGAACTGCCGGACCTGCTGGTTCGCCGGCTGGTCCAGCAGGTACCAGTCCAGCTGGCCGTCCGAGTCCCACTCATGCCACTGGCCGATCTCCGCCCCCATGAAGAGGAGCTTCTTCCCCGGGTGGGCCAGCAGATAGGCGTAGAAGCCCCGCAGGCACCGCAGCTGGTTTTCGTAGTCCCCGGGCATCTTTCCCACGACGGAGCCCTTCATGTGCACCACCTCATCGTGGGAGATGGGCAGTACGAAGTTCTCGGAAAAGGCGTACATCATGGAGAAGGTGATGTCCTTGTGGTTGTACTGGCGGAAGAAGGGGTCCAGCTTCAGGTAGTGGCACATGTCGTTCATCCAGCCCATGTTCCACTTCAGGTTGAAGCCCAGGCCCCCCACGTCCGGCGGACGGGTCACCAGGGGCCAGGCGGTGGACTCCTCGGCGATCATCAGCACGCTGGGGTCCGTCTGGAAGGCCATGGTGTTCAGCTCCCGCAGGAAGTCGATGGCCTCCAGGTTCTCATGGCCGCCGTACTGGTTGGGGGTCCAGGCGCCGCCCTGGCGGTCGTAGTCCAGGTACAGCATGGAGGCCACCGCGTCCACCCGCAGCCCGTCGATGTGGTACTCCTCCAGCCAGAACCGGGCGGAGGAGAACAAAAAGCTCTTCACCTCCGGCCGGCCGTAGTCGAAGACCCGGGTGCCCCAGGCGGCGTGCTCCCGCTTGTTGGGGTCGCTGTACTCATAGCAGCAGGTGCCGTCAAACTCATAGAGGCCCTGGGCGTCCTTGCAGAAGTGGGCGGGCACCCAGTCCAGCAGCACCAGAATGCCGTTTTTGTGCATGTGGTTCACAAACCACATGAAGTCCTTTGGCGTGCCGAACCGGGAGGTGGGGGCGAAGTATCCGGTGCACTGGTAGCCCCAGGAGTCGTCCAGGGGGTGCTCCGTCACCGGCAGCAGCTCGATGGCGGTGTAGCCCATGTCCTTCACATAGGCGGCCAGCTCCCGCGCCAGGTCCCGGTAGTCGATGAAGTCCCCGTTGTCCCGCTTTTTCCAGGAGCCCAGGTGGACCTCATAGATATTCAGCGGCGATGTATAGACCGGGTGTTTGGCCTTCCTCTCCCGGAAGGCGGCGTCGGTCCACTGGAATCCCTCGATGTCGTACAGCTTGCTGGCCGTCGCCGGCCGGGTCTCCGTGTGGAAGCCGTAGGGGTCCGCCTTCCGGCGGACCTGCCCGTCCGCCCCCCGCACCGCGTATTTATAAGAGGTGTAGACCGGCAGGTCCGGCAGGAAGCCCTCCCAGATCTCCCCCTTGCGGGTCAGCGGGGCAGCCCCCTCCTGCCAGTCGTTGAAATCGCCGATCACGGACACTGCCTCCGCATGGGGGGCCCAGACCCGGAAGGTCCAGCCCTCCCGGCCCCGCTTTTTCGCCGGATGGGCGCCGAACCAGCGCCAGCCATCCGTCATCGTCCCCTGGTGGAAACGGTCCGCCTGTCCTTGTTTTGCCATGGCAGCAGCTCCTCTCCCCGCCGCGGACTGCTCCCGGCGGGCTCATCGTTCTTCGAGTAAAGCGTTTGCGCGGAATCTGGATATACATATAATTGTTTATATTATACTTCCTGGGGAAAATACCGTCAAGGATGGTCCTGTCGAAAAAGAATGGGGCAAATTGGTTGGATTTCCCAGATTTTTCCCGCATTTTCACAAGAATATTTGGTGGATTTTGTGGGATGAGCCAGGATTTTCCCCGGAACTTTCCCAGGTTTGATCTCGTCTTAACAGAGGAAATCATTTCCGCCCCGCCGGGCGGATCGGGAAGGGATGGGGTTTATGAAACCGCTTCGTCTGCTCTGCGCGGTGCTGGCCGCGCTGCTGCTCTCCGCCTGTGCCCAGGGCACGGCGGTGCCGGAATCCCCGGCCCAGAAGCCGGAGGACATCACCGCCGTCACACCGGAGGAGCCGTCCATCACCCCGGAGGAGGGCGTCGCCATCCTGGAGGCCCAGCTGGGCACGGTGGACGAGGCCACCGGCAACGCCATGTCCTACGGCTACGAGGGCACGCTGACCCTGGACGGCGTGGACTACTACAACTACCGGGTGTCCTGGCTGGTGGAGGGCCACCTGTCCTATCTCACCAACTACCTGGTGTCCACCGACGGACTGGTGGTGCAGGAGTACCTGCCGGAGGCGGGCTGATTGCCAAATGAAACCACCGCCCGGGCCTGCATAGCCAAACAAATCCTGCGGATACTAGCTTTTGCCAAGCAGAATCATCCTGACAAAATCTCAATGGCAAAGGAGTTTTCAATATGAAGGCAACTGGAATCGTGCGGCGGATCGACGACCTGGGCCGGGTGGTGATCCCCAAGGAGATCCGGCGCACCATGCGGATCCGGGAGGGCGATCCATTGGAAATCTACACCAGCCGGGAGGGAGAGGTCATCTTCAAGAAATACTCCCTGCTGGGCGGTGTGGAGGACTTCGCCGCGGAGCTGTGTGAGACCATGAGCCGGTCCACCGGCAGCGTCTGCGCCGTCACGGACCGGGACACGGTCATCGCCGTGGCCGGCGGCGGCAAGCGGGAGCTGATGGGCAAGCGCATCACCCCGGAGCTGGAACAGATCATGGAGAGCCGGAAGATCTATCAGTACGGCGGCGACGGCCGCCCCCTCCAGGTGACGGAGGGCAATGACAGCCTGCTGACCGCCGTGGCGGCCCCCATCCTGGCGGAGGGGGACCTGCTGGGCCTGGTGCTGTTCGTCTCCAGCGACCCCGCCGCCGTCACCGGCGACACGGAGTACAAGCTGGCCCAGACCATTGCCGCCTTTCTGGGGCGGCACATGGAGAGCTGAGTTCGCCCGCACCCGCGGACGCCTGTACAGGCGTCCGCTTTTTTGACGGCTTTCGGCGGCATGAAATGCCGGAAAATCGCTATGCTGAGAGTATCTCCCATTTGGAAGGAGCTGTTCTCATGACCGTCTCTGCGTGGATCGCCCGGCTGGACCAGCTGGTGTGGGGGCCCTGGATGCTGGCCCTGCTGCTGGGCACCGGCGTCTTTCTCACCCTGCGCACCCGCTTCCTCCCCTGGCGGAACCTGGGCTGGGCCCTGCGAAGCACCTTCAGCCGGGCGTCCCGGACCGGGGCCCGGGGCGCCGGGGACGTATCCCCCTTCTCCGCCCTGATGACCACCCTGGCCGCCACCATCGGCACAGGCAACATCGCCGGGGTGGCCACGGCCCTGGTGGCCGGCGGCCCCGGCGCCCTGGTGTGGATGGAGCTCTCCGCCCTGCTGGGCCTGTCCTCCAAGTGCGCGGAGTGCCTGCTGGCGGTGAAGTACCGCCGCCGCAACGACCGGGGCGAGATGTGCGGCGGCCCCATGTACACCATGCGGTACGGACTGGGGCAGCGGCGGCTGGGGGCTGTGCTGGCGGCACTGTTTGCCCTGTTCACGGTGCTGGCCTCCCTGGGGATGGGGAACATGGCCCAGGCCAACTCCATCGCCCAGGCCCTCTCCAGCAGCTTCGGCGTCCCGGCCCGGATCACCGGCGCCGCGGTGGCGGTGCTGGCCTTTCTCATCATCTGGGGCGGCATCGGCCGGATCGCCGGGATCTGCTCCGCGGTGGTGCCCGCCATGGCGGTCTTTTACCTGCTGGCGGGGACGGCGGTGCTGCTGGGGCACCTGCCTGAGCTTCCCGGCGCTCTGCTGGAGATGCTGCGCCTGGCCCTCTCCCCAGCCGCCGCGGCGGGCGGGGCCGCCGGCACCGTCACCGCCTCCGTTCTGGAGGCCGCCCGCTGGGGCGTGGCCCGGGGGTGCTTCTCCAACGAGGCGGGCATGGGCTCCGCCGCCATTCCCGCCGCCTCCGCCGCCACCGACTCCCCGGCCCGCCAGGGCTACGTGAACATGACCGGCGTGTTTTTCGACACCACGGTGATCTGCACTGTCACGGGCCTGTGCATCTGCGCCTCCGGCGTGCTGGGGACCGCCGACGCCGCCGGCGCGCCGGTAAACGGCGCGGCACTCACCGCCCTGGCCTTTGAGACGGTGCTGGGCCCTCTGGGGGGACTGCTGGTGGACCTGGGCATCGTGCTCTTCGCCTTCTCCACCATTCTGGGGTGGGAGTTCTCCGGGGAGAAGGCCTTTGAGTATCTGCTGGGCCGCCGGGCCGTCTTTCTCTACCGCGTTCTCTTCGCCCTGGCGGCCTTTCTGGGGGCCACCCAGCGGCTGGAGGTGGTGTGGGATCTCTCCGACATCTTCAACGCCCTGATGGCCATTCCCAACCTCATCTCCCTGCTGCTCCTCTCCGGCACCGCCGCCCGGGAGCTGGCGGCCTTCCAGCCGGTGGTCCGCCGGGAGCGGCGGGGGCGCTGACTCCGCCCCTTGCGCTCCCGCCCAAAATACGCTATGCTAGTGCCGGGAGGTGGCGGATATGCCAAAAGAGGACCAGAAGGATTTCAACGCCATGCTGCGCCAGCAGCGGGATATGCCCAGGGTCCAGACCGTGACGGACCCCGGCACCATCGCGAAATACGGCGGCAGCCGGATGCTCCTGGCGCCGCCCCTGGCCTATGACGCTGTCATGCGGGCCATCCCTTTCGGCAGGCTCACCACGGCCGGGGAGATCCGGGCCCATCTGGCCCGGCGGCATCAGGCAGACTTCACCGACCCCATGACGGCGGGAATCTTCATCTCCATCGCCGCCTGGGCCAGCTTTCAGCGTCCAGAGCGTGACACCCCCTACTGGCGGACCCTGAAGGCCGGCGGGGAGCTGAACGAGAAGTACCCCGGCGGCATCCCCGCCCAGCGGGCGCTGCTGGAGGCGGAGGGCCACACCGTGGTCTCCCGGGGGCGGACCCGCCTGCGGTGGTATGTGCGGGACTACGAACAGTCACTGTTTCCCCTGCCCTGATAAAAATGAAGGAATTCGTGAATTTTTTCCCCGGGGAGTTGCATTTTTTCAGTTTGATGGTAAGATAAGGTACGGTAAAAATTTTTATGCAAAGGACTTGATACCATGACGAAAATCGACATTGTCTCCGGCTTCCTGGGGGCCGGCAAGACCACCCTCATCAAGAAGCTGCTGGCCGAGGCCTTCCCCGGTGAGAAGCTGGTGCTCATCGAGAACGAATTCGGCGAGATCAGCATCGACGGCGGCTTTCTGAAGGAGTCCGGTGTCCAGATCAGCGAGATGTCCGCCGGGTGCATCTGCTGCTCCCTGGTGGGCGACTTCCACAAGGCCCTGAAGGACGTGGAGGCCCAGTTCCACCCGGACCGTATCCTCATCGAGCCCTCCGGCGTGGGCAAGCTGTCCGACGTGATCGTGGCGGTGCAGAACACCGCTGACGAGACCGACGACATGAAGCTGAACAGCTTCGTCACCGTGGCGGACGCCACCAAGGTGAAGGTCTACATGAAGAACTTCGGTGAGTTCTACAACAACCAGATCGAGTCCGCCGGCACCATCATCCTCTCCCGGACCCAGAAGATGAGCCAGGAGAAGCTGGAGGCCGCAGTCAGCATGCTGCGGGAGAAGAACCCCGACGCCACCATCCTCACCACCCCCTGGGACCAGTTGGACGGCAAGACCATCCTGGCAGCCATCGAGAAGGTGTCCCTGGCGGACGAGCTGCTGGAGAAGATGCGGGCGGAGCACGCCGCTGACGAGGCGGAGCACGAGCATGAGCATCACCACCACGAGCACGAGCATGACCATGATGAGCACGGTCACCATCATGACCATGACCACGAGGAGCACGAGCACCATCATGACCATGATGACCACGAGCATCACCATGACCACGACCACGAGTGCGACGATCCCAACTGCTCCTGCCACCACCATCACCACCACGCCGACGAGGTGTTCACCTCCTGGGGCAAGGAGACCCCCAAGGTGTTCAACCAGGCGGACATTGAGCGGATCCTGACGGCTCTGGACTCCGGCGACTACGGCAAGATCCTCCGGGCCAAGGGCATCGTCAACGGCGAGGGCGGCAAGTGGATCGAGTTCGACTTCGTGCCGGAAGAACACGAGGTCCGGGCGGGCCATCCCGACTACACCGGCCGGCTGTGCGTCATCGGCGCCGAGCTGAAGGAAAACAAGCTGGCGGAGCTGTTCGGTCTGTGAGCTCTTTTCTTGAAAGAAAAGAGCCAAAAGAACTTTGGCGCGCTGCGGGGCCTGGCAGTCAGCCAGGTATGGTGCCCGGTGACGAAGGACTGTCAAAATCGAAAGTCAGACCTCCTGTTCTCCGGGCGGCCGTTCCGCATATTTTACCCGAAAGGAAACGCACGTTACAATGGCAGACATTCCTGTATATCTGGTAGCCGGCTTTCTGGACGCCGGCAAGACCAATTTCATCAACGGCATCCTGGAGGACGGCTTCGCCCGCCAGGATCCCACCCTGCTGCTCTGCTGCGAGGAGGGCGAGGAGGAATACGAGAAAAACGCCCTGGACAATGTGACGGTCATCACCATCGAGGATGAGGAGGACCTGAAGTGCTCCTACCTGAAGGAGCTGGAGAAGCAGTACCACCCCAAGCAGGTGCTGATCGAGTACAACGGCATGTGGCAGATGGAGCGGCTGTACCGGGAGGTGCTGCCCGCCAACTGGGTGCTGTACCAGATCATGACCTTCGTCTATGCCCCCACCTTTGACATGTATGCCAAGAACATGGGCCAGCTGATGATGGAGAAGATCACTAACGCCGACATGCTGGTGTTCAACCGCTGCACCCCGGAGCTGCGGGACGCCCTGCGGAAGCGGAATCTCCGGATGGTGAACCGCCGGGCGGACATCTATCTGGAGATGGAGGACGGCACCAGCGAGGACTACCTCACCGGCGACGAGTGCCCCTTTGACCTGAGCCAGGACCTGATCGACGTGCCGGACGACGACTTCGGCGTCTGGTACGTGGATGTGATGGACCACCCGGACCGGTGGGCGGGCAAGATGGTCCACATGAAGCTCATCATGTGCCACTCCAAGAAGTACCCGGGCATCCACTGCCCCGGCCGCTTCGTGATGACGTGCTGCGAGAACGACATCCAGTTCATGGGCCTCATCGCCAAGGGCATGAACCTGAACCAGTACCAGAACCGGGACTGGGTGGAGGTCACCGGCCGGATGGCGGTGGAGAACCACGCCGCTTACAAGGGCAAGGGGCCGGTGCTCCACGTGATCTCCATCGGGCCGTGTGAGAAGCCCTCCCAGGAAGTCGTAACCTTCTAGGAGGGGAGCGGGCTCCCCTCCTAACCACTCCACCACCAGTGACGCGGCGTCACTGGTGTCGCCGCCCACGGCGGCTGGGTCAAAGTATTTTCGGCAGGTACACGCCCTGCCGAAAATGGATTCGAATTTCTTCGAAATTCGATACGGAGTGTATAATACTATGCAAAAATTCCCCTCTGTTGTCGAACAGAGGGGAATTTTGTCTTATGTGAGGTAGGGTTCCCAGGGGTTTTCATAGGGCAGGGGGGCGCCGGTTTCGTCCAGCAGCACCAGGCCCGTGGATGCGAGGTCGTCGCTGTCCGGAATGATGAACAGGTCCAGGAACGCCCCGCCCATCACGGTTGAGCATGTGTAGGTGATGCCGCCGTTCTCGAAGGAATAGGCGGCGATGTCCCGGGGCAGGTCCCAGCCCGCCATCACGATGACAGCGTTCCCCGCAGGGTCGCCGAAGTTCCAGCATCGAATCTGCCCCGCCTCCATGCCGTAAGCGCCGCCGTTGGCCCGCCAGCGGTCCGGGAACACGCGGTCCCGTTCGTAGATGCAGATCTCCCAATGGCCGTTCCCGTCCACGCACAGAGCCGCCAGATAGTCGCCCCGCTGCTTCAGATCCACGATGCCCAGCGCACTGTAGTCGAAGTCGGAGGACGACAGCTCCTGAAAGCCGCTCATGTAGGAGACCGCCTGCTGTTCCAGCCCCTCCCGGTCCACTTCCGCTATGGAGCGGCCAAATACAGAGGTGGCATAGTGGTATCCGACATACAGGGCCCCTGCCAGCGCCACGGCCGCCAGCGTCGCCGCCGCGCCACGCCAGAGCAGCTTTCGTCCCTTCCGCATACTCTCCATGATCTGCTCCCCCGCCGCCTTGGGCAGTTCCTCCGCCGTCAGCTCCCGGCCGCTCAATAGCTCGCTGACCGTCAGGCCCAGGGCCTCCGCCAGGGGCTCCAGCAGGTCTACCGACGGCAGGCCCCGGCCGGTTTCCCAGCGGCTCACCGCCTTGTCCGTCACGTGGAGCCGCTCCGCCAGGTCTCCCTGGCTCCAGTTCTGTTTTTTCCGGCGCCGGGCGATGAGCCCGCCGGTGGCCTTCGCGTCCATAGCATCCGCTCCTTTTCCGCCTCTATCATACCACAAAACTGTCCCAAGGGCACCCTATGCTCCGTAGGAGCCTTGCTTTTTTTCGGAAAATCCTTATAATGGAGAGTATTCTGTGAGGAAATTCTACCGGAAAGGACCGTCCGCCCTTGAAGTTTCGTGACCGTTTTCCCAAGGCCCGCCTGCCCCTGTGGGGCACTCTGCTGGCCGCTGTGCTGCTGGCCGGGGCCATCACCCTGGTGGCCCTGTGGTGCCAGCCCAACTCCCTGCGGAGCGTGCTGGCCGTCTTTCGGGGCCAGCCCCTGCTGATCGTCCTCAACTGTCTGCCGGTGGGGCTGCTGCTGCTGGCGTTCACCTGCCTGTTTCGGAACGTGTTCTTCTCCGGGGCCCTGGTGAACCTGGCGGTGGGCCTGCTGTCCGTGGCCAACCGCATCAAGATCGAGGTGCGGGACGAGCCGGTGTTCCCCCGGGACTTCGCCCTTCTGAAAGAGGTGGGCAGCGCGGTGGGGAACTACGACATCCACTACCCCGTCTCCGCCATCGCCGTGATTGCGGGCCTCTCCCTGGTTCTGGTGGTTCTGGGGCTCTTCGTGGGCTGCCGTCCCTTCCCGGTGCGGAAGCTGCGGGGCTGGCTGGGCAGCCTGCTGGGGACCGCCGCCAGCTTCGCCGTGCTGGCGGGGCTGATCTTGACGGTCTACGCCTCCAACGACCTGTACGGCTCCTTCCGGGTGTCCAACGCCTCCTATGTCCCCTCGGTGTTCAATGAGCTGGGGTTCCCCTACTGCTTCTGCCACCAGTTCACCACCTATCTGGTGGACAAGCCGGAGGGCTTTGACCGGGCGGAGGCGGCCTCCTGGGACCAGGGCGGCCAGACCGGCCTGGGGGCGGACGTCAACGTCATTATGGTGATGAACGAGGCCTTCTCCGACATCACGGAGGACGACGCCTTCGCCTTCACGGCAGAGAACGACCCCTTGAAAAATCTCCACGCTCTGGAGCAGGATCCCCACGCCGTCTCCGGCCACATCGTGGTGTCCGGCTTTGCCGGCGGCACCGCCAACACGGAGTTCGACGTGCTGACGGGGATGCAGGCCTCCGCCATCTCCGCCGACAACCCCTCCTCTTTCCGGGTGGTGAACCGGAACGTGGACAGCCTGTTCCGTCTGTTCGGGGACGACGGCGCCCGCACCTCCTTCTTCCACCCCGGGGACGACTGGTTCTACAACCGGGAGAACGTCTACCGCTGGTTCGGAGCGGAGAAAACGGTGTTCATCGACCAGATGGAGGACCCGGCATACAAGGGCCGCTGGGTCACTGACGACTATATGGCCGGCCTCATCGAGCAGGAGTTCGAGGACACCGTGGACGCCGGGGAGACGCTGTTCCACTACACCACCACCATCCAGAATCACATGTCCTACACCGCCGACAAGTACGGCGAGGGCTATGAATACCCGGAGGTGCCGCTGAATGTGGAGGTCTCCGACCAGGTGGCGTCCATGCTGAACATCTATGTGGAGGGTGTCCGGGACGCGGACGCCATGCTGGGGCGGCTGGTGGACTACTTCTCCCAGCGGTCGGAGCCGGTGGTGCTGGTGTTCCTGGGGGACCACCTCCCCTACCTGGGGGACAACCGGCAGGCCTACGCGGAGCTGGGCATGGAGATCGCCCTGCCGGAGGCGGAGCAGTCCGACCCCCTGTGTTCTTACGAGACCCCCTATGTGATCTGGGCCAATGACGCAGCCGCCCAGGCTCTGGACTGGGAGACCGCCGCTGCGGCCCTGGACCTGCCGGAGAGCGGCACCATCTCCGCCAGCTTCCTGGGTGCGGTGGTGGTGGAGCTCACCGGCCGTACCGGTGAGAGCCCCTGGTTCGACTTCCTGAACCAGCTGCGGCGGGTGGTGCCGGCGGTGCGGCATCAGACGTATCTGCTGGCGGACGGCACCTACTGCCGCACCGAGGCGGAGCTGACTGCCACTCAGTCAGGGCAGGAGGCCTATGACCTGGTCCTGAAATGGCGCCAGTGGAGCTACTACAAGCTGCTGTATAAAGAGATGGACTGAAACCATCCCCCGGCGGGCAGGCATCCGCCGGGGGATGTTCCGCTCTTGACGGGCCCGGCCCGCCTTGATACAATGAAAAAAAGCCCATGTCGAAAGGATGTGAGCCCTATGAGGTCCTGGTCGAAACGGGAACTGGTTTTGTCGGCGCTGGTGGTCCTGGCGGCGGTGATAGCCCCCTATGTCGTTGCCCGATCACTGGGGCGGCTGCTCCCCGGCAGCGCGACGCTGTTTCTCCTGTTTCTCTACGCCTGGGTCGCGGCCCTGGTGATGGGGGTACCGTTCTTCCTCTGGGCCCGGATGGGCCGGCGGCTCTGGCCCTGGATCCTGGGGCTGACGGCCTGCCTGGGACTGCTCCTCCTTCTGGCCACAGATGTGAACGCCGCCGACAATTTGTTGGCAGTCATTACCGGCTATCACAACAATGAGGCCACCGGCTTCCTGCTGCTCTTCGCTATGCTGACCTGCGGCGGGATGCTGTTTGGGGTCCTCCTTGCGGCTGTTATCGCCTGGTTCCTCCGTAAAATCGACTATTGACGAACGACCCGCCCCGAGCCAGTT
>DWYU01000132.1 GCA_019118505.1 Candidatus Oscillibacter excrementavium
CGGAGGCACTGAAGTACTGGTCCCCGGTGGACTGGTACAACGGCGGCATGGAGCACACCACCCTGCACCTGCTGTACTCCCGGTTCTGGCACAAGTTCCTCTATGACATCGGCGCTGTGCCCACCAAGGAGCCCTACGCCAAGCGCACCAGCCACGGCATGATCCTGGGCGAGGGCGGCGAAAAGATGTCCAAGTCCCGGGGCAACGTGGTGAACCCCAACGACATCGTGGACCAGTACGGCGCCGACACCATGCGGCTGTATATCATGTTCATCGGCGACTTCGAGAAGGCCGCCACCTGGTCCAACGACGCGGTAAAGGGCTCCAAACGGTTCCTGGACCGGGTGTGGAACCTGGCGGAGAGCGCCTCCGACAGCTATGAGGTCACCCCGGCTAACGAGGCCATCATCCACAAGACCATCAAGAAGGTCACCGAGGACATCGACAGCCTGAAGATGAACACCGCCATCGCCGCCATGATGACCATGGTGAACGAGCTGAGCGCCAACGGCTGCACCCGGGGCGACCTGAAGTATCTGATCCTCCTGCTGAACCCCTTCGCCCCCCATATCACCGAGGAGCTGTGGGAAAACCTGGGCTTCGCCGCCCAGACGGGCAAGATGTGCTGCCAGGCGGAGTGGCCCGTGGCGGACGAGAGCAAGACCGTGGCCGCCACGGTGGAGATGGCCGTCCAGGTGAACGGCAAGCTGAAGGGCACCATCTCCATGCCCACCGACAGCGAGGAGAAGGCCGTGGTGGACGCCGCCCTGGCAGTGGAGAAGGTCCAGAAGGCCACCGAGGGAATGCAGATCGTCAAGACGATTCTGATGAAGAATCGCCTCGTCAACCTGATCGTGAAGCCCGCAAAGTAAAAAAAGCGCCGGAAATGGCCGGGCGGAGTTTCCGCCCGGCCCGCGCAATTCCAGAGAGGAGATACCATGAGCCGTCTTGATGATTTTTTGAGCCTGCTGTGCGGCCGCTTTGACAACGCCCGGCAGCTGGAGGAGTTGAAACAGGCCGGCGGCCCGGCCCTGCCCCTGGCGGAGCACGTGAACACCGTCTGCAACGACAGGATCGCCGGCCTTCCGGCGGACTTTCCGGGAAAATTTGTCCTGGAGGAGAGCTATTACACCACGGATGGCAAGACCCACGCGTCTCCCCACCTGTTCCTCTTTACCGAGGAGGGGGAAACGGTGAAGCTGACCTCCTACCAGCTGCCGAAGGGCCCGGATGGCAGCCCGGTCTCCTATGAGACCCTGCCGCCCATGCGGTGGGAGGACCTGGAGGTCTCCGGTAAGTTCACCCCCGCCCTCTATACGCTCCATGACGGCGTATGGGAGGGCGGCAGCGTCAGTATGTTCTCCCCGGTGCTGAAGTTCACCCTGTATGAGCGCTTCTCCCGGGAGGCGCTGGAGGTGACGGAGACCATGGAGGTCAACGGAAAGCGGACCTTCGGCTATGACGTGCCCATCGTGTACCGGAGAAAGGCCGCCTGCGGCTGACCGGAGAGAAAGATGGATTTTGTGGAAAATCCCTTGACAATCTCCCGGAAGGTTTGTATAATGCTTATGTTAAAGCCATAGATTATGGCCCTTAAAGTATCCTGGATTGAGCCGGATACCTCGGAGGGAGGGAAATATAGATGTCTGAGATCCATGTGAAGGACGGCGAGTCCATCGACAGCGCGCTGAAGCGTTTCAAGCGCAGCTGCGCCAAGGCCGGCGTCATCGCGGAAGTGCGGAAGAGAGAGCATTATGAGAGCCCCAGCGTCAAGCGTCGCAAGAAGTCTGAGGCCGCTCGCAAGAACAAGAAGCGCTACTATTGATGAAAAAAGTGCTGTACCGGTCGGTACAGCACTTTTTTACGTCCGGCTGCCCGGGAACAGCCGGGGCAGCAGGTCCCGGACCTCCGGGTACATGAGGAAGGCGGCGGAGAAGCCCAGGGCGCTGCCGATGCGCAGCTTCTGCTGGAGGGTGTCCGCGTCGTCGAAGAGGACGAAGTGGGTCTCCCCGTCCCGGGTGTAGGTGAAATACCGGGCGCACAGGTCCTGGGAGAAGAACACCGCCGGGGACTCCCGTTCCACCAGGACCTGAAATTCCTGCTGGCCGAGGGGGCGGCCCTCGCCGGTTTCGGCGGGGAGCAGGAAGTCCATGCGCAGCCGCTGGACGTCCAGGGCCAGATTCCCCGCTCCGCCCCGGGCGCCGGCCGCCTCCTGGAGATACTGGAGGAAGCTGCCGCCGGAGAGGGCGGTGCACACCAGGGGAACGGCCCCGGGGACGGAGGCGTAGCCCTCCGGCACATAGAGGGGCCGGGGCGCCAGCCGCCTGGCCAGGGCTTGGGCGAGGGCCAGGCGGTCCGGCGCGGGGGGCTGCTCGAAGTCCAGCAGGACGCCGCCGTAGCTCCGCCGCCCGCACTCCCGCAGGGCCGCGGCCGCCAGCTGCTCCGGGCTGGCGATGAAGGGGGCGTCCCGGTCCGTGACGGACAGGATGCCGCCTCGGGTCTGCAGCAGCAGGTTCTGCCGCAGCAGGGTGGAATCCGGCCCGATGCAGTAGGCCACATGGGCCAGGGAGCGGTGGTAGCGGGCGGCCTCCTGGGCCTCCGCCGGCGTCACGGCCAGATAGATCTGCAATGTGAACTCCCCCTTGTGGAATTTCCGGAAAGCTGGTATACTGAAAAGAGACTATGCGAAGAAGGAGCCGCTTATGCCGTTTTCCCTGACGCCCCGCTGGGTGTTCCAGCACTACAGCGAGATCACCCCCGGCTGGCTGCGGGAGCGGGGGATCACCCTGCTGCTCAGCGACCTGGACTTCACCCTGGCCGCAAAAAAGACCCGCCGGCCGGACGGGCCCCTGCGGGACTGGATCGCTGCCCTGCGGGCGGCGGGGATCGACTTCATGATCGTCTCCAACAACCGCTCCGGCAGCCGGGTGACGGAGTTCTGCGCGGACCTGGGGGTGCCCTATCAGGGCCGCGCGGGCAAGCCCAGCCCCCGGGGGCTGGAGGCCGCCATGGCGCGGGCCGGGGCGGACCGGGCCCACACCGCCATGCTGGGGGACAAGCTGCTGACGGATATGCTGGCCGCCAACCGGGCGGGAGTCCTGCCCCTGATGGTGGAGCCGGTGGGCGGCGCGGTGACGGCGTGGCAGAAGGTGCTCCATGCGCTCCAGGCCCCCTTCAAGGCCGCCTGCCGCCGCAAAATGGAAAAAAAGTCCTGAAAAATACTTGCAATAGCGGACAACATACGATAAAATAGCAAAGGAATTTTTATGGAGATAGAGGGGCGGCCGGCTGGTCAGCTTCTCTTGAGATTACAGAGGAGGATCATTTATGCCAACGATTACTGCCGGCGATTTCCGCAATGGTGTCACTTTTGAGAAGGACGGGAGCGTTTGCACCGTGGTGGAGTTCCAGCACGTCAAGCCCGGCAAGGGCGCCGCTTTCGTGCGGACCAAGTACAAGAACGTGATGACCGGCGCCATCCGTGAGGAGTCCTTCAACCCCACCGCCAAGTTCGAGCAGGCCACCGTGGAGCGCAAGGACGCCGAGTACAGCTACAACGACGGCGACCTGTACTACTTCATGGACCCCGAGACCTATGACATGATCCCGCTGAACCGGGACGTGCTGGGCGACGCCTTCCGCTTTGTGAAGGAGAACACCGTCTGCAAGCTGGTGAGCTACAAGGGCAACGTGTTCACCGTGGAAGTGCCCAACTTCATGGACCTGGAGGTCACTGAGACCGAGCCCGGCCTGCGGGGCGACACCGCCACCAACGTGACCAAGCCCGCCACTCTGGAGACCGGCGCCGAGGTGAAGGTGCCTCTGTTCATCAACACCGGCGACAAGATCCAGATCGATACCCGCACCGGCGAGTATATCGGCCGCAGCAAGGAGTAAGTGCGACAAGGGGGGGAGTTGATCCCCCCTTTTGTTCCTGAAAAATAACCGCAACGCTGTTTGTAAGGAAAGGAGCTGCTGTTATGGAGATCACCGAGAAGGTCGCATACCTGAAGGGCCTGGCCGAGGGCATGGAGCTGGACACCGAGAAGAAGGAGGGCAAGCTGCTTGCCGCCATCATCGATGTGCTGGATGACATCGCCCTGGAACTGGCCGACATGAAGGTGGACCAGGAGGAGCTGTACAACGGCCTGGACGCTGTCAGCGACGATCTGGAGGACGTGGAGGACGCCGTCTTCGGCGAGGATGACGAGGACGAAGAGGACGAATACGAGTACGAGGAGCCGGAGGAGGACGAGGACTGCTACGCCACCACCTGCCCCACCTGCGAGGAGACCATCTACTTCGACGAGTCCGTCCTGGAGGACGGCGAGGTCGTCTGCCCCAACTGCGGCGAGAAGCTGGAGTTTGACCTGGGCGGCCTGGAGGACGAGGAGCCCTCTGACGACCAGGAGTAATCCCGATAAATATGAGAACACAGGAGCCCGGTGCTACGCACCGGGCTCCTGTTTGTCTGCGCTGGCATCATTCTACGGTGACGGCAAACCGACAGCAGGCGCCGCCGCTGAGGACCGTCTCAACCGTCTCCACCGTGATGTGCTTTTCCGGCAGCAGCTGCTCCAGAATGTACAGCACGCTCTGCCGGGAGCACTCGCAGTGGGCGGCGTCCGTCGCCCCGCCCGCCAGCACCTCCGGACAGACGCATTTGGAATAGCCCACCTCGTAGCGGCGGCCGGGCTGGAGGATTTTGGCGAAAAAGCCCTCCGTGTCCCCGTATTTCCGGTATTGGGCGTCCAGATCACAGCCGCACGCCTGAAACTGGGCCCTCTGGATGGGCAGGACGGTCTCCCGCACACACCGGACGGCCTTCTCCCGGTAATCCATGGCTGTTCCTCCTAAGATACAGTGTCCTCCTCCGGAATGGCGTCCTCCGGGACACCGATCCAGAGGGAAAAGTCCGTGGCCAGAAACGATTCCTGAGCCTGCCGTACCCCGGCGTCCAGCCGGGAGGCCCGGCCCCGGCCCACCGCCAGGGGGTCGATGTACCGCAGCTTGGCGGGGAACCGGTACCAGATGCCGCCCTCCGGCCGGTCCGCGCTCCGCTCCAGCCGGCAGAAGCGCCGGAACCGGCGCCACCGGGCGGCGCTGACCGGGTCCGCCTCCAGCCTTTGGATGACAAGGGGCTCCGTCCCGTACAGGTCATCCTCCTCCAGAATGTCTCGGGCCAGGGCATCCGCCAGCAGAGCCGCCAGGGCCTGCATGGCGAAGCGGTCCTCGTCCGCCACGTAGATCCGGGCGGTTTTCAGGGCGGCCTCCGCAAAGGCGCAGGCGGTGCCCGGTGTGCGGAAGGCCAGCTCCGGCCGGCCCGCCTCATCCTGCCAGATGGTCAGGTCCTCATAGAAGGCCCGGACGGTGTCCCCATCGGCGAAGCCATATCCCCGCAGATTGCCCAGGGTGTACTCCAGCCGGTCCGCCGACAGCTGGGGGGAGTCGTTGTCGGCGATGGGATAACGGTGGTAGTCCGCCACATCCTCCGTGGTGAGGCCGTACTCCCCCAGCAGGGCCTGAAGCTCCGGAGACCGGCCGATCAGCTCCGCCGTCCGGGCCTCCGTGGACTCCTGCCGCAGGTGGTCGCCGTGGAGGAAGTCCACCACATGGGCGAAGGCAGGGGTGGCCACATCGTGGAGCAGCCCCGCCGCGCTCTGCCGGAGATCGCCAGTGAAGTGCCAGACGATCAGCGCCACCCCCACGCTGTGGTCCAGTCGGGAGTAGGGTAGCCACCCGGCAAAGCGGGGGAAGGAGGTGTACTCGCATCCGCAGTTCATGCCCACTTGCTCCAGCCGCGCCATGGGCGGCGTCTGGGCCAGGCGGCGGAGGAAGTCCGGGAACTCCGGGTGATAGATGGGCCAATTTTCTCTCATGGGCGGCCTATCACGCCTCCGGCCGCTTTTTCAGGCTGCACAGCCCGGCGCCGATGGCGGTGGCGAAGGTGGCGTTTTCGGGGATGATATAGTGGATGCCGTACAGCTTTTCAAACAGCTGGAAGTTGGTGACCGCCTGGGGCAGCGTGGTCATGGAGCCGGTGAGCACCACCGTTTTGGAGCCGCAGCACTGGCAGGCCAGCACCGTCATGGTGCCGATGGCCTGGAGCACCAGATTCATCACGCCGGCCGCCAGATCGGCGGGGGTGGCGTCCTCCGCCAGGTTGCCGAAGTTGGCGGCGGTCATGTCCGGATCCAGGGTGGGGGCGGCGTGGACGGTGATGTCCTTCATGGTCAGGTCCACGTGGTTCAGGTCACCGCTCTCCGCCAGCTTCTTGATCTGGCCGAACCGCTCCATCCCCACCAGCTTGTGGCAGAGTCCCCCCAGGGTCCCGCCGCCGATGCCGCTGCCGCACAGGTGGCGGATGCCGTCCGGGGCCGCCCAGAGGAAGGCGGTGCCGGTGCCCATGCTGACCACCACGGCGGAGGACTGCTCCGACAGGGCCAGGGCCCCGGTGCCGGTGGCGGAGAACTCATCCACCTTGCAGGTGGGCAGGCCGTAGATGTCGCCGTCCACATAGGAGGCCCCCACGCCGGTGAGCACCACCCGCCGGACCTCTTGCAGAGAGAGGTGATTGCTGGTGAGATAATTGCCCAGGGCTCCGTACAGGCTGGTCACCTGGTCCTCTGCCCGGACCCGCAGCATGGAGATCACGCTGCCGTCCGTCCGCAGGCCCACGATCTTGGTGCTGGAGCCGCCGATGTCAATGCCTAAAATCACGTTCATGATGCGAACCTCGTTTTCCGGCGGCCATGGGCCGCCGTGTATTCTCTCTCATCATAGGGGAGGGAGGTCCCGTTGTCAATGGAAGATTGACAAAATATTGACAACAAATTCGGAAAAAGCGTTGCTTTTCCGGAGAGAACCGCTTATAATCAAGAGAACGACAACTCCGGACCGGCTGCTGCAGGCGGCACCGGGACTCCACACCTGCCTGAGGCGGGCGAGAGTGATTTACAGGAAGGACGGATGTGCCTGCGGGCACATGGGAAACTGCTATGAAAACGGAAGAGAAACTCAATCTGACGATGCTCTGCGACTTCTATGAGCTGACCATGGGCAACGGCTATTTCAAAGCCGGGCTCCAGGATCGGATCACCTATTTCGATGTGTTTTTCCGCAACGTGCCGGACAACGGCGGGTTCGCGGTCTGCGCCGGCCTGGAGCAGCTGGTGCAGTATATTCAGAATCTGCATTTCGACGAGGAGGACATCGCCTTCCTGCGGGAGAAGGGCCTGTTCTCCGAGGAGTTTTTGGACTACCTGCGCCACTTCCGCTTCACCGGGGACATCTGGGCGGTGCCGGAGGGGACCCCCATCTTCCCCCGGGAGCCGGTGGTGACGGTCCGGGCCCCGGCCATCCAGGCCCAGCTGATCGAGACCTTCACCCTGCTGACCATCAACCATCAGAGTCTGATCGCCACCAAGGCCAACCGGATCGTCCGGGCGGCCCAGGGGCGGACGGTGCTGGAGTTCGGCTCCCGCCGGGCCCAGGGCACCGACGGCGCCATCTCCGGCGCCCGGGCGGCCTATATCGGCGGCTGCGCCGGCACCGCCTGCACCATCTCCGACCAGCTGTACGGCGTGCCCGCCGGCGGCACCATGGCCCACTCCTGGGTCCAGATGTTCGACAGCCAGTATGAGGCCTTCAAGACCTACTGCCAGATCTACCCCCACAACGCCACGCTGCTGGTGGACACCTACAACGTCCTCAAGTCCGGCGTGCCGGACGCCATCCGGGCCTTTGACGAGGTGCTGAAGCCCATGGGCATCCGCAAGTGCGGTATCCGGCTGGACTCCGGCGACATGGCCTACCTGACCCAGGAGGCCCGGAAGATGCTGGACGCGGCCGGCTGGACGGAGTGCCAGATCTCCGTCTCCAACTCCCTGGATGAGTATATCATCCAGGACCTGCTGCTGCAGGGGGCCAAGATCGACTTGTTCGGCGTGGGCGAGCGGATGATCACCGCCCGCAGCGAGCCGGTGTTCGGCGGCGTGTACAAGCTGGCGGCTGTGGAGGACGCGGCGGGGAACATCATCCCCAAGATCAAAGTCAGCGAGAACCTGGACAAGATCACCATTCCCCACTTCAAAAAGACCTACCGGATCTTCGATAACGCCACCGGCAAGGCGGAGGCGGACTACATCACCGTCTGGGACGAGTCGGTGGATGAGAGCGCCCCGCTGGAGCTGTTCGACCCCAGGGCCACCTGGAAGCGCAAGACCTACACCAACTTCACCGCAAAGCCCCTGCAGGTGCCGGTGTTCCAGGGGGGAGAGCTGGTCTATCAGCTGCCCGCGCTGCCGGAGATCCAGGCCTACTGCAAGGAGCAGGTGGACACCCTGTGGGATACGGTGAAGCGGTTTGAAAATCCCCACACCTACTATGTGGACCTGAGCCAGAAGCTGTTCGACATCAAGCAGGAACTGCTGCGCCAGAGCAGATGACCCCCAGCCCCCGCCGGACCCGGCGGGGGCCATTTGTTTACAGAATTTTGGTTGCGGAGCTGTGGAAGTTCCAGTATAATAAAAAGATAAGCAGTCGAAGCTGTGGGGAAAGGAGATGGACCACACCGTGCGAAAGAGAAGACTGCCCCAGCCGAAGGAGCGGACAGAGCGGCGGATTTCCGCCGCCACCAGCCTGACCATCTGCGCCCTGACCGTGATCGCCCAGATCGCCATCACCCTGTCCCTGACCCAGCTGCTGGCGGAAAAGGCCAACTACGTCTATTTTGTTCTGGAACTGGCCGGCGCCGTGGTGGCCATCCGGGTCTACCAGCGGCAGGGGAGCCCCTCCTACAAGCTGGTGTGGATGTGCCTGCTGCTGGCGCTGCCGGTGTCCGGCATGATCCTGTTCCTGCTGTGGGGCGGCAGCCACCAGGCCAAGAGCCTGAGCCTGCGCAAGGTCCCCCCGCCGGCGGAGCGGGAGAGCGCCCGGATGGAGAGCGCCGCCAACGTGGCCCGGCTGAGCCGGCGGTCCCCCGCCTGGGGGCGATTGGCATCTTACCTGCAAAAGCGGGACTTCCTGCTCTACAGCGGCTCCCGGGCCCGCTATTTTCCAGACGGCGCCGCGTTCTTTGACGATCTGCTCGCCCACCTGCAAAAGGCGGAGATCTATATTTTCCTGGAGTACTACATTCTGGCGGAGGGGAAGATCTGGGACCGGATCTTCACCGTCCTGCGGGAGCGGGCCGCCGCCGGCGTGGAGGTGCGGATCATCTTCGACGACTTCGGCAACCTGACCCGCTTCTCTGACGCCTCTCTCCAGGCCCTGCAGGACGCCGGCGTGGAGGTGGAGGTGTTCAACCCCGTCCACCGCTATGTGAATCGGATCTACTTCAACTACCGGGACCACCGGAAGATCGCGGTCATCGACGGGCTGTACGCCTATACCGGCGGCATCAACATCGCCGATGAGTACGCCAACCTGTTCGTCCGCTTCGGCCACTGGAAGGACACCGGCGTCCGGATCGAGGGCGCCGGGGCCTGGGGCTTCGCCTCCCAGTTCATCCAGATGTGGAAGATGATCGGCCGCTCCCTGCCCAATGAGGACGACTACTACCGCCCCCGGGTGGAGATCGAGGGCACCGGCTGGTGCCAGCCCTTTACAGACGGCCCCTTCAACAACCCGGACAACCCTGTGGAGGACACCTACCTCCAGCTGATCTCCTCCGCCCAGAGGATGCTGTATATCACCACCCCCTATTACGCGGTGGAGGAGTCCATGCAGAAGGCCCTGTGCATTGCGGCGGACGCCGGCGTGGACGTGCGGCTGATGGTGCCGGCCATCCCGGACAAGTGGTATGTCTACATGGTGGCGGAGACCTATTGGGGTGAGCTGCTGGAGCACGGCGTCAAGATCTACCGCTATACCCCCGGCTTCATCCACGCCAAAAGCGTCATGGCGGACCGGGAGGTGGCGCTGATCGGCAGCACCAACATGGACTACCGGACCTTCCAGCTCCACTATGAGTGCGCCGTCCTCCTCTACCATATGCCGGCGGTGGAGGATCTGCTGGAGGATATGGACCACGTGATGGCCCAGAGCAGCCGCTACACCCTGGAGGAGTGGGAGCGGCGCCCCTGGTACCGGCGGCTGTTTGCCTCTCTTCTGCGCCTGGCGGCCATCTGGTTCTGACGCCCCATCCCATCTTTCAGGAGGAACCCATGTCCCGTGAATTGACCCCTCAGGAGACTGCCGAGCGCAGCCTCATCAAAAAATACCGCAAGGAGCTGTGGAATCCCTTCATCGCCGCCGTCAAGCGGTATGAGCTGATCGTCCCCGGGGACCGGATCGCCGTGTGTATCTCCGGCGGGAAGGACTCCATGGTGCTGGCCAAGCTGATGCAGGAGCTCCAGCGCCATACGGAGCAGCCCTTCCAGCTGACCTTCCTGGTGATGGATCCCGGCTACGCCCCCGCCAACCGGGCGCTGATCGAGGAGAACGCCGCCCGGCTGGGCATCCCCATCACCGTGTTCCGCAGCGACATCTTCGATGTGGCGTATCAGGTGGAGAAGAATCCCTGCTACCTGTGCGCCCGGATGCGGCGGGGATTCCTGTACAGCAAGGCCCGGGAGCTGGGGTGCAACAAGATCGCCCTGGGCCACCATATGAGCGACGTGATCGAGACCACGCTGCTGGGCCTGTTCTACGGCGCCCAGCTCCAGACCATGCCCCCCAAGCTCCGCAGCAAAAATTTTCCCGGCATGGAATTGATCCGACCGCTGTATTGTGTCCATGAGGACGCGATCATCGCCTGGAAGAACTACAACGGCCTGCGGTTTCTCCAGTGCGCCTGCCGCTTCACCGAGGAGCGGGACAGCGCCGCCGACGGCGTGGGGGAGAGCAAGCGCCAGGAGATGAAGCTGCTGCTGCGGCAGCTGAAAAAGACCAATCCCAACATTGAGAAGAGTATGTTCCGGGCCATCCACGGTGTCCAGCTGGACACCTTTCCGGGCTTCAAATTCCGGGGGAGAGCCTTCTCCTTTCCGGAGGCCTACGCGCTGCCCGGCCTGACGGCGGAGGACAGCGGCCCAGAGATTTGAGAGTAGAAGGTGCGCAAATGAACTATTATCGTTGTGAGAATCCGGACTGCGGATTTCTGGCGGAAGAGGAGCCGGATGTCTGCCCCCACTGCGGCGGCACCTTTTTCCAGCCCGTAGACGAGGAGGAGCTGACGGGCCCCGACTGGGTGCAGCTGGGCAACCGGGCCGTGGACGAGGGGCGGCACACAGATGCTCTGGCCTGCTATCAGCAGGCGGCGGCCCTGGATGATGTGCTGGGCGTGACCAACCTGGGCTGGTGCCTGGAGGCGGGCATCGGCGTGGAGGCGGATCCCCGGCAGGCGGTGGTGCTGTATGCCCAGGCGGCGGCCCGGGACTATATGCCGGCCCTGACGAATCTGGGGTACTGCTATGCCCACGGAATCGGCGTGGCCCAGGATGACGCTAAGGCGGTGGAGTGTTTCCGCAAGGGGGCGGAGCAGGGCTTCCCAAGGGCCCAGTTCCTGCTGGGGGAGGCCTATACCCGGGGCCTGGGCGTGCCCCGGGACGACAGCCAGGCGGCCAAGTGGTATCAGTCCGCCGCGTGGCTGGGGTATCCGGCGGCCCAGACGGAGCTGGGGCGCTGCCTGGAGTTCGGCACCGGCGTGCCCCAGAGCGTCGAGCAGGCGGCCAAGTGGTATCAGGCGGCGGCGGAGCAGGGCAACGCGCCGGGCCAGTGCTGCCTGGGCTTTCTGTATGAGAGCGGCCAGGGGGTGGAGCAGAGCTGGGAGGCGGCGGTGCGGTGGTACCGTGCCGCCGCGGACCAGGGCTATCCCCGGGCGCTGTGCAACCTGGCCTGGTGCTATGAGTACGGCCAGGGCGTGACCAAGGACTACGGGGAGGCGGCCCGCCTCTACCAGCAGGCGGCGGACCAGGGCTATCCCCGGGGGCAGCTGTGCATGGGCCTCTGCTGTGAGCGGGGGCGGGGCGTACCGCTGGATCTGGCGGCCGCGGCGGAGTGGTACCGCAAGGCGGCGGACCAGGGAGAGGAGGACGCCCAGTGCTGCCTGGGCTTTCTGTACGAGAGCGGCCAGGGGGTGGAGCAGAGCTGGGAGGAGGCGGTGCGGTGGTACCGCGCCGCCGCGGACCAGGGGCTGCCCCGGGCCCAGTGCAACCTGGCCTGGTGCTATGAGTATGGCAGAGGCGTCCCGGAGGATCTGGCGGCCGCGGCGGAGTGGTACCGCAGGGCGGCAGACCAGGGGGATCCCCGGGGACTCTTCTCCGTGGCCCGCTGCTATGATTACGGCAAGGGCGTGGTCCAGGACAGTGCCGAGGCGGTGAAGTGGTACCAGCGGGCGGCGGATGCCGGTTCCGCGCCGGCCCTGTGCGACCTGGGGGTCTGCTATGAGCGGGGCGAGGGTGTGGCCCAGGATCTGGAAAAAGCCGTCAGCCTGTACCGGCGGGCGGCAGAGAAGGGCAACGCCGCCGGTCAGTGCAACCTGGGGTATCTCTACGAGTGCGGCCGCGGCGTGGAGCAGAGCTGGGAGGAGGCGGTGCGGTGGTACCGCGCCGCTGCGGACCAGGGCCTGCCCCGGGCCCAGTGCAATCTGGGCTGGTGCTACGAATACGGCAAGGGCGTGGAGCAGAACTTCAAGCGGGCCGTCCACTGGTACCGCCAGGCGGCGGATCAGGAGGACCCAAGGGGGATGTTCTGCATGGGCGTCTGCTGCAAGTATGGCCGCGGCGTGGAGGAAAACTGGGAGGAGGCGGTGAAGTGGTACCGCCGGGCGGTGGACGCCGGCTCCGTGGCGGCCCTGTGCAACCTGGGGGTCTGCTATGAGCGGGGCGAGGGTGTGGAGCAGGATCTGGCCCAGGCGGCCAGCCTGTACCGCCGGGCGGCCGAGCAGGAGGATGCCGCCGCCCAGTGCAATCTGGGGTATCTCTACGAGTCCGGCGAGGGCGTGGAGCAGAGCTGGGAGGAGGCCGTCCACTGGTATCAGGCGGCGGCAGACCAGGGCTATGCCCGGGCCCAGTGCAATCTGGGTGTCTGCTGGGAGTTCGGCCGGGGCGTGGCAAAGGACCCCGCCAAAGCGGCGGCCCTGTACCGGCAGGCGGCGGAGGGCGGCGACCGGGTGGCTGCCTGCAATCTGGGCTATCTGTATGAGACAGGCGTCGGCGTGTCCCAGAGCTGGCCGGACGCGGTGAAGTGGTACCGCCAGTCGGTGGAGGAGTCCTATGCCCGCGCCCAGTATAACCTGGCCTGGTGCTATGAGCACGGCAAGGGCGTGGCCCGGGACCTGAAGCGCGCCAGAGAGCTGTATCTGGCGGCGGCCCGGCAGGATTACGACGGCGCTCAGGAGGCCGCGGACCGGCTGGAGAAGTCCGGCGGCCGTGGCGGCCTCATCCGGGGCTTCCTGGATGGCCTGCGGGGCCAGTGAGACAGCGTGTACATCGGCGGGCGCGGAGCTTCCGCGCCCGCCAGAAAAAACTTCCAAAGAAAAGCGGAAAAAGGCTTGACAAACGAAATCTTTTCTGTATAATAATATCTGTTCGCTGCGGAGTGAACGGAACTGTATAGCGGGTTTGTGTAAGGGTAGCACAGCAGACTCTGACTCTGTATGTGAGGGTTCGAATCCTTCACCCGCTGCCACAAGAATCCCTGGAATCGCAATGGTTCCAGGGATTTTTTGCTTATGGAAAAGGACAGGGAGATGGCCCGGGGAGCGGACCGGGGAATTTTGGTGACGCAGATTATGGATTGCGACGGCGCCGGAAACCTGCCTGTGCGGCATTCCAGCGCCTCGCGGGATTGTCCGTGCAAAACCACCGGAAAGAGATGAGAACAAAATGATCCGCATTTTATTTATCTGCCACGGCAATATTTGCAGGAGCCCGATGGCGGAGTTCGTGATGAAGGACCTGGTGAAAAAGATGGGGCTGGAGCCCCGATTTCAGATCGCCTCCGCCGCCACCAGCACGGAGGAGATCGGGAACCCAGTCTATCCCCCGGCACGCCGGAAGCTGGCTGAACATGGGATTTCCTGCGGGGGCAAGACCGCCCGGCAGCTGACCAGGGAGGACTATGCGGCATATGATCTGCTGATCGGCATGGACCAGGCCAATATCCGCAACATCCGCCGTATCTGCGGCGGCGATCCGAAGGGGAAGATCCACCTGCTGCTGGAGTACGCCAGCCGTCCCGGCCAGGAGGTGGCCGATCCCTGGTACACAGGCGATTTCGAGGCCACCTGGCGGGATGTACTGGCGGGGTGCCAAGGACTTCTCCGGCGCATGGCCGGGGCTGAAAGGGAAGCTTAGTCCTCGGAAGGCATTGCCGGGCCGGCAAAGCACGGTGTGCTGCGGCAGAGGGCATCCGGATGCAGACATCCCCGGAGTCGCGGTGATTCCGGGGATGCGGTTTGTCGGCGGCAAGGGACTTTTCCCACAGACGGTCATGTGATATAATCCTCTTGGAAAACGAAGGGAAGGGGCCGGGAAGCGGGATGGCCGCCCGGCCCCTGGAACTGTTGGGAAGTGGGTGGAAGCTGTGAAGAATCAGAAGAACGCCCCGGACTGCATTCGGATCCGGGGAGCCAGAGTACACAATCTGAAAAATGTGGACGTGGATGTGCCCCTCCACAAAATCGTGGGGGTGGCCGGCGTCTCCGGGTCAGGGAAATCCTCCCTGGCCCTGGGGGTGCTGTACGCCGAGGGGTCCCGCCGGTATCTGGAGGCCCTGTCCACCTATACCCGCCGGCGGATGACCCAGGCGGCCAAGGCGGACGTGGATGAGGTGCTGTACGTTCCGGCGGCCCTGGCACTGCACCAGCGGCCCGGCGTGCCGGGCATCCGCAGCACCTTCGGCACCGGGACGGAGCTGCTCAACAGCCTGCGGCTGATGTACTCCCGCCTGGCCAGCCACCGCTGCCCCAACGGGCACTACGCGCCGCCCTCCCTGGCGGTGGCGGCGGGCCAGGAGCTGGTGTGCCCGGTGTGCGGCGTCCGCTTTTACGCCCCCAGCGCGGAGGAGCTGGCCTTCAACAGCCAGGGGGCCTGCCGCACCTGCGGCGGCACCGGCGTGGTCCGGGCGGTGGACCGCTCCACCCTGGTGCCGGACGACTCCCTGACCATCGACCAGGGCGCCGTGGCCCCCTGGAACAGCCTGATGTGGTCCCTGATGACCGACGTGTGCCGGGCCATGGGGGTCCGGACCGACGTGCCCTTCCGGGATCTGACGGACCGGGAGAAGGAGATCGTCTACGACGGCCCGGCGGTGAAGAAGCACATCCTGTACCACGCCAAGAACTCCAACGATGTGGCGGAGCTGGACTTCACCTATTACAGCGCCGTCCGCACGGTGGAAAACGCCCTCAGCAAGGTGAAGGACGAGAAGGGCATGAAGCGGGTGGAGAAATTCCTGAAGGAGGACGTCTGCCCCGACTGCGGCGGCACCCGGCTGTCGGAGGCGGCCCGGGCCCCGCGGCTCCGGGGCATCGGCCTGGATGAGGCCTGCCGGCTGTCCCTGGAGGAGCTGGTGGACTGGGTGGCAGGGGTGCCGGCCTCCCTGCCGGAGGAGATGCGGCCCATGGCCGAGAATATCTGCCAGTCCTTTCAGACCGTGGCCCGGCGGCTCATGGAGCTGGGACTGGGCTACCTGACGCTGGACCGGGCCTCGTCCACCCTCTCCACCGGAGAGCGGCAGCGGATGCAGCTGGCCCGGGCGGTGCGCAACCGCACCACCGGAGTGCTGTGCGTGCTGGACGAGCCCTCCATCGGCCTCCACCCGGCCAACATCGTGGGGCTGACGGCGGTGATGGACGATCTGGTGGCGGACGGAAATTCCGTGCTGCTGGTGGACCACGACACCCAGATCCTCTCCCACGCGGACTGGATCATCGAGATGGGGCCGGAGGCCGGTGCCCGGGGCGGCCGGGTGGTGGCCCAGGGCACGGTGGGGGAGCTGGCGGAGAATGCGGAGTCCCGGATCGGCCCCTTCCTGTCCGAAAGGCCCCAGCCGCCGGCGCGGCAGGCGGCGGCAGCCGGAGACGTGTTCCGGGAGGGCGCCATCCATCTCTCCACCGGGGCCATCCACACAGTCAAGCCCCTGGAGGTGGATATCCCCCGGGGACGGCTGACGGTGGTGACGGGGGTCTCCGGTTCCGGAAAGACCACCCTGATTTTGGAGAGTCTGGTGCCGGGGCTGGAGGCCCATATCGCCGGAAAGCCCCTGCCGCCCCACGTCCATCAGGTGACGGCGGACGGCATCGGGCGGGTGAAGCTCATCGACGCCACCCCTATCGGCATCAACATCCGCTCCACCGTGGCCACCTATGCCAATGTCCATGACGAGCTGCGGAAGATCTATGCCCGGAGCCCGGAGGCCAAAGCCCTGGGCTACAAGGCCGGGGACTTCTCCTACAATACGGGGAAGCTCCGCTGCCCCACCTGCGACGGCACCGGCTCCATCAGTCTGGACGTGCAGTTCCTGCCGGATGTGGATATCCCCTGCCCGGACTGCCGGGGCTCCCGGTACAGCCGGGATGCGGGCCGGGTGCGGGTCAAGACCCGGTCCGGGGCGGCCTTCACCCTGCCGGAGCTGATGGAGATGGACGTCCACATGGCCCTGGACGCCTGCGCGGACTGGAAGGTGGTCCGCCAGCGGCTCCAGGTGCTGGAGGATCTGGGCCTGGGCTACCTGACCCTGGGAGAGGACACCCCCAGCCTCTCCGGCGGAGAGGCCCAGCGGCTGAAGCTGGCCAGCGAGATGGGCCGGGGCCAGGAGGATACGGTGTTCGTCTTTGACGAGCCCACCATCGGCCTCCATCCCCTGGACGTGCGGACGCTGCTGGGGGTGTTCCAGACGCTGATCGACAACGGCGCCACGGTGGTGGTGATCGAGCATGACCTGGACGTCATCCGCAGTGCCGACTATCTCATCGACATGGGGCCCGGCGGCGGAGCTGCCGGCGGCCGGGTGGTGGCCGCCGGAACACCGGCCCAGGTGGCGGCGAATCCGGACAGCGTCACCGGCCGGTATCTGTGAAATCCGGCCTTACGGCAGTTCCACGGTGCGGACGGTCTCATTGCCCGCCTGGTCCACCGCGTAGAAGGTGTAGGTCCCGCCGGTGCGGACCAGGAAGGTGGCGGTGCCCCAGGTGCTCAGGGAGATGGGATTCCCGGCATTGCCGCCCTGGAAGTCCGCCGCCGTGCGGGTCCCGGAGGCGTAGGCGGCCCTCAGCAGATCCCCGTCGGCGTCCAGGACCTGGACGGTGAGATACCGCCGTCCCAGCCACTGGGAGAGGGACAGGGAGATCACAGGCGGATTGTCCGTGTAGGCGGTGAGATCCGGCTCCGCCCAGGCCCGGCCGGTGGAGGCGGTGACGGCACCGGCCATGGCGGCGCCCAGATCCAGCATCCCGCCGGTGGCGGTGCGGCCGGTGAGGCTGTCCAGCTTGTGGACGGAGGCCAGGAGGATGTCCTTCACATCCGCCAGGGTGGCCTTCGGAAAGGCGGAGTAGACCATGGCCGCCGCGGCGCTGACCATGGGCGCGGCCATGGAGGTGCCGGTCATATAGCTGTAGGTGTTGCCGGGGGTGGTGCTGAGGATGTAGCTGCCGGGGGCAGCCAGGTCCACGGAGGCGGCGCCGTAGCTGGAGGTGGGATCCAGCTCCCCGTCGTACCGGATGTTGGCCACGGCGATCAGGTTGTCCAGGTCATAGCTGGCCGGATAGCTGGGAGCGGTCTCCAGGTCCGTGCCGTCGTTGCCCGCCGCCACCACGAACAGCATCTTGGACGATGCGATGGTGCGGTACAGGGCCGGGTCGTTCTGGGAGGAGCCCAGGCTCAGGTTGCAGATCTGGGCCCCGTTGGCCTCCGCGTACTGGATGGCCTGAATGATGGAGGCGGTGGTGCCGCTGCCGTCCGAGCCCCCCAGGGCCTTTACCGCCATGACCTTGACGTGGTCGCTCTGGACGATGCCGGCGATGCCCACGCCGTTGCCGGCATTGGCGGCAATGGTGCCGGCCCCATGGGTGCCGTGGGCGTCCTCCGTGCCCACATAGACGTCGTTGGTGCCGGAGTAGAAATTCCAGCCGTACACGTCGTCCACATAGCCGTTGCCGTCGTCATCGATGCCGTTGCCGGGGATTTCATCCGTGTTGGTCCAGATGCGGCCGGCCAGGTCCTCGTGGGTATAGTCGATGCCGGTGTCCACCAGGGCCACCACCACGTCCCGGCTGCCGCCGTCATACAGGCGCCAGGCGTCCGCCAGGCCGATGTCGATGCCGGGGACCGCCTGCACCTGGATGCTGCCGGCGGTGGAGCTGCCGGCGGACCACATCCACCAGGGGGCGATCCACTGCCAGGGAGCGGAGGGCACATCGAAGGGATCGTCAAAGACCGGGTAGCGGTTCTCCTGCTCCTCCAGCTGGAAGGAGCCGTCGTTGTCCAGGGCCCACTGCTCTCCCACCAGGGGGTCCGAGGTGGAGAGGGCCGTGCTCTCATAGGTGTAGTTGGGCTGGACCAGGGCCACATCCGGACGGGCGGAGAGCTGGGCCAGGGTCTCCGCCAGCGCGGCGTTGTCCTGGCAGGCCACAGTCTCGCAGCTGCCGTCCTGATACAGCACCAGGATCTCACCGCCTGTGTAAGCGGCCGGGTCCGGCACAGACGGGGTCAGGCCGTCCTCCGGGTCCGCGGCGGAGACCGTCAGCCCACCGGCCTGGACCAGAAGCAGCAGCGTGAGGACCAGACACAGCGGTCCTCTGGCACGATGGAAGATTTTCATAGCAGACCTCCGATTCCAAGACTTGGTTTCATTTTATTCCATCATAGCGCCAGAATCTAAAATGAGACTGAAATCACGGGGAAAAATCCGCGGATGGACAGCCCGGAGGGAGGCGGAGAGGGACGTCTTCCAGAAAAAGAGAATTGACACCGGAGACAGAATCCAGTATGCTGTCTCTATAGTTAGCTGGAACTAACCAAAAACTGACAACAGGAGAGAGGGGTTCGTATGGAGGCTGTATATGGTGTGCTGCTGCCGTTTTTGGGCACGTCCCTGGGGGCGGCCTGCGTGTTTGGGATGCGGCAGGGGCTGTCCGACGGGATCCAGCGGGGGCTGACCGGCTTCGCGGCGGGCGTGATGACGGCGGCGTCCGTCTGGAGCCTGCTGATCCCGGCCATCGACCGGTCGGCGGGGCTGGGGAAGTGGTCCTTTGTGCCTGCGGCGGCGGGATTCTGGCTGGGGATCCTGTTTCTGCTGGCGCTGGACCACATCATCCCCCACCTCCACCGGGGCAGCAGCCAGCCGGAGGGGCCTGTCAGCCGGCTGAGCCGTTCCACCATGCTGGTGCTGGCGGTGACCCTTCACAACATCCCGGAGGGGATGGCGGTGGGCGTGGTCTACGCCGGGTATCTGGCCGGAGACGGTGAGATCACCGCCATGGGGGCGCTGGTGCTGTCCCTGGGCATCGCCATCCAGAACTTCCCGGAGGGGGCCATCATCTCCATGCCCCTGCGGGCAGAGGGGGCGGGAAAGCTCCGGGCCTTTGCCGGGGGCGTGGCCTCCGGCATCGTGGAGCCCATCGGTGCCCTGCTGACCATCCTGGCGGCGGGGCTGGTGGTGCCGGCGCTGCCGTACCTGCTGAGTTTCGCCGCCGGCGCCATGATCTACGTGGTGGTGGAGGAGCTGATCCCGGAGATGTCCCAGGGCAGCCACTCCAACATCGGCGTACTGAGCTTTGCCGCCGGATTCAGCGTGATGATGGTGCTGGACGTGGCGCTGGGATAGAGGCCGTCAGGCCTTCGGCTGGGTGTGCTGCTCCGCCTGCTGGGTGAGCCGCTCACTCTGGGTGCCGAAGTAGAAGGCGATGACCACGGAAAACACCGTGAGAAAGTCGTGGCTGGACACCCGGCCCACGGCGGCCAGATAGGAAAAGACCGAGGTGAGGATCAGCGTCACGATGCTTTTGACGCAGAGCAGATTGCTCAGCCGCTTGACCAGATTGGAATACATAGGCAATGCCTCCGATTCAGAATGGAGTCACCCCAGGATATGCGCCGCCGCCCGGCGGGGTCCCGCCGGACAGGGACCGGACAGGCCGGCTCCGACTATACTGGAGAGGAGGGGCGGCAGCCCCTCCGCGCCGCACAGCGGAATCGATACAGAGAGGGAGGGGCGTCTTTGAGCGAACAACCGAAGCGCGTCTGCCTGGACCCGGGGCATGACGCGGGCAATCTGGCCAACAAGAGCCCGGACGGGACCTACTATGAGCACGAATTCACCCTGGACCTGGGGAAGCGGCTGGAGCAGCTGCTCACCGCCCGGGGCGTCGCCGTCACCATGACCCGCACTGGCGGAGCGGCGGTGAGCCTGGCCAAGCGGTGCGAGATCGCCAACAGCATCCCGGATTTGAATTTGTTTGTCAGCCTCCACAGCAATGCCGCCGGCGGAGACGGCTGGTCCTCCGCCAAGGGATGGAGCGTCTACCTCTACGGCCCCGGCGGCGACCGGGAGCGGGCCGCCCAGGACATCCTGGCGCAGGTGCGTGCCGCCGGCATCGCCGTGCGGTCCACGCCCATCGTATATGACCCGGAGCTCTATGTCCTGAAGCACACGAAAGCTCCCGCGGTCCTGCTGGAGAACGGCTTCCACACCAACCGGGAGGAGGCCGCCCTGCTGGGGCAGCCCGCGTACCGCCAGAAATTGGCGGAGGCGGAGGCCAAGGGCATCCTGGAGTACCTGGGAATCCCCTGGACAGATGACGGAGAGGAGACGGACTATGAGAAAGAGGTCCGCGCCGCCGTGGCCTGGCTGACGGAAAACGGCATCATGCGGGGCAACAGCCAGGGAGACCTGATGCTGGATCAGCCCCTGACCCGCCGCCAGTTCGCCGTGATGGAATACCGGATTGCCAAGCTGGAGGGCTTTGTCTAAAGAACGCCGGCTCCCCG
>DWYU01000018.1 GCA_019118505.1 Candidatus Oscillibacter excrementavium
TCGTGCCTCCGCGCTGTACGGGGGTCGGCGTGAGATGGTGCCTGCGTGTTCGCGATGGCCTCCCGACGGGCGCGGCGGGATGCGGTGGGAACTTGAACGCGGATTCCCGCGGCGCGGGTGCGGAGGTTATCGGGGTGCAAGGACGCATTTGACCAGCTCCTCTTTCCGCGCGTTCCGCTTCGCTACGCGCTCCCCCGGCGGTCGTGGTGGCTTGCACCAGCTCCCGTCAACCGCCAAGCCAGCGGCAGCGAAAAGAGAAGCAGCTCAATGCGACAACCACCCCGACGAGGTCGGCACCATCCGCCACGGGACGGCAGTATCAATTTCGTAGAAGAGTATAGCGTGCCCGAAGGCAAGGCAAAATCGGAGCAGGCACCGATACGCCGACCCCCGTGCGCGCGGAGGGCCACTGCACCGGAGCGCGCCCAAGCGGCCTTTTCTTTTGGACCGTGCACGGCCCGTTTTCTTTTCCGCAAGACGGAAAAGAAAATGGGGGGTGCATCCCGCTGGACAAGCCCCCTGGCGGGAGCCAGACCCCCGAGGCCGCCGTCCGGCGGCCCCAATTTCCCCGGGCGGTTGATAACCGCCCCTACGGGTCCCGCCGGTCCGACCGGCCGGCCAGATAATCCAGCGATACGCCGAAGTGGTCCGCCAGGGCGATTAACGTGTCCAGGCTGGGCCGGTGCTCACCGGACTCCAAGTATTGGTAGGGCCGCTCCCCAATCCCGATGGCTGCGGCCACCTGCTTCTGGGTCTCGCCCTGTTCCTTGCGGAGTTCCCGCAAACGTTCGTTTAATTCCATGGTGCCCCCTTGACACGCTCTGCAAAGCGTGTTATATTTTTCTCACGCTTTATAAAGCGTGAGAAAGGAGTATTCGCAATGTCGGATTTCATGAAATGGCTGTACGCCCACTACATCCGCCCCCAGCTGGACGCCGCCCCCCAGGAGGAGTACGAGATCAACCTCTCCTTCCTGGACAGCGAACTCCCCGTGGAGCTGGCGGCGGACTGCGAGCGGGCCCGGGAGTTCACCGCCATCCACGCCTTCCTGCTGGGCCTGCGCACCGGCCGGGGCCTGCCGCTGTGAGCGTCACGCCTCCGGCGGATTGGCCAGCCCCTGGGAAAAGGCGGAGAGCTTGTACCACCGGACCATGGTCTCCGTATCGGTGATCTCTGTCAGCGGCGGGATCTGGGAAAACGCCCGTTCCACCACAGCGGCGGCGTCGGGACGTGTCACCAGCTCGGTCAGGGCGTCGTTGTAGTTCGCGTTGGACCAGAACCCCTGCGCCGGGTCACTGAATGCCAGCATATCGGTTACATAGGGGTAGTCCAGTGCCGTCTCCAGCAGGGCCTCGGAGGTCATCTGCTCCGCCAGTCCCGCCGGCATCCGGCAGGCGTTCCGGGCCAGGCCGGCCTCCGCCAGCTCCACCCACTCCGGCGTGCCGGGCTGAACGGGGAACTGATAGGGCTCCGTCACCGGGTAGGCGGACCGCTCTGTGACGGCCCAGGCCCCGGCGGCCAGCGCCGCCGACAGCGCCAGAAACACGGCGCGCTCCGCAAACTTCCGTCTCGTACCTTCCACAGAATCGTCCTCCTCCCTCTTTTGATAAACGGATGAAGCCGCTTTTCACAGCGTCAGCTGGTCCATGTCCGGCGGCTCCGGCGCCATCCCGCCGGGGATGGGCAGGTGCAGGTGCTGGTACGCCTTCTGGGTCACGCACCGGCCCCGGGGCGTCCGGGTCAGGAAGCCCAGCTGCATCAGGTACGGCTCGTACACGTCCTCCAGCGTCACCGCCTCCTCGCCGATGGTGGCCGCCAGGGTCTCCAGCCCCACCGGGCCGCCGCCGTAGTTCTCGATGATGGCCCCCAGCATCCGCCGGTCGATGGGGTCCAGCCCCAGGTGATCGATCTCCAGCGCGCAGAGGGCCTGGTCCGCCACGTCCTTGGTGATGACGCCGTCGGCCTTCACCTGGGCGAAGTCCCGGACCCGGCGGAGCATCCGGTTGGCGATCCGGGGGGTGCCCCGGCTCCGGCGGGCGATCTCATAGGCCCCCTCCGGCACGATGTCCACGTTCAGAATGGAGGCGGACCGGGTGACGATCTGGGAGAGCTCCTCCGGGGTGTACAGCTCCAGCCGCAGCGTCACGCCGAACCGGTCCCGCAACGGCGCCGACAGCTGCCCCGCCCGGGTGGTGGCGCCGATGAGGGTGAACTTCGGCAGATCCAGCCGGATGGAGTTGGCGCTGGGCCCCTTGCCCACGATGATGTCCAGGGCGTAGTCCTCCATGGCCGGGTAAAGGATCTCCTCCACGGACCGGTTCAGCCGGTGGATCTCGTCCACGAACAGGATGTCCCCCTCGTTCAGGTTGGTGAGGAGGGCCGCCAGGTCCCCGGGCTTCTCAATGGCCGGGCCGGAGGTGATGCGGATGTTGACCCCCATCTCCTGGGCGATGATGCCGGCCAATGTGGTCTTGCCCAGGCCGGGCGGGCCGTGGAGCAGCACGTGGTCCAATGCCTCCCCCCGCTTCTGGGCCGCCTGGATGAACACGGACAGGTTGTCCTTGGCCTTCTCCTGGCCGATGTACTCCCGTAGGGTCTTGGGCCGGAGGGACCCCTCCTGGGCGTCCTCCTGGAGGAAGGTCTTGGCCACGATGGGCTCCTCGTAGATGTCGTTTCCAAAGTCGATGCTCAAAGTGTCACTTCCCTTTCCTGCCGGTGTCTGTCACAGGCTGTCCGCCACGGCCTGGATGGTGTCCAGGAACGCCTCCTCGCCCCAGGTGTTCACCTTGAAGAACATGGCCTGGCTGCCTCCGGAGGTGATGGCGGTGAGGAACAGGTCCTGTCCCCGGCCCACCAGGGTCATGTTCATGCTGACCCGGTTGCCGCCGGTCCAGCTGTACCGCTCGTACACCCGGACGGCGCAGCGGAAGTCCCCGCTGCGGTAGTCGCTGCCGTCCTCGTAGCTGGCGGAGGCGCTGCCGTTCAGCACCGCCTGCTCCAGTTGGGACAGGGCGCTGTCAAAGTCGCCGGAAAAGGCCCGCTCGTATTTCGCCATGACACACACTCCTTCCAAAGTCCGCCGGGTCACTTCACCATCTTTTTCAGGCTCTGGCGGATGATCTCCTCCAGAGACAGGTTCTCCACGTCCACGCCCCTGAGCGCCTGGGCCACCTCGGCGCTGGTGTAGCCCAGCACCGCCAGGGCCTGGGCCGCCTCTCTCGCCTTGCTGGTGAAGGCCGGGGCGCTGACGGCCCCGCCGCCGGAGAAGTCCAGCCCGGTGGCGGCGCTCTCCTTGGCCATCTTGTCCTTCAGCTCCAGGATGATCCGCTGGGCGATCTTCTTGCCGATGCCCGGCGCCGCCGTCAGGGATTTTTCATCCCCGGTGACGATGGCCATGGCCAGACTCTCCGGCGTGGAGGTGGACAGGATGGCCAGGGCCGCCTTGGGCCCCACGCCGCTGACGCCGATCAGCAGCTTGAAGCTGTTCAGCTCGTTCTGCGTGGCGAAGCCGTACAGGTCGAACACGTCCTCCCCCACGTTCAGATAGGTGTAGAGCTTCCCCCGCTGGCCCTTTTTCAGCCGGGAGAGGGTGTAGTTGGTGGTCTTGCAGGCGTACCCCACCCCGCCGCAGTCGATGACCGCCAGATAGGGCAGAATCTCCGCCACGGTGCCGTCCAGATAGTAAAACATGAAACCGCCTCCTAAATGGTCTCCTTCACCCCGCCCTCCTGCTGGGGCAGGCGGGAGGTGGCGCTCCTGGCGTGGCACAGGGCCAGGGCCAGGGCGTCCGCCGCGTCGTCGGGCCGGGGGACGGCTTTTAAGTGCAGCAGCCGGCGGGTCATGTCCATCACCTGCCGCTTCTCCGCCTTGCCGTAGCCCACCACCGCCATCTTCACCTGGGAGGGGGTGTACTCGTGCAGCGGGATGCCGCACTTCTCCGCCGTGTAGAGCAGCACGCCCCGGGCGTGGGCCACGGCGATGCCGGTGGTGAGGTTCGTGTTGAAGAACAGCTCCTCGATGGAGATGACGTCCGGTTTCAGCTGCCCGATCAGCTCCTCCATGTCGGTGCCGATCTGGTAGAGCCGCCGGGAGAGGGGCAGCCCCGCTGGGGTGGTGATGGCGCCGTAGGTCACCATATGCACTTGTGCCCGCTCCGCCGTGATGAGGCCGAAGCCGATGGTGGCATAGCCGGGGTCAATGCCCAGGATCCGCATGGCGCTTTCCCTCCAGTTTACATTCCGTAATAGTATAGCAAATTTTCGGTGGGAGCGCAACAGAAAAGAGTGAAGAGTTGAAATCAGTTAGGAGTTAGGAATTTCAGTGTCCGGCGGAGCCGGACAGATTCAAATCGTTCCGCCAGAGGCAGAACACAACCATTCCTAATTCCTCATTCAAAAGGTCTCTTCCACCAAAGAAAGCGGAGGGCCTTGCCCTCCGCTTTCCGCCATACTATTTACTTAATGGGGATGGTGACCGGTGTCTCCGCCGTCGTGGTTCGGGAGTAGGCGGGGCACAGCCACACCTCGCTCCAGGGGTAGTCCCGCAGGACCATCTGCCGGTAGAAATATCCGTCATCCGGCGCCGTGACAGAGGTGGCCTGCTGGTCATGTTCCGTCCCATCGGGATCGTAATAGGTGGAATAGAACAGCTGGTGGAAGTGGTTTTCCTCCCGGCTCCTGGCCCGGAACTCGATCCTCCAGCCGTCTCCACTCCGCTCCGCGCTGTACAGCTCCACGCCCTCCGGCAGCTGGTCCGCCGTGCCGTTGGCCAGGTCCACCCGGATGCGCTCCATGTCCTTGTCCAGCCACGTGGCGCCGGTGATGTGGAGAGTCAGGTGGCCGCAGCGGGCAAACCAGGGACTCTCCAGACGGTAGGAGACCATGGCCGGGGAACCCTCCTCTCCACTGGCCGTGACGCCGTTGGTGATGGAGTCGAACCGCTCCCCGTCCTCATTTTCCAGATAGAAGTCCAGGCTCTTCAGCCAGGCGGTGTTGGCCGCCGCGCCTTCCACGTTCACTCGGACGTGGGTGGGATAGACTTCCACCTCCGTCACCGTCAGGGCCTGGCCATCTAACTGGAAGGCGCTGTTCACAGGGATGATCTCGCCGCTGGCGGTGTAGGTGGGGTCAAATTTCAGGTCAAAGGTAAAGGTGGCCAAAATGCTGTTGTCCGGCGGCACTGTGTCCTCTTCCAGGGCGTCCCAGACGCTGCTGGCGGCAGGAGGATGGGATTCCGCCTCTCCCGCCGTCTCCCCGGTGACGCCCAAGGTCATGGTGAAGCCCTCCGGCACATCGTTGTCCTGGTAGTCCAGGGTGAAGCGCAGCAGCGTTCCCGGCGGCTGGAGGAAGTCGCCCCCCAGCACGGAGCAGCGCTGCCACGGAGTGAACTCCGGCAGCTCGGCGGAGAGGCTCTCGTACCCCTCCCCTTTCAGGGTGAAGAAGATGTGCACCTGCTTCTGGTCCACGATCACGTACTCGATGGTGGCGGTGATGCCGTTCACCGTCTGGGACTGGCCGATGGGCTGGACGTAGTCGTTTGCCACCGCGGCGGAGAGGGACGGAGACCAGGCCACCGCCTGGGCCAGGGCCCGCAGCAGCGGCACGTTCCCGCAGGCCCGGGCGAAGGGCGGGAACAGGTTCACCAGCAGCACGAAGGCGGCGAAGCAGGCCGCCAGGCTCCCCGCCGGCACGCCGAAGATCCGCAGCCGCCGCTCCCGCCTCCGGCGACGGAGGGCCCGCTCCGCCGTGCCGTCCAGGGCCGCCGGCGTGGCCTCCAGCTCTTGCAAAAGGGCTTCATATTCCTGATTGCGGTTCATGGGTTCCCCTCCTCTCCCAGCTCCAGACGCAGTAATTGCAATGCCCGCCGCTGGCGGGTGGCCGCGGTGCCCTGGGGGATGTCCAGGGCCCGGGCGGTCTCCGCCTGGGTGTATCCGGCGAAGTACCGCAGGATCACCACGCTTCTCAGATCCTCCGGCAGGCGGCGGACGGCCTCCTTTAGGGGCAGGGCGTCGTAAGCGTCCGGCCCGGCGGAGTCCGGCAGGGATTCCTCCCCTGCCAGCCGCTTGCGGCGGCGGAGCTCCCGGTGGCACTGGTTCAGCACGATGCGGGTGAGCCAGGTCTCGAAGAAGTCCGGCTCCCGCAACTGCTTCAAAGCCCGCAGGGCCTGGTAGACGCCCTCGTCCACGGCCTCCAATGCGTCGGCCTCGCTGCCCAGGTACAGGTACGCTGTCCGGTACAGCCGTGCCCGGAGGGCTTCCGCCCGGCGGGCGAATTCGTCGTGATCCATGGCGGGGCCTCCTTTCTGTTCTCTATTCCTTAGAGAAGTTTGAGAGGGGTTTTGTTTTCGCAAATTGAGGAAATTTTTGATGGGCGGGGGCCATGGGGGGGATTGGTGAGCCGCCGGACGGCGGCCCACATCGCTCCGGGCGGTGGATCACCGCCCTCATCCCGCCCAGGTAGGGACAAAAGAAAACGGACCGCCTTCCGGCGGTCCAAATCCCCTCTCATGCCCGTGGATGGGCTTTCTGATACACGTCCTTCAGCTGGTGCTTCACCACATGGGTGTAGATCTGGGTGGACGAGATGTCCGCGTGTCCCAGCATCTCCTGGATGGACCGCAGGTCCGCTCCGTTCTCCAGCAGGTGGACGGCAAAGGAGTGGCGCAGGGTGTGGGGCGTGATGTCCTTCTCGATCCCCGCCTTCTCCTGATAGAACTTGATGATCTTCCAGAACCCCTGGCGGCTCATGCGCTCACCGTTCATGTTCACGAACAGCGCCCGCTCCTCCCCGTCGGCGATCAGCTGGGGACGGATGTCCCGGACATAGTCCTGCAGGGCCTTCACCGCCGTGTGGTACAGGGGGATGATCCGCTCCTTGCCCCGGCTGGCGCACCGGATGAACCCGGCAGCCAGGTTCAGGTCCTCCAGATTCAGGGAGATCAGCTCGCTGACCCGGATGCCGGTGGCGTACAGCAGCTCCAGCATGGCGTGGTCCCGGTAGCCCTTGGCGTCCACGCACTGGGGCTGGTCCAGGAACAGCTCCACCTCTTTGCTGGTGAGGATCTCCGGGTACTTCCGCTCCGCCCGGCCGGCGGAGATGCCCTTGGCGGGGTTGGCCTCCACCGCGCCGGCGTCCAGCAGGAAGTTGTAAAAGGACTTGACGGAGGCCAAAAACCGGGTCACCGAGGCGGCGGACTTCCCCCGCCCCCGCATCCAGGCCATGTAGTCCTGGACCATGGTGCCGTCCGCCTGCCGCAGGCCGCAGCCCTGGTGCTCCGCCAGATACTCGGAGAACTGGGTCACGTCCCGCAGATAGGAACAGATGGTGTTCTGGGAGGCGTGCTTCTCCTCCGCCAGATAGTCTCCATACGCCGCAATGTCGTCTTTCGCCAAGGGTGTTCCCCCTCTCTTTCTCTCTAACCCAGGATCCGCTCCAGCATCAGCCGCAGCAGCACCGGGGACAACAACAGATCCACACACGCGCCCGCCAGAAGCGCCAGACAGCAGGCGCCCAGCCGGACCCAGCAAGCCCGCCCATAGACCACAGGGGCGGTCCGCCGGCCGCTCCCAAACGACACGGCGGCAAGTCCCGCGGCGGTCCCCCAGGAGGAGGCCGCCAGCAGAAAGTAGCAGGGCAGCGTCACCGCGCACCGCAGACCCAGCACCGCCAGGGCCAGCAGCACCCCGTCGGCGCCGAAGGAGGCGGTGAAGCAGCACACGGAAAAGGACAAAAAGAAGCCGTAGGCCACCGTGGCGCAGGGCAGCAGCACCACCCCGATGGAGGCGAAGCCCAGCCCAAACGCCAGCAGCGGATACCGGAAATAGGTCACCAGGGTGGAGACCACCGCCCGTGGCGTGGGAGCCGTCCCGCCCCCCAGGCGCAGATAGCTCTCCAGATACCGGCGCAGCTCGTCTCCCGTGGCGTCCGGCACCCAGCCCGCCAGGACCTGTCCCAAAAGAACGCCGGCGGCAAAAAACAGCGCCAGCAGCAGCAGGCGGGGCAGCGTGGCCAGCCGCACCGGCGGCCGCCTCGTCAAGTTTCTCGTGTTCAATCCGCCTCACCTCACCGCATCCTATGCGGGGGCGGGCGGATTTATGTTGCGGTTGACGTAAGACCTTGTTTCTATTTACTATAGTCGAATTTGCCGGATTTCGCAAGGAATTTACCGGAACTTTCCGTTTTTTGTGAGTTATGACAAAAGCTTATGTAAACTATATTATGTAAACTGCGTCAAGGGGAGCAAAATGGCGCCCTCCCCCGCCGCCGGAAAACGACAACATCTAGTGGACAGAAAAACGGCGGCGCCCCAGATTTGCCGCCGCCGTCGGCCCCCTGCTCCGGCGCCCCCGCGGATCGCGGACAGGCCCCGGGCAGGTGGTCAGATCTGTATTTTTGGTGAATTTCACAACCGGGCTTTTTCGGCCTTCCGGGCCGGGCGGACCCGGCGTCCCCCCTTCCGGCGCCGGCTGCGGCGCCCCAGCAGCCCCGCCAGCAGGCCGCCGCCGGCGCCGCACAGCAGCAGGATGCCCCCCTGCCCCAGCCAGGTGATCTGCTGCCAGCACAGCAGGGCCACCGCCACCAGCACCAGCAGAAAGCCCCCGGCGCAGATCATGGCGCTGGGCAGGCTCCCCCAGGGGCCGCGGCGGACGCAGGTCATGGCCCCGGCCCAGGAGGCCAGACAGCAGCCCACCGCCGCCGCGGGGAACGCCCCTGCCTCCGGCAGCACGGCCCCCACCAGCAGCGCCGACGCCAGCACCATCAGCAGCAGGTAAATGCCCAGGGCCAGACCCACCCCCTGCAGGAACACCAGCCACAGCGCCGTCTCCTTCTTCCGCCTGTTCCCCATAAAAACTCCTCCCCCGTCATGGCTCTATCCGAGCATATGACAGGGGAGGGTGCTTTTATGATGGGTCAGTCCTTCTTTTCCTCTTCCGCGGGGGCGGCGGACTCTTCCGCGGCGGTCTCGGGGATCTCCTCGGACGCCTTGACCTCGTCCTCCTTCTTCTTATCCTCCTTGGAGGTCTGGCCCTCGGCGGAGGCCTGGACGCCGGTGGTGGACACGGCCCACTTGGTCAGCTCCATGCGGACCCGGTCGTCGCTGGTCTCGATGACGATGGTGTCCGGCTTGACCATGACGATCTTGCCCACGATGCCGCCGATGGTGGTGATGGTATCGCCCTTTTTCAGGCTGTCCCGCATCTCCTGGGCCTTCTTCTTCCGCTTGTTCTCCGGACGGATCAGCAGGAAGTAGAAGACCGCGACGAGGACCACCAGCATAATGATGGAGGAAGCGCCTTCTGTCATAATCACAAAACTCCTTTTCGCTGCAAAGTCAGAATGAAAACATTATAGCAGATATGCCGTTTTTTGCAAGGGGGATTACGCACGTTTTTCCAAATTTCCGCTGTAACGGGCCCGGAATTCGGCGAATGTCCCCTCATCCAGAGCCTGGCGGATGCGGGCGGCCAGCTCATTGTAGAAGTACAGGTTGTGGAGCACCGCCAGCCGCAGGGCCAGCACCTCGTCCGCCTTGAACAGGTGCCGCAGGTACGCCCGGGAGAAGTGGCGGCAGGCGGGGCAGCCGCAGCTCTCGCTGATGGGCCGGGGGTCGGTGGCGTACTTCTCGTTGAGGATGTTCACCGTGCCCTCCCAGGTGAAGAGCTTGCCGTGGCGGCCGTTGCGGGAGGGCATGACGCAGTCGAAGAAGTCCACCCCCCGGGCCACCCCTTCGATGATGTTGCTGGGGGTGCCCACGCCCATGAGATACCGGGGCTTGTCCGCCGGCATGTAGGGCTCCACCGCGTCGATGATCTCGTACATGACCTCCGTGGGCTCCCCCACCGCCAGGCCCCCGATGGCGTAGCCGTCGCAGTCGATCTGGGCGATCTCTTTCATGTGCCACACCCGCAGGTCCGGGAACGTGGCCCCCTGGTTGATGCCGAAGAGCATCTGCCCCGGGTTCACCGTGTCCGGCAGGCTGTTGAGCCGGTCGTGTTCCGCCTTGCACCGCGCCAGCCAGCGGGCGGTGCGCTCGCAGCTGGCCTTGGCGTACTCGTGGGTTGCGGGGTTCTCCACGCACTCGTCAAAGGCCATGGCGATGTCGCTGCCCAGGTTGGACTGGATCCGCATGGACTCCTCCGGCCCCATGAAGATCTTCCGGCCGTCGATGTGGGAGGCGAAGGTGACCCCCTCCTCCCGGATCTTCCGCAGGGACGCCAGGGAGAACACCTGGAACCCGCCGGAGTCCGTCAGGATGGGGCCGTCCCAGTCCATGAACTTGTGGAGGCCCCCCATCTGCCGGACGATCTGGTCCCCGGGCCGCAGGTGCAGGTGGTAGGTGTTGGAGAGCTCGATCTGGCAGCCCACCTCTTTCAGATCGTGGGCGGAGACGCCGCCTTTGATGGCACCCTGGGTGCCCACGTTCATGAACACCGGCGTCTGGACCACGCCGCCGTGGGCGCAGGAGAATTGGCCGCGCCGGGCGCGGCCCTCGGTTTTGAGCACTTTGAACATCCAGTGATCTCCTTAAATCAAATATATTCCATATATATATATCGGGTACGACCCATTGGACGGGGAATCAGCTATGTTGATAGCTGGGCAATGCACCCCCCATTTTCTTTTCGGTCTTGCCGAAAAGAAAACGGGCCGTGCACGGTCCAAAAGAAAAGAACGCTTTTGGTCGCGCTCCGGCACCTGCGTGCCTCCGCGCTGTACGGGAGTTGACGAGAGATGGTGCCTGCGGGTTTGCGATGGCTTCCCCACGGGCGCGGCGGGGTGCGGTGCGGACTTGAACGCGGATTCCCGCGGCGCGGGTGCCGACGGCATCGGGCTGCAAGAACGCATTTGACCAGCTCCTCTTTCCGCGCGTTCCGCTTCGCTACGCGCTTCCCCGGCGGTCGTGGGGGCCTGTACCAATGGGCGGATGAAGGCATCCACCCCTACCGTCACCCTTGCAAGGGCCGACACACAGGTTGCCCCCTACGCGCAGGTCCGCGGCATCCCCGTAGGGGCCGATGCCCTCATCGGCCCGCTGCCCCGGCTCCCGTCAACCGCCAAGCCAGCGGCAGCGAAAGTAGACGCAGAGGCAATGCGATGACCACCCCGATAACCTCAGCACCATCCGCCACGGGACAGCAGCTGCAACCTCGCAGAAGAGAATAGCGTGCCCGACGGCCGGCCAAAATCGGCGCTTGCACCGATACGCCGACCCCCGTCGCGCGCGGAGGGCCACTGCACCGGAGCGCGCCCAAGCGCCTTTTTCTCTTCCACCGGGCGCGGCGCATTCTCTTTTTGGGCAAGACCAAAAAGAGAATGGGGGGCGCACCCCTGTGGGAACAGCCCCTGCGGGAGCAGACACCCCCATGGCCGCCGTTCGGCGGCCCGCATCACTCCAGGCGGCAGATTGCCGCCCCTACGCACCGTTCTGGCAAGTATGCCAAACCCAAAAGCCCCCCGCCAGGGATCACAGCATCTCCTTGATCTCCCGGCAGAAGTCCGCCGCCGACTCCGTGTCCCGCATCACCAGAAAGGCGGTGTCGTCCCCCGCCAGGGACCCCACCATGCAGGTGACCCCCATGTCGTCCAGGGCCGCGCAGGCGCCGCTGGCCAGGCCCGGCATGGTCTTGATCACCACGATGTTCTGGGCCGAGTCGATGCTGGTGATGCTCTCCCGGAAGATGGTCCGCAGCTTCTCCGCGAAGTTCAGCCGGGTCCGGTTGCCGGAGACCGCGTACTTGTACACCCCGTGGCCCACCGGCTCCTTGATCAGGTGCATCTGCTTGATGTCCCGGGAGATGGTGGCCTGGGTGCTGGTGATCCCCCGCTCCTGGAGCCGGGAGAGCAGCTGCTCCTGGGTCTCGATATTCTCCTGGCTGATGATCTCCAGGATCATGCTCTGCCGGTCATTTTTCATCGTCAAATCCTCCTGGCAGCATTTTTTGGGCGAAGATCTCGCAGAAGCTCCGCTCCGACAGGCGCACCAGCCGCACGGTGTGCTTGGACCGCCGGACCTGGATCCGGTCGTCCGCCCGGAGGGAGAAGGCCCGGCTCTCGTCCACGAACAGGTACACCGGCTTGCGGCCGTTGCGCTCCAGCTCGATGGTCAGCGTGTGCTCCGGTGAGAGCACGTAGGACGAAAAGCGCATGTTGTGGGTGCAGATGGGACAGACCACCATGGTCTGGGCCACCGGCTCCACCACCGGCCCGCCGGCGGAGAGAGAGTAGGCCGTGGACCCGGTGGGGGTGGCCACGATGACGCCGTCTCCGGCGATGTCCGCCAGGTGCCGGCCGTCGGAGGAGATCTTCAAATGGATCACGTGGGAGATGGGGCCCTCCCGGATCACCGCGTCGTTGAGGCCCAGGTTGGTGTAGATCTGGCGGCCCTCCCGCTGGACGGACACGTCCAGCATCATCCGCTGTTCCGTCTGGAAGTCCCAGTCCTTCAGCTTCCGCAGCGCCTCCAGCTCCCCGGCCTCCAGCTCCGCGATGAAGCCCAGGCCCCCCATGTTGATGCCCAGCACCGGGATCTTGTTCAGGGCCACCAGCTTGGCCAGGTGCAAAATGGTGCCGTCCCCGCCGAAGGTGATCAGCAGGTCGGCGTTTTTCAGCTCCGCCGTCAGGGGTCGGGTCTGGTAGTCCCCGTAGGCCCCGTCCTTCTGGTCCTTGAAGGGAGGGCACACCACGGTCTGGAACCCCAGCTCCCGCAGGATGGCGTCCGCCCGGCGGGTGGTCTCCATGCCCCGGTCCCGGTTGGGGTTGGGGCAGAGGATGATCTTTTTCATGGGTTGGCCCCCTCTCCGTGCTCGCGCAGGGTCTGGTGGGACTCGGCCACCAGGGCCTTCAAATCAAAGGCGCGATCCTGCCAGGGGCCCTTCTCCAGATACCCCAGATACTCGATGTTCCCCTCCGGTCCCCGGATGGGAGAATACGTCAGCCCAAGGACTGTAAAGCCGGATTCCTTGGCATGGTCCAGGAAGTGCTCCAGCACCTCCAGGTGGACGTCCGGGTCCCGGACCACCCCCTTCTTCCCCACCTTCTCCCGGCCGGCCTCAAACTGGGGCTTCACCAGGCAGGCGGCGTGGCCGCCGTCCTTTAAGAGCCCGTTCAGAGGCGGCAGGATCAGCTTCAGGGAGATGAAGCTCACGTCCACCGAGGCGAAGTCCAGCTCGTCCGGCACCTGCTCCCGGGTGAGATACCGGGCGTTGGTCCGCTCCAGGCACACCACCCTCGGATCGCTGCGGAGCTTCCAGGCCAGCTGGCCGTAGCCCACGTCCACGGCGTAGACCTTTTCCGCGCCGTTTTGCAGCATACAGTCGGTGAAGCCGCCGGTGGAGGCGCCGATGTCCGCGCAGACCGCGCCGTGGAGATCGATGGGGAACGTGGCCATGGCCTTCTCCAGCTTCAGCCCGCCCCGGCTCACGTAGGGCAGCGTGCCGCCCCGGATCTCGATCCGGGCGTCCTCCGCCACGGCGGTGCCGGGCTTGTCCACCCGCTGGCCGTTCACAAAGACCTCGCCGCTCATGATGACCGCCTGGGCCCTCTGCCGGCTCTCCTGGAGGCCCCGCTCCGTCAGCAGGACATCCAGCCGTTTTTTTCCGCTCATGTACGCGCCTCCTGTACCGCCCGGGCGATGCCCGCGGCGTCGATCCCGGCCTCCTGTTCCAGCTGGGGCACCGTGCCCTCCGGCAGGAAGGTCTTGCCCAGGTTGATCAGCACCAGCTTCTCCGGCGCCTGGCCGTGCTGGGCCAGGATGGCCGCCACCCGCTGGCCCACGCAGCCGGCGCCGAAGGCGTCCTCCGCCACCGCCAGCAGCCGCTTCCCTGTCAGCCAGGGGGCCAGCATGTCGTACTCCAGGGGGGAGATCTGATTCAGCTTCAGCACCTCCGCCTGGATGCCCTGGGCCGCCAGCAGGTCTGCCGCCGCCAGGGCCTGGTTCACCAGCACGCCGTATGTCAAAATCGCGGCGTCCGCCCCCTCCCGGAGCCGGGCGATCACGCCCTGGGACCGGTCTTCCTGGTAGGCGCCCTCGCCGCCCCGGGGGTACCGGACCGCCACGGGGCCGCTGATCTCAAACAGCGCCTGCCGCACCATCCGCCGCAGCTCCGCGAAGCTGGCGGGGCACAGCACGGTGAAGCCGGGGATTTCCGAGAGGAACAGCGCGTCGAAGCAGCCGTGGTGGGTCTCGCCGTCGGCGCCCACCAGGCCCGCCCGGTCCACCCCCAGCACCACGTGGAGCTGCTGGAGGGACACGTCGTGGATCAGCTGGTCATAGCCCCGCTGGAGGAAGGAGGAGTACACGGCGAACACGGGGATCATCCCCTGCTTGGCAAGGCCCGCCGCCATGGCCACCCCGTGGCCCTCGGCGATGGCCACGTCGAAGAACCGGTCCGGGAACTCCCTGGCGAAGGGGGCCAGGCCGGTGCCGTCCGCCATGGCGGCGGTGATGGCGCAGATGCGGCTGTCCTCCGCGGCGCAGGAGACCAGCGTCCGACCGAACACGGCGGAGAAGTCGTCTCCCCCGCTCTTTTTCAAAAGGCCCGTCTCCGGGTCAAAGGGGCCCACCCCGTGGAACTTGTCCGGGTTCTGCTCCGCGAAGGAGTAGCCCTTGCCCTTCACCGTCTTGACGTGGACCACCACCGGGCACCGCAGCTCCCGGGCCCAGGACAGCACGTGGACCAGCCGGTCCAGGTCGTGGCCGTCGATGGGGCCCAGGTAGGTGAAGCCCATGTCCTCGAACAGGGTGCTGCCGGGCCACAGGGCCTTTTTCAGGGAGGTCTTGACCTTGTGGTTGAACCGGTAGATCCGGCTGTCCATGGGGTTGGCGCCGAAGAGATTCCGGTACCACTTCTTGAAGTGGTAGTAGGCGGGCTTGGAGCGGATCTGGCTCAGATGGCTGTCCACCGCCCCCACGTTGGGGTTGATGGACATGCCGTTGTCATTGAGAATGACGATCAGCGGCTCGCCAGAGGCGCCGGCGTTGTTGAGGCCCTCGTAGGCCAGGCCCCCGGTGAGGGCGCCGTCCCCGATCAGGGCCAGCACGCTGTAGTCCTCCTGCTGCAAGGTCCTGGCCCGGGCCATGCCCAGGGCCACGGACACGGAGTTGGAGGCGTGGCCGGCGATGAAGGCGTCGTGCTCGCTCTCCCGGGGCTTGGGGAAGCCGGAGAGCCCCCCGAACTGCCGCAGGGTGGCAAACAGCTCCTGCCGGCCGGTGAGGGCCTTGTGGACGTAACACTGGTGGCCCACGTCGAACACCAGCCGGTCCCTGGATGTGTCGAACACCCGGTGGATGGCCACCGTCAGCTCCACCGCCCCCAGGTTGGAGGCCAGATGGCCCCCGGTCCTGGACACAGACTCCACCAGAAACGTCCGCAGCTCCCGGCACAGGGGCTCCAGCTGGCTCCGGTCCAGGGCCTTCACGTCCGCCGGGGAATGGATATTCTCTAAGATCAAATCTGCCAGCCTCCTCTCAGCGGTGGAACAGGTGCAGGACCCGTCCCACCCAGTAGACCACGCTGGTACTTTTATTCAGGGCAACCGTCTTGCCCAGGGCCTTGCCGCCGATGGTGAGGCCCGACACCAGGGCCGTCACCGCCACGCTCAGCGCCACGCTCTCCGGCAGGCCCAGGGCCGCCTGGAGCCGCACCACGATCACCGCGGTGGTGGTGCCGCTGACGATGCCGCAGATGTCCCCCACCACGTCGTTGCAGACGCTGGAGACCCGCCCGGCGTTCCGCAGGAGCATCAGGGCCTCCCTGGCGCCGGGCGCCTTGTGGGCGGCCATGGAGTGAAAGGGCCTGGGGTCCGCCGCCGTGACCGCCACGCCGATGATGTCAAACAGGATGCCCAGGCCGATGAACACCGCCAGCACCGCGGCGGCCGCCGCCGCTCCGGCGCCGCCGAGACTGGTCTCGGACGCCAGGCTCAGCGCCGCGGACAGGGCGATGGCAAGAAAAAAGACCTGCACGGCCCACCGGTAGGGGCCCGGTCGGTCCTGTGCCCGTCTGCGCTTTTGGGATTCCCTCAAAAAAGTCCCTCCACTCGGGAAGTTTGTAAAGAATGGCTAAGCCGGCGGCGGCGGAAAAGGTAAATCTTACGGCTTAGGTACGGGTTGGATTTCCCCGCGGCACACCTCTCGTTGCCGATGGAGGCGGTTCCCCCTTCGGTGCCGCGGCACAGTGTTGCCAGCCATGCCACCCGATCGCCACTGAGTCCGCACTGCAATCCCTTTTCAGCCCGGTCAGGACAGCCTAGGTGTTTTCCACCCCAGTCGAGCCGTCTCTTTAGCCTCTTTTGCAAACCGGGTTTCAGGGGGCGATCAAACGGGCCCTCCGGCCAGAGGGCCCCGCCTGTTGTTCCCCCATCCACCCGCCTCACGCAAGGCAGGCTACGGCTGCACACAGCGTTACGGCCCGGAAATCGGACCGATGCACCGCACTGCAGGTTCAATCAGCTGCTTCGTACACGGGCCGGAATACCGCGATGGGAGTACGTCCGCGCACAAGAGCAGGTCTCCACGGAGACAGGGTCGTCATCGCCATGCCATTGGAAAGCGCCCTGCCCCCGCAAGCGCAGGCAAAGCCAGGCTTCCCCCCAGCACCCACCCGAAACTGGGCGTATCAAGCAGGCACCAGAGGTTTCATCGGTGTGCCCTTCAGAGGATTTTTAGCCCCTCCTTCGGAGACGGACGAACTGACTAGAATACTGCGCCGCCGCTTAGCAGGACTCAGTATAACACATATTTTATAAATATACAACATATTCCGTATATGCGTCCGTAAATTTTTTGTGACCGAAGGGCTGTCCGCCGACGGCGGACAGGACAAAAACAGGGCCGCCCGCAGGCGGCCCCGGGGGATTCTTCACTTGTTCCGCTCCGCCAGGGCGTCCGCCAGGGCGGACAGGAAGCCGTCCCGGTCACAGGCCGCCACCGCGGCCTTGGCCGCCTCTGTGCGGGCGTGGACCGCCCGGCCGCAGCCCTCCAGCCCCAGCAGGTCCACGAAGGTGACCTTCCCCTCCTCCTGATCGGAGCCGATGGGCTTGCCGAACTCCGCTGCGTCGCCGCAGACGTCCAGCATGTCGTCCCGGATCTGGAAGGCCAGGCCCAGCTCCCGGGCATACGTTCCGGCGGCGGACATCAGGTCCTCCCCGCCGCCGGCGGCGGCCACGCCCAGGCGGCAGGCGCCGGCGATCATGGCCCCGGTCTTGAGCCGGTGGACCTCCGTCACCTCCGCCTCGCTCCGGGGGGCGTGGAGGGTGTCCAGCACCTGGCCGGCCACCATGCCGTCCGCGCCGGAGGCCTCCGCCAGGATGCGGCCGCAGGCGGCCCGGCGGCTCTCGTCCAGCCCCGGCGCCGTCAGGATCAGGCGGTAGGCCTCCGGCTGGAGGGCGTCCCCCGCCAGGACGGCCAGGGTCTCGCCGTAGACCTTGTGGTTGGTGGGCTTGCCCCGGCGCAGGTCGTCGTCGTCCATACAGGGCAGGTCGT
>DWYU01000133.1 GCA_019118505.1 Candidatus Oscillibacter excrementavium
GCCCAGGTGGTGTCCCTGGCCCTGCGGAGCCTGGCCCTGACGGAGCGGGACTTCGTGCTGGAGATCAGCCACATGGGCTTTGTCACCGGCCTCTTTGACGCGGTGGGCGCCGACGAGGCGGTGCGGCCCAGGCTGCTCACCTGCATCCGGGACAAGAACGTCCACGAGCTCCGCAAGACCGCTGAGGCGGCCGGACTGTCCCGCCAGGGGACGGACGCCCTCTGCCGCCTGGGGACCCTGACGGGCTCCTGGCGGGAGGTCCTCTCCGGCGCGGAGGTGCTGGCCCTGAACGCCGCCATGGGGGCGGCGCTGGAAGAGCTGGGGAAGCTGTGCCAGGCCCTGGAGGACCGGGGCCAGACGGACCACTGGAAGATCGACCTGTCCCTGGTGAACGACATGGAGTATTACAACGGCCTGGTGCTCCAGGGGTATCTGGCGGGCCTTCCCCGGGCGGTGCTCCGGGGCGGGCAGTACGACCCCCTGGCGGAGCAGTTCCGCCCCGGTGCCCGGGCCATCGGCTTCGCGCTGTACCTGGATGAGCTGGACCGGCTCTCCGACGCGCCGGCGGAGGAGCAGGCGGGCCCGGTGATGCTGAACGTGGCATTGCCCAAGGGCCGCCTGGGAGACAAGGTCTACGACCTGCTGGCCGGCGTGGGCTACGGCTGCCCGGAGAACTACGCCGACACCCGCAAGCTGGTGGTGGAGAACCCCAAGGCGGGCATCCGCTATTTTCTGGTGAAGCCCAGCGACGTGGCCATCTATGTGGAGCACGGCGCGGCGGACATTGGCATCGTGGGCAAGGACATCCTGGCGGAGTCCGGCGCGGACGTGTATGAGCTGCTGGACACGGGCCTGGGCAAGTGCCGCATGTGCGTGGCCGGACCCAAGAACTTCCAGGAGGACCAGAGCCGGGCCCTGCGGGTGGCCACCAAATTCGTCAACATCGCCAAGAGGTACTATGCCGCCCAGGGCCGGGACATCGACATCATCCAGCTGAACGGCTCCATCGAGCTGGCCCCCATCCTGGGCCTCTCCGACGTGATCGTGGACATTGTGGAGACCGGCACCACCCTGCGGGAGAATGACCTGAAGGTGCTGACGGAATTCATGCCCATCTCGGCCCGCTTCATTGCCAACCGGGCCAGCTACCAGTTCAAGCGCCGGGAGATCGAGACGCTCCTGGGCAAGCTGAAGGAGGTGACGGAGTCGTGATCCCCATTTACGAGGCGGACCGGCTGGAGGACCTGCCCCTTTTTGATCGCGCTCCCCAGGCGGAGGAGGACGTGGGCGCGTCGGTGGACGCCATTCTGGCGGATGTCCGCGCCCGGGGGGACGCTGCCCTGCGGGAGTACACCCGCCGGTTCAACGGCGCGGACCTCACCTGTTTTGAAGTGACCGAAGGGGAGATGGAGGCCGCCTGGGACCGCGTGGACGAGGATTTCCGGGAGACGCTGCAGCAGGCGGCGGCCAACATCCGCCGCTTCCATGAGGCCCAGGTCCACCAGAACTTTGTCCTGACGGACCGGCCCGGCGTGGTGCTGGGCCAGCGGTACACCCCCATCGAGAAGGTGGGGGTCTGCGTCCCCGGCAGCCCGGTGGCCTTCCCCTCCACCATTTTGATGAACGTCATCCCCGCCAGGATCGCGGGGGTACAGGAGATCGTGGTGGTGACGCCGCCGGACGAGGCCGGCACCATCAGCGCCGAGGCCCTGGCGGCGGCGCGGATCGCCGGTGCGGACCGGGTGTTCAAGCTGGGCGGCGCCCAGGCGGTGGCGGCCCTGGCCTACGGCACGGAGACCGTCCCCCGGGTGGACAAGATCGTGGGCCCCGGCGGCGTCTTTGTGGCCGCCGCCAAGCGGCGGGTATTCGGCCAGGTGGCCATCGACATGATCGCCGGCCCCAGCGAGATCCTGGTGGTGGCGGACGGCAAGAGCGACCCCGCCTGGGTGGCGGCGGACCTGCTGAGCCAGGCGGAGCACGACACCCACGCCGCCGCCGTGCTGGTGACGGACAGCCGCCCTCTGGCGGAGGCCGTACAGCGGGAGATCGAGGCCCAGCTGGAAAGCCTGCCCCGGCGGGACATCGCCCAAAAATCCCTGGCGGCCAACGGGAAGATCCTGGTGACGAAGGACCTGGCCGCGGCGGTGGAGGCCGCCAACCGCATCGCCCCGGAGCACCTGGAGCTGTGCGTGGACGATCCCTTCGCCCTGCTGCCACGGGTAGCGAACGCCGGCAGCGTCTTTCTGGGCCGCCACACGCCGGAGGCCCTGGGGGACTACTTCGCCGGCCCCAACCACACCCTGCCCACCAGCGGCACGGCCCGGTTTTCCAGTCCCCTCAGCGTGGACGACTTTGTGAAAAAGACCCAGTTCCTCTACTACACCCGGGAGGCCCTGGCGGAAGCCGCCCCCCGGATCGCGGACTTCGCGGAGCGGGAGGGCCTCCACGGCCACGCCCAATCCGCCCTGTCCCGCACAGAAGAGAAAGGAGAGTGACCCCATGAGCCGCTGGATCTCCCAGGAGGCGGAGCGCCTGGCTCCCTACACCCCCGGCGAGCAGCCCCAGGATCAGCAGTATGTGAAGCTGAACACCAACGAGAGCCCCTTCCCTCCGTCCCCCAAGGTCCTCAAGGCCATCAACCGGGCGGAGGTCCTGAAACTGAACCTGTACTCCGACCCCGCCTGTGCCGCTTTGACGGAGGCCATCGCCAGGCGGTATGAGCTGAAGCCGGAGAACGTGCTGGCGGGCAATGGCTCCGACGAGGTGCTGGCCTTTGCCTTCCGGGCCTTCTGCGGCGCAGGAAGGCCCGTGGCCTACGCCGACATCACCTACGGGTTCTATAAGTCCCAGGCGGCGCTGTTCGGCCTGGATGTGAAGGTAATCCCTCTGCGGGAGGACTTCACCTTAAACGTGGACGACTACATGGACTTCCCCGGCACCATCGTCATCGCCAATCCCAACGCCCCCACCGGCATGGCCGTGCCCCGGGCGGACATCCAGCGGCTGCTGGAGGCGGGCCCTAACCGGGTGGTGATCGTGGACGAGGCGTATGTGGACTTCGGCGCCGAGAGCTGCGTGCCCATGATCTACCGGTACGACAACCTGCTGGTGACCCAGACCATGTCCAAGAGCCGGTCCCTGGCCGGCGGCCGGGTGGGCTACGCCCTGGGCAGCCCGGCGCTGATCGAGGATCTGAACCGGGTGAAGTACAGCTTCCACCCCTACAACGTGAACCGGCTGTCCATGGCCGCCGGCGCCGCCGCCGTGGCGGACGAGGCGTACTTTGCCGCCTGCACCGCCGCCATCCGGCAGACCCGGGCCTGGACCGTGGGGGAGCTGGAGAACCTGGGCTTTACCGTCCTGCCCTCCCAGGCCAACTTCGTCTTTGCCAGGCATGACCGGCTGGCCGGTGAGACGGTGTACCGGAAGCTGAAGGAGGACGGCGTCCTGGTCCGCTGGTTCGACGGGGACCGGATCCGGGACTACGTCCGCATCACCATCGGCTCCATGGAGCAGATGGAGACCCTGGTGGAGGCGCTGACCGCCCTCCTGGAAGAGCTGTGAGGGGGGAGGCGCGTATGCGGACTGCCGACATCAAGCGGGATACCCGGGAGACCCGGATCCAGCTCTTCTTAAATCTGGACGGCACCGGAAAGGCGGACATCGCCTCCGGCGTGGGGTTCCTGGACCATATGCTGGAGCTGTTCGCCCGCCACGGGGACTTGGACCTGACGCTCCGCTGCCAGGGGGACACCCAGGTGGACGGCCACCACAGCGTGGAGGACATCGGCATCTGTCTGGGCAGGGCCTTTGCAGAGGCCCTGGGGGACAAGCGGGGCATCACCCGCTACGGCCAGTTCCTCCTGCCCATGGATGAGACGCTGGTGCTGATTGCCTGCGACCTCTCCGGCCGGGACTACCTGGGCTGGTCCGTGGACCTGCCCGCCCAGAAGGTGGGGGACTTTGACACGGAACTGGCCAAGGAGTTCTTCCTGGCCTTTGTCCGGGAATGCCCCATGTCCCTCCACATCCGCCAGCTGGCGGGGGAGAACACCCACCACATTCTGGAGGCCATTTTCAAGGGCACCGGCCGGGCGCTGAAAATGGCCGTGGCCCTGGACGAAAAACACCGGGATGAAATTCCCAGCACGAAAGGTGTGCTGTAAATGATCGCGATTGTAGACTACGGCGTGGGGAACCTCTTTTCCCTGGTGTCCAGCCTGAAGGCCCTGGGCCTGGAGGCGGAGGTCACCGGCGACGCATCCCGCCTCCGGGCGGCGGACAGGATCATTCTGCCCGGCGTGGGAGCCTTCGGCGACGCCAGGCGGAAGCTGGACGACACCGGCCTGGTGCCGGTCATTCGGGAGGAGGCGGAGAAAAAGCCGCTTCTCGGCATCTGCCTGGGGATGCAGCTGCTGTTCGACCGGAGCTTTGAGTACGGGGAGCACCCCGGCCTGGGGCTGGTGCCCGGCCAGGTGGTGGACCTCCGCCGGGACCTGACGGATCCAACGTTGAAGGTCCCCCACATGGGCTGGAACAGTTTGCAGATTTTGCAGGACGATCCCCTGTTCCGCTATGTCCGGGACGGGGAGTACGTGTACTACGTCCACAGCTTCTACGCCCGGGACTGCGCCGGGAGCACCCTGGCCACGTCCCGGTACGGCAATGTGGACGTCACCGGCGTGGTGCGCCGGGGGAACGTCTACGGCACCCAGTTCCACCCGGAGAAGTCCGGGGACACGGGGCTGCGGCTGCTGCGGGCCTTCGCGGAGCTGTAAAGGAGAGGAAGTTTCATGCGTCCTATGAGAAGACAGGACCGGGCCGTCACGGACCCAGAGAAAATTCAGGCCGTCATCGATGGCTGTGAAATCTGCCGCCTGGGCTTTTGTGACCAGGGCAAGCCCTACGTGGTGCCGGTGAACTTCGGCCACGCGGTGGAGAACGGCCAACACGTCTTTTACTTCCACGGCGCCGCCGAGGGCCGGAAGGTGGACCTGATCCGCCAGACGGGCCGGGCCTGCATCGAGATGGAGGAGGGCTACCAGCTCAAGCCGGCAGAGCAGGCCTGCCGCTATACCGCCGCCTTCCGCAGCGTCATCGCCGAGGGCCCTGCTGTCATCCTGGAGACGGCGGAGGAGAAGCGCCGGGGCCTGGCCGCCATTCTGCGCCAGAGCACAGGGAAGGCGGACTGGGAATTCCCGGACGCGGCGGTGGACACGGTCTGCGTCTGCAAGCTGACGGCGGAGGCCCTCTCCTGCAAGGAGCACCTCTGAATCCCAAAGACCCGGAAAAGGAGCGAGCATATGCAGATTTTTCCCGCAATCGACCTGCGGGGCGGACAGGTGGTCCGCCTGTACCAGGGAGACTATGACAAAGAGACGGTCTACGCCCAGGATCCCTGCGCTGTGGCCCGGGATTTTCTCGCCGCCGGGGCGAAATACCTCCACGTGGTGGACCTGGACGGCGCCCGGGACGGCACCCTGGCCAACTTCGACACCATCGCCGCCATCGCCAGGCAGGGCGGGCTGTACATCGAGGTGGGGGGCGGCATCCGCACCGAGGACCGCATCCGCCAGTACCTGGACCTGGGGGTGGGCCGGTGCATTTTAGGCACCATCGCGGTGCGCGACTTCGCCTTCACAGCGCGGATGGCCCGGACCTACGGAGACAGAATTGCCGTAGGCGTGGACGCCCGGGACGGCTATGTGGCTGTCAGCGGCTGGAAAGAACTCTCCCAGGAGAAGGGCGTGGACTTCTGCCGCCGCCTCCGGGACGCGGGGGTGAAAACCGTTATCTACACCGATATCAGCCGGGACGGGGCGGAGGCGGGTACGAACCTGGACCTCTACCGGGAGCTGGCGGAGATCGAGGGGCTGGACATCACCGCCTCCGGCGGCGTCAGCAGCATGGAAGAGCTGAGAGAACTCCAGCGGATCGGTGTCAAAGCCGCCATTCTGGGCAAGGCCCTGTACACCGGCCGGCTGGATCTGAAAACGGTGATTGCGGAGGTGGGCGCATGTTAGCCAAGCGGATCATCCCCTGCCTGGACGTGAAGGACGGCCGGGTGGTGAAGGGGACCAACTTTGAGGGGCTTCGGGACATGGCGGACCCGGTGGAGATGGCCCGGTTTTACAACGAATCCGGGGCGGACGAGCTGGTGTTCTACGACATCACCGCCTCCGTGGAGGGCCGGAACCTGTTCACGGACATCCTGCGGCGGGTGGCCTCTGAAATTTTCATCCCCCTGACGGTGGGAGGCGGCATTCGGACGCTGGATGACTTTGACCGGGTGCTGAAGTGCGGCGCCGACAAGGTGAGCGTCAACTCCGGCGCCATCGCGGACCCCAGCATCATCGCAGCGGCGGCGAAAAAGTATGGGGACCAGTGCGTGGTCCTCTCCATGGACGTGAAGCGGGTGGACGGCCAGTTCCGCCTCTTCGCCAAGGGCGGCCGGGAGGACACCGGCATCGACGCCATGGAGTGGGCCGTCCGGGGGGTCAACGACGGCGCCGGGGAGATCGTGCTGAACTCCATCGACACCGACGGCGTCAAGCAGGGCTTTGACCTGGAGATGCTGGATGCCCTGGCGCAGCGTGTCAGAGTGCCCATCATCGCCAGCGGCGGCGCGGGGAAGATGGAGGACTTCGCGGAGCTCTTCACACACCCCGGCATCGACGCCGGGCTGGCAGCGTCCATTTTCCACACCCATCAGGTGGACATTCAGGAATTGAAGCGCTATCTCCGGGCCCAGGGCGTGGAGATGCGGATTTGAGACATGGCCCTCGCAGGACCACGGTGGCGGATTCTTGCGGGTTCCCCGGTAAACGCCGTAGGGGCGGCAATCTGCCGCCCGGAAAATTCAGCTGAGTTGCCAGCTGGGCAATGCACCCCCCATTTTCTTTTCGGCCTTGCCCGAAAAGAAAACGGGCCGTACCCGCAAGGGGTACGCCGCATCCGTAAGCGGCAAAGCCGCCAACGGCTGCGCGGTGCACGGTCCAAAAGAAAAGGCCGCTTGGGCGCACTCCGGTGCGGTGGCCCTCCGTGCGCACGGGGGTCGGCGGATCGGTGCCTGCTCCGATTTTGGCCCGCCTTCGGGCACGCTTGACTCTTCTACGAGGTAGATACTGCCGTTCCATGGCGGATGGTGCGGAGGGCGTCGGGGTGGTTGTCGTATTGCCTCTGCTTCTCTTTTCGCTGCCGCTCACGCTCCCGTGCGGAAGAGCCAGCGGCAGCGAAAATCGGCGCAGGGTGTATCCTTCTACCTCCCCGGGCCAAAGGTTTCCCCAAGGGCCGGGCGTTTCCGTCCCTGACTTCTACAAGGGACAGCCAACCTTCCCCCGCCGGCGGCAGGAGGTCTGCGCTGGCGCAGACCGACCCGCCGAAACATTTTTTCTTTTCCACCGGGCGCGGCGCAGAAGGTGAATTGCCCCGCAGGGGCAAGAGAGGCCCCTCTGGAGGGTTTTCTTTTTGATGTCTCAAAAAGAAAATGGGGGGCGCATCCCGCTGGGCAAGCCCCCTGCGGGAGCAGACACCCCCCCGAGGCCGCCGTCCGGCGGCCTGCCTTGCCCAGCCATCCCCATGGCTGATTTCCTGCGTCCAATGGGACGCACCCTAACACCCCTCTCATGCTGAGAAAAGGAAAGGAACTCCACTTATGGAAACAAAAGAACTGAAATTTAACGCCAACGGCCTGATTCCCGCCATCGTCCAGGACCACTACACCAAGGAGGTCCTGACCCTGGCCTACATGAACGCGGAGAGCCTGGCCATCACCATCGACGAGGGCCAGACCTGCTTCTGGTCCCGCAGCCGCCAGGAGCTCTGGCGCAAGGGCGAGACCTCCGGCAATGTCCAGCACGTGGTGTCCATCACCGCCGACTGTGACGCCGACGCCCTGGTGGTGGAGGTGGTGAAGGACGGCCCCGCCTGCCACACCGGGGCGGAGAGCTGCTTCTTCCAGCCGGTCTACCTGTCCGAGGAGCTGAAAGCCTTCAGCTACGAGGGCCTCTACCACCTGATCGAGGGCCGCAAGACCCACCCCAAGGAGGGCAGCTATACCTCCTACCTCTTCGACAAGGGCCTGGACAAGATTTTGAAAAAAGTGGGCGAGGAGTGCACCGAGGTCATCATCGGTGGCCGCAAGGAGGATAAGGAGGAGACCATCTACGAGATCGCCGACCTGACCTACCACGTCATGGTGCTGATGGTCCAGATGGGCATCTCCCTGGAGGACGTCACCCGGGAGCTGGAGAAGCGCCACGTCATCGACCACAAGGTGAAGCAGGAGCGGATGCAATGAGCCGGACACCGGAGTGCTGTTCCGTCCACACCCACTCCGCCCTCTGCGACGGGAAGGGCACCCTGGCGGAGATGGCCGCCGCGGCCTTCGGGGCGGGAGTCCGCTTTTTCGGCGCCTCCGGCCACAGCCACACAGAGATCCCCCACGATGCGGGCAACGTCCTGCCGGCGGACCCGGCGGAGTACCGGGCCCAGGTGCTGGCCCTCCGGGCGGAGTATGCCGGGCGGATGACGGTGCTGCTGGGCATCGAGCAGGACAGCCAGTCCCCCCAGCCGGTGCCGGACTGGGCGGACTACTGGATCGGCTCTGTCCACAACCTGTATGATCCCCGGACGGGGAACTACCACGGCATAGACTGGGAGCGGGAGAAGCTGGCCGCCTGCCGGGACGGGCAGTTCGGCGGCGACATGCTGGCCCTGACCGAGGGGTACTATCGGGACGTGGCCGCCATGGCGGAGCGCAGCCCCACCATTCTGGGCCACATCGACCTAGTGACCAAGCTGAACCGGGGGAACGCCCTCTTTGACGAGGACGCGCCCCGCTACCGGGCGGCGGCCCTGGGGGCATTGCACCACGCGGACCCGGATCGGACTTTGCTGGAGATCAACACCGGCGCCGTGTCCCGGGGGTACCGGGATGCTCCCTATCCGGCCCTGTTCCTGCTGCGGGAGTGGCGGAGCATGGGGGGACAGGTCATCCTCACCGCCGACGCCCACAGCCCGGAGACCGTCATATTCGGTTACCGCCAGGCGGCGGAGCTGGCAAAGGCGGCGGGATACCAGGAGAGCGTCCTGCTGACAGACCGTGGCTGGGAGCCCTGTCCCCTGTGAAACCACTGGCAAAATGACGAAAAGTCTGCAAAAAAGGCGCGGCGGATGCCGCGCCTTTCGGTTTGAATGCCACTTGTGTCTGCCTGCGGAAATTGATAAAATATAAACAAATTCAGGGAAAAGACGGAGGGGACAGGCGATGTACCAAAATGTGATCTTTGACCTGGACGGCACCCTGCTGGACACCATCCAGGATCTGGCGGACGCCGGCAACTGGGTCTGCCGCCGGAACGGCTGGCCGGAGCACTCGGTGGAGGCATTCAAGAAGATGGTGGGCAATGGCATCCCCAACCTGGTGCGGCGGTTCTCCCCGGAGGGGAGCCGCAGCTCCCTGCTGCTGGCCAACACCATCGCCCAGTTCTCCGAGTATTACGGCGCCCACAACCTGGACAAGACCCGGCCCTATGCGGGCATCCCGGAGCTTCTGGCCCGCCTGGGGGAGCGGGGCGTGACCATGGCGGTCTACTCCAACAAGGCGGACGCCTTCAGCCGGGAGATCGTGGAGCATTTCTTCCCCGGTGTCTTTCGGCTGGTGCGGGGACAGATCAAGGGGATCCCGGTGAAGCCGGATCCCGCCGGCATCCACGCCCTGCTGCGGGATCTGGCGGTGAAGCCGGAGGAGACGCTGTTCGTGGGGGACAGCGATGTGGACGTGTACACCGGCCACAACGGCGGCCTGACGGTCTGCGGCGTCACCTGGGGCTTCCGGGGCCGGCAGGAGCTGGAGGCCGCCGGGGCGGACCAGCTGGCGGATACGCCGGAGGCGCTGGGGACGTATATCCTGGCGTGATCCTGCATATTCAAAGAGGCGGAGCATCTGCTCCGCCTCTTTTTTGCCGCCTATCGGATCTCCACGGTATATGTATCCGGCAGAGCCGCCGCCAGCAGCTGCTTCACGCTGGAGACGGCCTTGCTGCGGGCCTCCTCCAAAAGCCCCCGGGACAGGGCCCGCTCCTCCATGGCGGCCTTCTGGTCCGCCTGGAAGGAGGTGAAGTCCTCCACTGTGAAGGGGTTGAAGATGGAGGTCTTTTCGTCAAACACCTCCACGCTGCCCTCGTCGATCTCATGGGAGAGGATCCGGGCCTCCGGCAGGGTGACGGTGACCGTGGTGCCGCTGATGTCCACCGCTGCGCCGTCCAGATCCACCCCGGCCTTGATGGTGCCGTCATAGGTGAGGATGAAGGACTTGGTGGTGAAGGGCACCTTCACGCCGTAGAAGTCGCTGCTGCTCTCAAACTGGGCCATGTTGGTATAGGCGTAGGTGACTGTGGCCAGCTCCCGGATCTCCGTCAGCTGATTCTGCAGGACCACAGCGTCGATCTGCGTGTTCTCCGACTGCCCGGCGGACCACCGCCCGCCCAAAAAGCAGGCGCCGCCCACCAGGGCGCACAGGAGGATCCCCAGCCACAGGTACTTGGCGGTCTTCAGGGGATGAAGGGATACGTTCTCTCTGCTCATACAGGCTCCTTTTCCGCAAACGGTATCTGCTGCTCCATTCTACCATATTTTGCGGAAAAGGCAAGGACTCCCCGGCCGCCCGCCAGACAGACAAGCGCCGCAGCCCTCGCTGCGGCGCTGTCATGCACTTGCGATCTGGCCGCCCGCCGGGACGGCCCAAGTGCCGGCGCTGTTACGCGGCGCCGGGGCTGACGGCGTTTTCCCCGTCTTTCAGGAATCCGTCGGTGTCGTGGACCCGGGCGTTCCGGAGCATCTGGCCGTAGCTGACGCCCACACGGCCGCTCTGCTTGGTGGCGGCGCCCTCTGTGGAGGTGGTGCCGTCTGTCAGGGCGGTGTGGTCGTCCCGGTCCGCGGTGTCCCGATCTGTCTGATCGGAGTGGTCGTCCTTCTTGTCATCGGGGTCCAGCACGTCCTTGCCGGCGTCCAAAATGTCCTCGCCGGCGTCGGCGATGTTGTCCCCGGCGTCCTGGATGCTCTCCCCGGCGGTGTTCTGCTCGCCCCTGTCGTGGCTGGCGTCCTTGTCGTCGCCGCCGCAGGCAGTCAGGGCAAACACCAGCAGGGCAGAGGTCAGCAAGAGCGCAAACTGTCTTTTCATGGGTTGACCTCCCTTTGCGCGGTGGTTGGTTTGCTGCGATACCCAGGCGTTATTGTCTCCGCCGGCGGCGGATTTAACAGCGGAAATTTCTGTCGAAACCCGCAAAAAAAGACTTGCGTTTTCCGGAGGGGTGTGATATAAAATAAATAGTAATTATTACTGTTAAGGAAGGAGCTCTATGGCACAGCGTTTTTCTCACCAGCGGGAGCGGATCTATCAGACTGTGCTGGAGCGCCGCGACCACCCCACGGCGGAGATGGTCTATCAGCAGCTGAAGCCGGAGATGCCCCGGCTGAGCCTGGGGACCGTGTACCGCAATCTCCAGCAGATGGCCCGGGAGGGCCGGCTGGCGGAGGTGGACGGCCCGGTGACCCGTTTTGACGCGGTGACCCGCCCCCACACCCATTTTCAATGCCGGTTCTGCGGCGCGCTGATGGACCTGGAGGCCATGCCCTATGACGAGGCGCTGGACCGGGCGGCGGCAGCCCAGGGCTATCAGGTCACAGGCCATTCCCTGGTATTCACCGGAGCCTGCCCCCGCTGCGCGGCGCAGGAGCATCCGGCCTGAGTATAGACGCACGGAAAAAGAGAGAACATCTATTTTTGAAAGGAGTCAATCACATGGAACTGAAAGGCAGCAAGACGGAAGCCAATCTGTGGATCGCATTTGCCGGGGAGTCCCAGGCCCGGAATAAGTATGACTACTTCGCCAGCAAGGCCAAGAAGGAGGGCTACGAGCAGATCGCGGCCATCTTCCAGGAGACGGCCCTGAACGAGAAGGAGCACGCCAAGCTGTGGTTCAAGGCCCTGGACGGCATCGGCTCCACCGAGGAGAACCTGGTGGCCGCCGCCGCGGGTGAGAACGACGAGTGGACCCGCATGTACGCCGAGATGGCCAAGACCGCCGAGGAGGAGGGCTTCCTGGCCCTGGCCGCCCAGTTCGAGGGCGTGGCCAAGATCGAGAAGAGCCATGAGGAGCGGTACTTAAAGCTGCTGGACAACCTGAAGAAGGGCGAGGTCTTCAAGAAGGGCGAGAAGGTCATGTGGTTCTGCCGCAACTGCGGCCATGTGGAGATCGCCGAGAGCGCCCCGCTGGTGTGCCCGGTGTGCAAGCATCCCCAGGCCTACTTCCAGATCAAGGCGGAGAACTATTGAGCACCATTCCGGCAGCCGGCCCGAAAGGGGCGGCGGG
>DWYU01000134.1 GCA_019118505.1 Candidatus Oscillibacter excrementavium
TGGAGGATCAGCGTATATGACAAAGCAATCAAATATCCGAAACTTTTCTATTATCGCCCATATTGACCACGGCAAGTCCACGCTGGCGGACCGGCTGCTGGAGAAGTGCAACGCCGTGTCCGCCCGGGAGATGGAGTCCCAGCTGCTGGACAACATGGACCTGGAGCGGGAGCGGGGCATCACCATCAAGGCACGGGCGGTGAAGCTGACCTACCACGCCCAGGACGGGGAGGACTATGAGCTGAACCTCATTGACACCCCGGGCCACGTAGACTTCAACTACGAGGTGTCCCGGTCCCTGGCCGCCTGCGAGGGCGCTGTGCTGGTGGTGGACTCTACTCAAGGAGTGGAGGCCCAGACCCTGGCCAACACGTATCTCGCCATGGAGCACGACCTGGAGATCCTGCCGGTGTTCAACAAGATCGACCTGCCGGCGGCAGACCCCGCCAAGGCCAAGCAGGAGGTGGAGGACATCATTGGCCTGCCTGCTATGGACGCGCCGGAGATCTCCGCCAAAATGGGCACCAACATCGAGGCGGTGCTGGAGGACATCGTGAAGAACGTGCCGCCTCCCAAGGGAGATCCGGAGGCGCCCCTGAAGGCATTGATTTTCGACAGCCAGTACGACTCCTACAAGGGCGTCATCGTCTACTTCCGGATTATGGAGGGCACCCTCCGCACCGGACAGCAGGTGAAGATGATGGCCTCCGGCGCGTCCTATCAGGTGGTGGAGTGCGGCCATCTGCTGCCCCTGGGCCTGGAGCCCTGCGATCAGCTCCAGGCCGGTGAGGTGGGCTACTTCACCGCCTCCATCAAGAACGTGAAGGACACCCGGGTGGGCGACACCGTCACCGACGCCGCCAACCCCACATCCGAGGCCCTGCCCGGCTACCGCCCCGTGCAGCCCATGGTGTACTGCGGCATCTACACGGAGGACGGCTCCAAGTACCCGGACCTGCGGGACGCGCTGGAAAAACTCCAGCTGAACGACGCGTCGCTGTCCTTTGAGCCGGAGAGCTCCGTGGCGTTGGGCTTCGGCTTCCGGTGCGGCTTTTTGGGAATGCTCCACATGGAGGTGATCCAGGAGCGGCTGGAGCGGGAATTCGACCTGGATCTGGTGACCACCCTGCCCTCCGTCATCTACCACGTGTACAAGACCGACGGCACCATGGTGGCGGTGGACAACCCCCACAACTACCCGGACCCGGCGGTGATCGAGCACGCCGAGGAGCCCTACGTCAAAGTGAACATCATCGCCCCCAACGAGTTCGTGGGCAACATCATGCCCATGTGTCAGGACCGCCGGGGCGAGTTTAAGGATATGCAGTACCTGGACACCAACCTGGTGGAGCTCCACTACCAGATGCCCTTAAACGAGATCATCTACGACTTTTTCGACGCCCTGAAGGCCAATACCAAGGGCTATGCCTCCCTGGACTACGAGCTCTCCGGCTACCGGCCCAGCGAGCTGGTAAAGGTGGATATGAAGCTCAACGGCGACACAGTGGACGCCCTCAGCTTCATCGCCCACAAGGACAAGGCGTATCCCCGGGCCCGCCGGCTTTGCGAGAAGCTGAAGGAGAACATCCCCCGCCAGCTGTTCGAGGTGCCGGTCCAGGCGGCCATCGGCGGCCGGGTCATCGCCCGGGAGACCGTCAAGGCCATGCGGAAGGACGTGCTGGCCAAGTGCTACGGCGGCGACATCACCCGGAAAAAGAAGCTGCTGGAAAAGCAGAAGGAGGGCAAGAAAAAGATGCGCTCCCTGGGGTCCGTGCAGATTCCCACGGAGGCGTTCCTGGCGGTTCTCAAGCTGGACGAATAAACAAGCGCCACAGGCAGTGCCTGCGGCGCTTATCGTCTATCCCCTGGGGGAGTGAAAGGTGATGCGGAGCAGGACCTCGTCCCGGTCCAGGTCATCCGGATGCACCTCTTCCAGCGCGATGCTGGTGGCGTATTGAGAGCGGTCGGGCACGGCCGGAGGGGTCAGCGTGCAGATGACAGCGGTGTCCTCCCCGACAGCCTCCGTCCGGATGCTGTCGATAAACAGATTGGAGGCGGATGCCTGGCAGTTCAGGGGCGCATTTTTGCAGAGGAGCGTCAGTTCCCGGGTATCCGGGTCATAGGTGAGCTGGATCTGGGGGAGGCGTCCCTGTCCCAGGCTGTCGAAGAGCAGGTCCAGGGTGTCAGCGCCGGCGTAAACGCCGTTGAGAGACTGGGGCGCGCCGCTGCCGCCGCCGCCGGGGATGGTCAGGGGGCTGCCGTCTCCCATCTCTGGGATCAGCGGCCACCACTTCAGGCCGTATTCCCTGGGAGAGACAGTGACCGTGGCCGCGGAGACTACCCCGCTGCCAGAGAGAGATTCGCCGGAAGTGACATCCACCAGTGCGGGATCCAACGCGGCGGAGAGGTTATGCAGGGGATCGTCCGCCGGCTCCACGGAGATCGCGCCGGGGGAGATATCCTTCACCATCTGAGGATTGTAAGGCCCCTCCAACAGGGGATAGCAGCTGCCAGTTTCGGCGAAAACCCAATCGAACCGGTACACTGCTTCCTGTGATCTGTCGGACCGGGCGGCGGAGCAGACGCAGAAGCCCTCTTCCAATTCCCAGAGGTCGGATACCTGGCGGTCAAAGCCCTCCGGGGATTCATAATAGGCCCGCAGGCTTTCCTCCGTCACCGGCAGGGGCAGCTTGCGGCCGATGGTTAAGGTGATGTCGGAGGTCCCGGCAGTCCCCGCCTCTCCCGCAGATGGGGAGGGTCCTCCGCACCCGGACAGAAACAGCAGGCATATAGCAGTGACGAAAAGACGTCTCATAAAACTTTCCTCCCTCCTTTTCCACAGTTTACCGGAAAAAGGAGGGGGAATCCCCACAAAAGGATGACAGAACCGTGACAGTTCCGATACAAATGGAGGGGGAAGGCTACAGCGGCCCTGCCGTGATCAGCAGCGTGTCCGCCACCCCCTCCAGCCGGGCGCACCGGAGCCGAAGGGCGGAGCCATCCGGCGCGGGCAGGGTCAGCTCCACGGCCGGGGCGGTTTCCAGTCGCGCCAGCATGGCCTCCAGAGAGACGGCCCTTCGCAGGGCCGCCCGTTCCCGGGACGGGGGCAGCTGCCGAAAGTACCAGGCCGCCAGGGAGCGGCAGGTGGTGTCCTCCCGCAGCCGCTCCGCCGCGGGGCCCCAGCCGCGGCAGCGGCCGGTGGCGGCGTCTGCCGTCAGGACCGCCGTGCCCGGCCGCTGGATCAATCCCTCCAGCAGGGCGGCTTGCAGATCGCGCTCCCGCCGGTCCTGCAGCTGGAAGAACACCTCCAGATGCAGCGTGTCCGGGTTTTCCGCGATCTCCGCCACGGTCCGGGCCCGCAGTGTGCCGGATTTCCCGGCGGCCACCGGGTGGTCCAGGGAGAACTGGAAGCTGCCGGCGGAAAAGGCGGCGCCCAGGGCCTCCGGGGAAAACAGGGCCGCAAACTGCCGCTGCGCCTCTGACTCCGGCACGGCGGCGGCCATCCGCCGGAGACAGGCGTCGGCGGTGCGGTCAAACAGGGTGCGCAGCAGGTAGCGGGAGGCGGCCTTGGCGTCCAGGGTCTGATTGGCGGTCAAATCCAGCCGGGCGGAGGCGAGCACGGATTTTGCCTGTCTCCGGTGCCGCGCCGCCAGCTGGCGGAAGTGCTCCGCGGCGGCCTGCCGGCTGGTCACATCCTCCGCCTTGCCCAGCAGGCGGCAGACGTCCCCGTGTTCATCGAACAGGCTCATCCAGGACACCTGATACTGCCGCCAGCCGGTGCCCTCGTAATCCGCCCGATAGGAGCAGGAGATGGTGCCGGGCCGGGTGAGGGCCCGGCGGATGGCGCTGGCCAGCCGCCTGCGGTCCTCGGGGTGGAGGGCGGGAGCGGTGGAGAGGCTTTTCAGATAGCCGGAGATGGTGCGGCTGGTCCTGCGGCCGCCGGGGCTGTACCGCTGGACCTGGGCCAGGTCCGCCTGGGGATCATAGTCCAGGGTGAGGAGCGAGGTGTGCTCCAGCAGCAGATCGCACAGCTGTGCCCGGATGTGGTACTCCCGGTCCGCTGCCGCCTCCTGGGAGACATCGGAACAGGTGACGGAGACCAGATATGATCCATCCGGCTGTGCCTCCCAGACCACATGGACCGAGAGCGTCCGCTCCGGGCCTGCGCCGGAGTCCACCCGGCAGATCCGGTGGAAGGGGAGCTGGCACTCCCGGGCCCGGACCGCCGCGGCCAGCAGCTCCTCCCGCTGGTCCGCCGGCACAAAGCCGCCGGGCTCCTCTGCCAGCCGGGCCGCCAGAAGTTCCGGCGGAAGCTCCAGCAGCTGGCACAGGGCCTGGTTGACCCGCAGGGTCTCCATCCCGCCGTCCGGGCGGAGGCGCAGCAGGCAGAAGCCCACCGGCAGGTGATCCAGCAGGGCCTCCGCCTGCCGCCGGGCGGTCTCCTGCCGGGTCAGGGATGTTCGCAGCGCCGCCTCCTGCCGGCGGAGCCGGTCCACATCCGTAAACAGGCCCCGAAAGACCGCAGTCCCCTGCCGGGAGGAGAGAAGCTCCGCCTGCAGATTCACCCAGACGGCAGAGCTGTCCCCCTGCAGCAGCCGGAAATCCTGGTCGCCGTTCCGCCCCTCCCGGGCGGCGTCCAGCAGCGATTGCAGCAGCGCCGGCCAGTCCTCGGGAAGCACCAGGGCGGAGAAGGTGTCCGCCCCCTGGCGCAGCAGGGTTTTCTGGCTGTGTCCGGTCAGGCGGCAGAATCCCCGGTTGCAGGCGGAACACCGCAGGCCGCCGCGCCCCAGCTCCAGCACCGCGGCGGGCACCGTCTCCGGCAGCGGGGGACCGCCGCCGGGCGCCTTCCCGCCCGGGTCCAGCAGACAGCCCACCACGCCGTACATCACCTGGTAGCAGGTGACGGAGAGGGCCTGCCCGCCGGCTGTCTCACAGGGGAAAGAGGCGGAGGAACCGGAAAAGGCCACTGTCTGCAAAGGGGAGAGGGCCTCCAGCGAGGCGGTGAGCCCCAGCTGGGAGAGCCGGCGGCCCTGCACCTCCTTCGCCGGGATCTGGAGGAGCTCCGCGGCGGCGGGGTTCAAAAACCGGCAGACCACATCCACCATCTCGCCCCGGCCGTTGGTCAGGACCTCTGCCAGGGCAAAGGGGATGGTGCTGTTCTGGAAGGGACGGGTGAACTTGTCCAGATGCTTTGCCACGGGCCGCACCTCCTGATGGGATGTTGGGACGCTGGGATACACCTGTATTATAAAGGCCCGGAGGGCGGCCTGGCAACAGAAAGGGGAAATTTTCTGCAAAAGGCGCCTGGATAGGTTGACCTTTGCGATAATGCACAAAAAGTAATACCTATCATCCAGAAAAAGTCTACTGCCGGCGGCGGAGGAGGGATTGACGGCTCTGCCAAAAAACTTCATAATAACATCTAATAGGGATTTTTCCGGGCAAGGGACCGGGATGGGAGGAAAGCATGAGAAAAGGGTATCTGGTATTGCAGGACGGCCAGGTGTTTGAGGGCTTTCGGTTCGGGAGCCAGGAGAACGCCGTGGGGGAGCTGGTGTTCACCACCGGCATGTGCGGCTACATCGAGACGCTGACGGATCCCAGCTACGCGGGGCAGATCGTCATGCAGACGTATCCGCTGATCGGCAACTACGGCATCATCCCCGAGGATTTTGAGGGGGCCTGCTGCGTCAAGGGCTATGTGGTGCGGGAGTGGTGCGACACACCCTCCAACTTCCGCAGCCAGGGAGACCTGGACAGCTTCCTGAAGGCCCAGGGAGTCCCCGGCCTCTGGGGGGTGGACACCCGGGAGCTGACCCGCATCATCCGGGAGCACGGCGTCATGAACGCGGTGATCTGCGATGAGATTCCGGCGGACCTGACAGAGGTGAAGTCCTACGCCGTCACCGGTGTGGTGGAGGCCGTCACCTGCAAAGAGGCCGCTGTCCACCCGGCGGAGGGGGAGGAGCGGTTCCGCGTCAGCCTGCTGGACTACGGCGCCAAGCGCAACATCGTCCGGGAACTCCAGCGGCGGGGATGCACCGTCACCGTCCTGCCGGCGGATACCGGCGCCGAGGACGTTCTGGCGGGAAATCCCGATGGCGTCATGCTCTCCAACGGCCCCGGAGACCCGGCGGAGAACACCTATCAGATCGAGCAGATCAAAAAGCTGCTGGGCAAGGTCCCCCTGTTCGGCATCTGCCTGGGCCACCAGCTGACGGCCCTGGCGGTGGGGGGCAGCACCTATAAGCTGAAGTACGGCCACCGGGGAGTCAACCAGCCCGTCCGGGACCTGAACGGCGTCCGCACCTACATCACCAGCCAGAACCACGGCTATGCCGTGGACGGCGGCAGCGTGAAGGTGGGGAAGGTCCGCTTCGTCAATGCCAACGACGGCACCTGCGAGGGCATCGACTACCCAGACCTGCGGGCCTTTACGGTCCAGTTCCACCCGGAGGCCTGCACCGGCCCCAAGGACACGGCGTTTCTGTTTGACCAATTTGTGGATCTGATGAAAGGGGGTGACCGGTAATGCCGCTGGATAAGAGCATTCAGAAGGTGCTGGTCATCGGTTCCGGCCCCATCGTCATCGGCCAGGCGGCGGAGTTCGACTATGCCGGCGCCCAGGCCTGCCGGGTGCTGAAGGAGGCGGGGGTCAATGTGGTCCTCTGCAACTCCAACCCCGCCACCATTATGACGGATCAGGCCATGGCGGATGAGATCTACCTGGAGCCCCTGACGGTGGAGACCGTCAAGCGCATCATTAAGAAAGAAAAGCCCGACTCCATCCTGGCGGGCCTGGGAGGCCAGACGGGCCTGACCCTGGCCATGCAGCTGGACAAGGAGGGCTTCCTCCAGGCCCAGGGCGTCCGCCTGCTGGGCACCGACGCGGCGGCCATTTCCCGGGCGGAGGACCGGGAGCTGTTCAAGGAGGCCATGGCGGAGATCGGCCAGCCGGTGATCGCCTCCGACATCGCGGAGACCGTGGACCAGGCCCTGGCGGTGGCGGAGAAGATCGGCTACCCCGTCATCGTGCGGCCCGCCTTCACTCTGGGCGGCGCTGGCGGCGGCGCCGCCAGCAGCCCCGACGAGCTGAAGATCATCGCCGGCACCGGCCTGGACGCCTCTCCCATTACCCAGATCCTGGTGGAGAAGGCCATCTTCGGCTGGAAGGAGATCGAGTTTGAGACCATGCGGGACGGCGTGGGCAATGTGATCGCCGTCTGCTCTATGGAGAACCTGGACCCGGTGGGCGTCCACACCGGCGACTCCATCGTGGTGGCCCCCACCCAGACCCTGGCGGACAAGGAGTTCCAGATGCTCCGCAAGGCGTCTCTGGACATCATCACCCACCTGGGGATCGTGGGGGGCTGCAATGTGCAGCTGGCATTGAATCCGGAGAGCTTTGAGTACGCGGTCATCGAGGTGAACCCCCGGGTGTCCCGTTCCTCGGCCCTGGCCTCCAAGGCCACCGGCTACCCCATCGCCAAAATCACCACCAAAATTGCCCTGGGCTACACCCTGGACGAGATCAAAAACGACATCACCGGCAAGACCTGCGCCTGCTTTGAGCCCACCCTGGACTACATCGTGGTGAAGATGCCCAAGTGGCCCTTTGACAAGTTCGCCGACGCCTCCCGGACCCTGGGCACCCAGATGAAGGCCACCGGCGAGGTGATGGCCATCGCCCCCAGCTTCGAGATGGCGCTGCTGAAGGCCGTCCGGGGCGCGGAGATCGGTATGGACACCCTGAACCGGAAGCCGGACCACGGGGACGACGCCCCCATCCGGGAGCGGCTCCGCCGGGTGGACGACCACCGGCTCTTCACCGTGTTCGAGGCGCTGAAATCCGGCGTCACGGTGGAGGAGATCCACGCCATCACCAAAATCGACCCCTGGTTCCTGAACAAGCTGAAAAAGCTGGCAGCGTTTGAGGCCTCCATCGCCGGGGGCCTGACGGAGGAGCAGTACCGGGAGGGCAAGCGGCTGGGCTATCCCGACGCGGCCCTGCGCCGTCTCTCCGGCGGCGGGGAGCTGCCGCCTCACCGGGACGCGGTCTACAAGATGGTGGACACCTGCGGCGCGGAGTTCGACGCGGAGACGCCGTACTTCTACTCCACCTACGACCGCTTCTGCGAGTCCCGGGCCTTCCCCCGCAGCGGGCGGCCCGTCATCATGGTGCTGGGCTCCGGCCCCATCCGCATCGGCCAGGGCATCGAGTTCGACTACTCCTCCGTCCACTGCGTGTGGACCCTGAAGGAGCTGGGCTACGACGTGGTCATCGTCAACAACAACCCTGAGACCGTCTCCACCGACTACGACACCGCCGACCGGCTGTACTTCGAGCCCCTGTACCCGGAGGATGTCATGCACATCATCGCCGTGGAGAAGCCGGTGGGGGTGGTGGTGGCCTTCGGCGGCCAGACGGCCATCAAGCTGACGAAATTCCTGGACAGCCACGGCATCCCCATCCTGGGCACCTCCGCCGAGTCCATCGACATGGCGGAGGACCGGGAGCGGTTCGACGAGCTGCTGGAGCGGTTCTCCATCAAGCGGGCCGCCGGACGGGGCGTCCTGGGCATGGACGAGGCCCTGAAAGCCGCCAACGAGCTGGGCTATCCCGTGCTGCTGCGGCCCTCCTACGTCATCGGCGGCCAGAACATGGTCATCGCCCACAACGACGAGGAGGTCCGCCGGTACATGGAGATCATCCTCTCCGGCAAGATCGAGAACCCCGTCCTGGTGGACCAGTATCTCATGGGCAAGGAGCTGGAGGTGGATGTCATCTCCGACGGCACCGACGTGCTGATCCCCGGCGTCATGCAGCACATCGAGCGCACCGGCGTCCACTCCGGTGACTCCATCGCCGTGTACCCGCCCTTCTCCATCGGGGACAAGATGCTCAAGACCATCGTGGACTGCTCGGAGAAGCTGGCCTTGTCCCTGGGGACCCGGGGCCTCATCAACATCCAGTACCTGATCTATCAGGGGGAGCTGTACGTCATCGAGGTGAACCCCCGGGCCAGCCGGACGGTGCCCTACATCTCCAAGGTCACCGGTGTGCCCATGGTAGACCTGGCCACCCGGGTCATGGTGGGCCAGCCTCTGAAGGCCCTGGGCTACGGCACGGGCCTCTATCCCCAGCCGCCCTACGTGGCGGTGAAGGTGCCGGTGTTCTCCTTTGAGAAGATCACCGACGCCAACGCGGCCCTGTCCCCGGAGATGAAGTCCACCGGCGAGGTGCTGGGTCTGGGCGCCAATATGCAGGAGGCGCTGTTCAAGGGCCTGGTCTCCGCTGGGTACAAGGTGGAGAAGAGCCAGCACGCGGGAGTCCTGATCTCCGTGAACCGCCGGGACCAGCCGGAGATCGTCAACATCGCCCGGAAGCTGGATGAGATGGGCTTCCGCCTCTACGCCACCGACGGCACCGCCCGGGAGATCGGCCGCCTGGGCACCGACGTGGAGGTGGTGGGCAAGCTGGGCCAGGACAACCGGGTGTTCCAGCTGCTGGAGGACGGCCAGATCGACTATGTCATCCTCACCGGCTCCACGGAGCCGGAGTACATCCGGGACTTCATCCACCTGAACCACCGGTGCGTCCAGCTGGGCATCCCCTGCCTGACGAGCCTGGACACGGCGGGCGCCCTGACGGACATCCTGGCCAGCCGGTACAACCAGGGGAACACGGAGCTCATCGACATCTGCCATCTGCGGACGGAGCGGCAGAAGCTGCCCTTTGCCAAGATGCAGACCTGCGGCAACGACTACATCTTCCTGGAGAACTTCGACGACCAGATCACCTGTCCGGAGGCCCTGTGCGTCACCCTCTGCGACCGGCACTACGGCATCGGCGCCGACGGCATCATCCTTATGGAGCGGTCCCAAAAGGCGGACGCCAAAATGCGGATGTTCAACGCCGACGGGTCCGAGGGCTCCATGGCCGGCAATGCCCTGCGGTGCATGGCCAAGTACCTGTATGACAACCACATCGTCTCCAAGGAGGAGATGACCATTGAGACGGACAAGGGCACCAAGACCGTCCAGGTGTACACCACCAACGGCAAGGTGACCTCCGCCTGCGTGGATATGGGCTACGCCACGCTGGACACCTCAGCCCTCCACCTGAACATCCCCAAGCGGTATGTGGTGGACTATCCGGTGGAGATCGGCGGCGAGACCTGGAACATCACCTGCGTGGACATGGGCAACCCCCACTGCGTGGTGTTCTGCCCCCGGGTGGACGGCGTGGACGTGGGCCGCATCGGCCCTCAGTTTGAGCACGCGTCCTACTTCCCGGACCGGATCAACACGGAGTTCATCCGGGTGGTGAATCCCAGCACCATCAAGATGCGGGTCTGGGAGCGGGGCAGCGGCGAGACCATGGCCTGCGGCACCGGCGCCTGCGCGGCGGTGGTGGCCGCGGTGGCCGCGGGACAGTGTGAGCAGGGCCGGGACATCACCGTCCGGGTCCGGGGCGGCGACCTGGTGGTGAACTACACCGACGAGGCCGTCACCCTCACCGGCGACGCCAAGCTGGTCTACACCGGCACCGTGGAATACTGATCGGGCAGCAGCCCCGGCATCCTTTGGATGCCGGGGCTGCAAAATTTCGGCCGGAGGCCGGAAAGCCGCCGGATTGGAATTGACAGGGACATCCGCCCCCGGTTACAATGGGAAAAACGGCCCTGGGCCGCAAAGAGAAAGGAGCACACCATGGAATATCAGATCGAGGGCGCCCCGCTGCCGGTGGTGATCTGCCAGCTGGAGGCCGGCGAGACCATGATCACCGAGCGGGGCAGCATGAGCTGGATGACCCCCAACATGAAGATGGAGACCAGCACCAACGGCGGCCTGGGGAAGGCCTTTGGGCGGATGCTCTCCGGCGACTCCATCTTCCAGAACCGGTACACCGCCCAGGGCGGCCAGGGGCTGATCGCCTTTGCCTCCAGCTTCCCCGGCAGCATCCGGGCCTTTGACATCGGCCCGGGCCGGGAGCTGGTGGTGCAGAAGAGCGGCTTCCTGGCCAGCGAGGAGAGCGTCCAGCTGTCCGTCTTTTTCCAGAAGAAGCTGGGCTCCGGCTTCTTCGGCGGCGAGGGCTTCATCATGCAGAAACTCTCCGGCAGGGGCGTGGCCTTCACCGAGTTTGACGGCCATATCGTGGAGTACGACCTGGACCCCGGCGAGTCCCTGGTGGTGGACACCGGTTACCTGGCGGCCATGGACGCCACCTGCTCCATGGACATCCAGACGGTCCCGGGACTCAAGAACATGGTGTTCGGCGGCGAGGGCATCTTCAACACCGTCATCACCGGCCCCGGCCATGTCTATCTCCAGACCATGCCCATCTCCCAGGTGGCCGGCGTCCTGCGGCCCTTCATGCCCACGGGGAAGTGAGCAGGCCCCCAGCGGATACAAAAACCCGGACCGCCCATCGGGCGGTCCGGGTTCTGTTTTGTCGGATTGGTCGGATTGGGAATTACCGAGCGTCCTTGATGGCAGCCTGCGCCGCGGCCAGCCGGGCAATGGGCACCCGGAAAGGAGAGCAGGACACGTAGTCCAGGCCCGTCCGATGGAAGAACTCCACGCTGGAGGGGTCGCCGCCGTGCTCGCCGCACACGCCCAGGTGCAGGTTGGGGTTGGTGCTGCGGCCCAGCTTGCAGGCCATGTCCACCAGCTTGCCCACGCCCACCTGGTCCAGCTTGGCGAAGGGATCGTTCTCATAGATCTTCTTGTCGTAATAGGCGTCCAGGAACTTGCCGGCGTCATCACGGGAGAAACCGAAGGTCATCTGGGTCAGGTCGTTGGTGCCGAAGGAGAAGAAGTCCGCCTGCTTGGCGATCTCGTCGGCGGTGAGGGCGGCCCGGGGGATCTCGATCATGGTGCCCACCAGGTACTTCATGTCAGAGCCCGCCTCCTTGATGATGGCGTCGGCGGTCTCCACCACGATCTTCTTCACATAGGCCAGCTCCTTGGCCTCGCCCACCAGGGGGATCATGATCTCAGGCACCATGTTCCACTCGGGGTGCTTGGCCTGGACGTTCAGCGCGGCCTTGATGACGGCCCGGGTCTGCATGGCGGCGATCTCCGGATAGGTGACCGCCAGACGGCAGCCCCGGTGGCCCATCATGGGGTTGAACTCGTGCAGGCCGGCGATGATGGCCTTGATCTCAGAGACGGTCTTGCCCATGTCCTTGGCCAGCTGCTCGATGTCGGCCTCCTCGGTGGGCACGAACTCGTGCAGAGGGGGATCCAGGAAGCGGATGGTGACGGGCAGGCCCTCCATGGCCTCGTAGATGCCCTCGAAGTCGCCCTGCTGCATGGGCTCCAGAACCGCCAGCGCGGCCTCCCGCTGCTCCACGGTGTCGGAGCAGATCATCCGGCGGATGGCGGGAATGCGGTCCGCGTCAAAGAACATGTGCTCGGTGCGGCACAGGCCGATGCCCTCGGCGCCGAACTTCCGGGCCTGGGCGGCGTCGTGGGGGGTGTCCGCATTGGTGCGGACCTTCAGGCGGCGGTACTGGTCGGCCCAGGCCATGACCCGGCCGAACTCGCCGCCGATGGTGGCGTCCACCGTGGGGATGGCGCCGTCGTAGATCTTGCCGGTGGAGCCGTCGATGGAGAGCCAGTCACCCTCGTGGAAGGTCTTGCCGGCCAGCTCGAACTGCTTGTTCTCCTCGTCCATCTTGATGGCGCCGCAGCCGGAGACGCAGCACTTGCCCATGCCGCGGGCCACCACGGCGGCGTGGGAGGTCATACCGCCGCGGACGGTCAGGATGCCCTGGGCGGCCTTCATGCCCTCGATGTCCTCGGGAGAGGTTTCCAGCCGGACCAGGACCACCTTCTCGCCCCGCTCGGCCCACTCCTTGGCATCATCGGCGGTAAAGACGATCTTGCCGCAGGCGGCGCCGGGAGAGGCGGCCAGGGCGGAGCCGATGACGGGGGCCTTCTTCAGAGCCTCGGCGTCGAACTGGGGATGCAGCAGGGTGTCCAGAGACCGGGGATCGATCATGGCCACGGCCTTCTTCTCATCGATCATGCCCTCGTCCACCAGGTCACAGGCGATCTTCAGGGCGGCGGCGGGAGTGCGCTTGCCGTTGCGGGTCTGCAGCATGTAGAGCTTTCCGTGCTCCACGGTGAACTCCATGTCCTGCATGTCCCGGTAGTGATCCTCCAGGGTCTTGCAGACCTGCTCGAACTGGGCGAAGGCCTCGGGGAATTTCTCCGCCATCTCGCTGATGGGCATGGGGGTCCGCACGCCGGCCACCACGTCCTCGCCCTGGGCGTTGGTCAGGAACTCACCGAACAGCTTCTTCTCGCCGGTGGCGGGGTTCCGGGTGAAGGCCACGCCGGTGCCGCAGTCGTCGCCCATGTTGCCGAAGGCCATGGACTGGACGTTGACGGCGGTGCCCCAGGAATAGGGGATGTCGTTGTCCCGCCGGTACACGTTGGCCCGGGGGTTGTCCCAGGAGCGGAACACGGCCTTGATGGCGCCCATCAGCTGCTCCACGGGATCAGTGGGGAAGTCCTGGCCGATCTTGGACTTGTACTCGGCCTTGAACTGGCCGGCCAGTTCCTTCAGGTCGTCGGCGGTCAGCTCCACGTCCTGGGTGACGCCCCGCTTCTC
>DWYU01000135.1 GCA_019118505.1 Candidatus Oscillibacter excrementavium
CTGCTGCGCATGATGCACGTGGAGTCTGCAGCGGAGCTGGGCATGGTCATCGCGGCTACGGGTCTGGCGGAAAACCTCTGGACCCTGCGCACACTGGCCACCGGCGGCCTCCAGGCGGAGTTCGTGCCCTCACTGGAGCGCAGACAAGAAACCTAAAATGAATGCAAAGAACCAGCAGCACTCCGCATCCGCGGAGTGCTGCTGATTCCTGCGGATTATCCGTGACAGGGACTGCAAAATATTATATGATGATTTCGATAGGGGGTGCATATTCGTGCATACAGATGACCTAGAGTCCGCCAACAAGCTGCTTAATCTCATCCTGGACAACAGCTTTGGCAATATCTTTGTGACAGACGGCTCAGGGAAGATTATCTATGTCAACGACCACGCGCTTCAGGCGCTGAAGGTCTCCAGGGAACAGCTCCTGAAGATGTCCATCTACGACCTGGTCAGCAAGGGCATTGCCAACCGGGCAGCCACCATTGCCGCCCTAGAGACCAGGCAGGAGTCAATCCAGCTGGTAGATCTGCCCGGCGGCAGCATGGCAGTATATTCTAAGCCGCTGTTTGACAGCAACGGGGCAATCCGATATGTGGTAACTTTCAGCCAGAATCGCGCCGTGGTAGAGCACTTCATGCACAGCGTCCAGCGGGAGAATCAGGTGGTCCGTCAGACCCTGGATCACGTGCTCCATGACGCGGAAAATGGTGGCGAGCTGGTAGCAGAGAGCGCAGCCACCCAGGAGTGCCTGCGCATGGCGGAACGGGCCGCCCAGCTGGACAGCACCATTCTGCTCCACGGAGAGTCGGGTACCGGCAAAGAGGTCTTTGCCCGCTTTATCCACAGCCACAGCCAACGGGCACAGCAGATTTTCCTCCCGGTCAACTGTGCGGCCATCCCACGGGAGCTGATGGAGTCGGAGTTCTTCGGGTATGACAAGGGCGCCTTTACCGGATCCAGCAGAGAGGGAAAGGTGGGCCTGTTTGAGATGGCCCATGGCGGGACTCTTTTTCTGGATGAGATCGGTGAGTTGAATCTCCCCCTGCAGTCCAAGCTCCTGCGGGTTTTGGAGACCGGAGAGATCAAGCGGGTGGGCGGCACCAGCATCAAAAAGGTGAATGTACGCATCGTAGCCGCCACCAACCGGGATCTGCGGGCCATGGCCGATGAGGGCTCCTTCCGGGAGGATCTCTTCTACCGATTGAACGTCATCCCCATCACGGTCCCGCCTTTGCGGGACCGGCGGGAGGATACCGCCGTGCTGGCAACCCAGTTTTTATGCCGGCTTAACAAGAAGTATTCCGCCCATAAACAGTTTTCCCGGGCTGCGCTTTCCGCCCTTCAGGACTACAGCTGGCCGGGAAATGTCAGGGAACTGCGCAATGTAATCGAGCGCATGTTTGTGATCGTAGCCGACGACGTGATTACCGAGCGCCACGTCTGCGATATCCTGGGTGTCGGTACCGCCTCTATTTTCGCGGGAGCCCGTCACGAGTCCGCCCTGACCGAGCAGTTCTGGGACAACTCGCTGCAGGCCGCCACGGAGCGATTCCAGCGGGCCTATCTGGCCCGGGTTCTCCGGGCTTGCGGTGGAAATGTCCGCGAAGCAGCCCGAAAAGTGGGGCTGGGCCGCTCCGGCCTCTACAAGAAGCTGGACCGCTTGGGAATGATGGAAAAATCCCATTGGAGAGATCCTGAATCTCCCCCTCCGCAGAAAATGCCTCCCGGTTTATGACCGGAGATTCCACAGGCTGCACGCTGCGGGAAATTTTCCCGGGCTCAGGGCGGCTGAACACTGTTGACAGATCCGGTACCTTTGGCTAGGATTTATATATCACTGCAATTGGCGGACGTATACAGGAGCGCTTCCGCACAGACCGTCGCGGAACAGGCAGAGGCCCGGTTCTCCGACTGCTACCGCCACTTCCGGGACTTTCAGGAGTCACCGGCCCTGCCGCACCTACTGTACAACCGGTTCCGCCGCGTCCTGGGGCCGGCCGGCCGTCCCTGTCCCCCAAAGGAAATATGATCGCCGTCAGGGCTCTCCGAGGGGCCAATCAGATCTGCAGAAATCTGAGCCAGGCCACCGGGCCTGGACGGTGCTGCGGGCGTTGGATGCCTGCATCTGCCCCCTCCGCAGCGGAGCAGATCCGCAGGGGGGATGTCCTTGGTTGGAGGTATAGCCCCTCCTGGCTTTGCGACGGATACAGCGGAAAGGAGCGTAAGGACAATGACCAATGAACAGGTAACTGAGATGCGCTTTGCCAGGCTTTACCCGCTGCTGGAGGCCAAAGCGGTCAAAAAGGGCCGTACACGGGAAGAGGTACAGCAGGTGGTAACCTGGCTGACCGGATACAGCGCCGGGGAGCTGAAGGAGCTTCTGGAGACGGACACCACATATGGAGCTTTCTTTGCCAACGCTCCACGCCTCCATCCAGAGCGGGAGCTGATCAAAGGGGTGGTCTGCGGCGTGCGGGTGGAGGAGATAGCCGATCCCCTCATGCGCGAGATCCGCCGCCTGGACAAGCTAATCGACGAGCTGGCAAAGGGAAAGCCCATGGAAAAAATCCTGCGGCAGGGGGAGCACACCCGGGCGGGCCGGATGGCAGAAGGGCGGAAAGAGGCGTCTGCGGGCAAACGGTATGAATATGACGCGGTCATCCACGTACTGCCGGAGAAGGACGGTGCCTACGTGATCTTCCCATGGAATATCCGGGATGAGTTCGGCAGGGGCCGCGTCAAGGTACACGCCACCTTTGACGGCATTCCCTACGACGGCAGCATCGTCAACATGGGCCTGAAAAATGATGACGGAAGCGTATGCTATATTTTGGGTATGCTGAAGTCCATTCGGACCAGACTGGGCAAGGGAGCCGGCGACACCGTGCACCTGACAATCCAGGCGCGAGAGTAAATTCTCCGTGCAGGCAGGATTCCTCTGCCGGACTTTCCCGCTTCAAATGCAGGTGTGCTGCGGCTGTTTGCGGATGCAGGCGCACTCGTCTTCCTGCGTCCTTGCTGCAGGGAGGAAGACAGCGCCAAGATTTAGCAGACAAAGTCTGAGGACGGGCAGGATGGCCCGTATGCCGCCCATAAAGAGGCTGGGGGACAAAAGTCCGTTGTCTGCCGTCGCCATCCCCCGCTGATATCATGGCCTGCAGCGGCGGCGGACTCTGCAGCAATACCGTGGATCATGAAGGCCGGGAGCCGAAAGCGGCCAGCCTGGGTCTGAATCCTGCCCACGAAACTCCATAGCGCAACAAAGCAGGCCCCCGGAGCCATGGCAGTTCCGGGGGCCTGCCGCATGATGAGGATGCTGTGCCGGGCGGCGTGCCGGATTATCCGCATCATACACATCCTGAGAACTATACTTCACCCCAGCCCCGCCGTCGGGCCAGAGCCAGCATGCCGGAACAGAACCGCTCCCACGGTGCCAATGATATCAGTGATGGGTCGCCCTCGCGGATACGCATAGTGCGGCGGATCTCCTTGGGAATGACCACGCGCCCGAGATCGTCGATGCGGCGCACGATTCCAGTCGCTTTCATCTATCAAACTCCTCCTGCGGTTGTGGTTACAGCCGTTAGTATCCGCAGGTTTCCAGCCGGTATGCAGATCCACCCGGTGGTTTCATTTGGAAAGGGAGAGGATAACTGACAGCTTCCGCGCTTTTGCGTTGACAGGCGGAGTCGCGGCGCATACAATAAAAACACGAAAAAGGGGGAGTGAGTAATGGAGTTGGAAACACTGCGCTGGGCCCTGCACGGGACGGCGGCCTATCGGCACGTGGTGGAGGAGGAGCCGCTGCAGAAGGTCCTGATGCTTCTGGACAAGCTGGCTGCCGGGGACGGAGCCGGTGCGGCGGAGGATTACGCCAGGCTGTTTTACACCCTGCGGACGGAGGAGAAAACCAGCCTGGGGGAGTGGCTGGACGGCCAACTGCGGGACCGGGAGTCTCCTTATGCCGCCCTGGTAGAGCGGGGAGGAGAGGATCCCGCCCTGGAGGAGGCCGCCAGGCGGGATATCGAGACGTTTGCCGCCCTGGCGGAGCTGGACTGCGGCCGTCTGCTGGAGGCCGTGGGAGCGGCCGTCCAGCCGGAACTGGAGGGGATGCTGGCGCGTCTGCCCAGGTGGGAGAGCACCTGTCCCTTTACCTTTGAGGAGCTGACGGAGTTCTACCGCACCCACGGGGCGGGGCTGTTCGCCCGCCACCGGGCATTCCTGTGGGAGGATGGTGGGTTCTATCCCGTGGAGAAACCCGACTGCCCGGAGCGGGATGAGATGTTCGGGTACGAACTCCAGCGGGACCAGGTGGAGGCCAACACCCGCGCCCTGCTGGAGGGCAATCCCGTCAATAACGTGCTGCTCTACGGAGACTCGGGTACCGGCAAGTCCGCTACGGTGAAGAGCCTGCTGTCCCTGCCGGGCTTCGAGGACCTGCGGCTCATTGAGGTGCAGAAGGATGGCCTGGCCGACATGCCTAGGCTCATCCGTACCCTGGGGGGGCGGAAGCTCAAGTTCATCCTGTTCATCGACGACCTGGCCTTTGACCAGGACGACAAGACCTACTCCGCCATGAAGACCATCCTGGAGGGCGGGCTGGAGCGGCGGCCGGCCAACGTGGCCATCTACGCTACCTCCAACCGCCGCCGGCTGGTGCGGCAGACCTTCTCTGACCGGGCGGGAGACGAGGTGGATGCCGGCGAGACCATCCAGGAGAAGACTTCCCTGTCCGACCGCTTTGGCCTGCGCATCCCCTATCTGGCCCTGAATAAAGCGGAATTCCTGGAGTTGGTGGAGAACCTGGCGGATCAGGCGGGGGTTGCCACGGATCGGGAGACCCTCCGGGCAGATGCCCTCAAATGGGAGATGAGGCATCCTGGCCGGACGCCGAGAACGGCGAAACAGTTTATCGCAAGTCTTAGCCTGTAGTCGGCCTGCCTGCATCTCCCGGGGAGGAACCGGGGCAGCAAACCGGACGGGACATGTTTGGCCCACTGTGATTTGAGAGTTTTCAATCGGAAACCAAAAAAATTGGTGTATAAAACCGGGAGCGGCACAGCTGACACTGTGCCGCTCCCGGTTAAAACTTGTAGGTTTCCGCTGTTGGTGATTTTCCAGCTGCCCGCACAAACCGGGGCGGCTCACCTGACCAATCAGGCCTTTTTCTGGTTTTTGACACTGCGGTTCCAGATCATGATGCCCACGATGCCGATGAGCATGATCACGCCCATGGCCAGGAAGTAGTACTTGTAGCCCGCCTCGGAATAGGTGTCCAGGACGACGCCGGCCAAGAAGGGGCAGAACACTTCGGGCAGGTAGCCGATGGTGCTGATCAGGCCGATGGCGGTGCCGGAGACCTCCATGGGGATGCCGCCGTCATCCATCAGGGAGAAGACGATGCCATAGTTGCAGTACATGCCCACATAGATGATGGCGCACAGGATCACGAAGACAGGCACGCTCAT
>DWYU01000136.1 GCA_019118505.1 Candidatus Oscillibacter excrementavium
ACAATAGGCTGTCTACACTGTGGGGTACTAAACTATACATTATAATCCGTACAAGGGTGTCATGTTAGCACCCTGGAGGTCAAGAAATCCAGGGCAGGGTGCATCATGAGACCCCCATTTTTCTTTTTTAATGCGGACACAGACTGTCCGCATTATCTGTTAGGATGGGTGCGAAAACCGGGGATGGCCCTGGAGCCGTCTCCCGAGAGGAGGAGCAACATGAACACACAAACACACCGCACCTGCATCCGGATGAGCCAGGAGGAATACGACCTGCTGAAAGAAAAAAGCAGGGCTGCCGGACTGTCCGCCAACGCCTGGCTGATGAGAGAGCTGGAGCGAAACCGCCCCATGCGCTACCGGGAGGAGGAGACGAGAGCGACCATCGCCTTTGCGGATGAGGCTGGCCGGGACATCAACGCCGTGGCCAGGGCATTCAACAGTGGCTGCGGCACCGCCCAGCATCTGGACTTGGCCCTCCACCGCCTGGTCCAGGTGGTGGAACGGTTCTGGCAAGTGCGAAAGCTGGGGTACCCCTATGCGGCATAAACGCAGGCCACGCCCACCTATGCGGGACAACAGCTGTTCTCTGTCCGTCCGCATGACGGAGGAGCAGTACCAGCGGCTGTGCCGCTATCTGGCCATCACCAGACTGCCGGTCACAACTTATTTCCGCAAGCTGATCAAGGAGGCCACGATCCACGCCCGAATGCCCAGGCAGAAGATAGATCCGCACCCCGCCGTAAACCATATCTACTCCAACATCCGGCAGATCGCCCGCTGTCCAAGGGCCAGAGAACTTGCCCCGGAGCAGATCGCGCAGCTGGAGTTTCTGGCGGACAAGCTCTGTGAGGAGTGCTTTCTTCTCTCCACTCAACAATAGCCCCCTGTAAGGCCACTGGAGGCCCCGTGTGGCCGCGCATCCCCCAGGAGGGGTAGGCAGGCCACTAGGGAGAAACTGGGCGCTTTCAGCCGAATCGTCAGGAGCGTCACTTTTATGTCACAGGAGCAGAAAATCGCCTTTGACAATAGTGTCAAAGGCGATCCGCGGGAGGAGCGGAATATACCACAGAGCCGGGAGACCGCTTTTGATGAAATCACCAAAAGCGCTGCCCAGGAAGGTTTGGCAAGGTTGCCAAACCTTCCCGACCAGAGATGGAGGAAACGAAAATGTCAGAAGAAGCGAAAGATGATGTTCAACAGGTAAAAGCGGAACGCCTTCAGCGCTCCCATGGGCGGCTTATCCGTGTGGTGTCTGTGTTCCCGCAGCAAGGCAGCGCCACCCCGGAGGACAAGCTGAAAGCCCTCATCGACCTGGACGCACAGCAGGGAAAGCTGTGCGCCTAAAGGGCTGGACATTCCCCAGGCTTTGGGGTATTGTGTAGACGCGATGCGCTGAATCGGTTTGACGAGAAAAAAGGAGGGCTGTATGAAACAGTCAAACCAGAATGAGATCACCGCCCTGTACTGCCGTCTCAGCCAGGATGACGGGGTGGACGGAGAATCCAACAGCATCCAGAACCAGCGGAACATCCTGGAGCGGTACGCACGGGAGCACCGCTTCCCCAACCCCCGCTTTTATGTGGATGACGGCTATTCCGGGGGCAGCTTCAACCGCCCCGGCTTCCAGCAGATGATGACGGATATGGAAAACGGGAAGATCCGCACCATCATCACCAAGGATCTGTCCCGGCTGGGACGCAACCAGCTCCACACGGGGCTTTACATCGAGGAGCGGTTTCCCATGTTCGGCGTCCGCTACATCGCCATCAACGACAATGTGGACACCGATCGGAGCGAGAGCACGGAGCTGATGCCCTTCAAGAACTTGTTTAATGAGTGGTTCATCCGGGACACCAGCCGGAAGATCCGGGCGGTGCAGCGGGCTAAGGCGGAGCGCGGGGAGCGGCTGGGCACCAGAGCGCCCTATGGTTACCGCAAGGACGAACAGGACCACAAGAAGCTGGTGGTGGACGAGGAGGCCGCCACCGTGGTGCGCCGCATCTTCGCCCTGTGCGCCGCCGGGCAGGGACCCAGCCAGATCGCCCGGCTGCTGAAGCGGGAGCAGGTACTGTGCCCCACGACCTACGCTTACAAAATCTTTGGCGTTGCCCATAGCAGTCTGAATTTGAATGATCCCTATGGGTGGTCTGACAGTACGATTGCCAATATGCTGGAGAATGAGATTTACCTGGGCAACACCATCAACCTCCGGTACAGCACTCGTTCCTACAAGGACAAGCGGAAAGTGGAACATCCCAGGGAGGAATGCATGGTGCTGGAAAACACCCACCCCGCCCTGGTGAGCCGGGAAGTCTGGGATATCGTCCAGCGGGTGCGCCAGCACAAACGGCGGCCTACCAAGATGGACGAGCAGAACAAGTATTCCGGGCTGGTGGTGTGCGCCGACTGCGGGAGCACCATGGTGCTCCACCGCGCCCATACCATGAGCCGATCCTACAACCACTTCACCTGCCGGACCTACAAGAAGGACGGCACCCTCTGCACCGCCCACTATATTCGGGAGTGTGTGCTGGATGACGTGGTTCTGGAGGATCTGCGGCGGGTGACAGCAATGGCCAGGGAGCACACCCAGGAGTTTGCCGCATACATCGGCAGCAGGCAATCCGCAGAAATCCGAAAAGAGATGCGTGGGCTGGAACGGGAACTGGCCGCTTTGAAGAAGCGGAGCAGGGAACTGGACAGCATCTTCAAGCGGCTCTATGAGGACAGCGTCCTGGGGCGGATCACAGCGGAGCAGTTCCAGACGCTCTCCGGCAGCTACACCCAGGAGATGGAAATGCTGAACAAGGCCATCCCGGAAAAGGAAACTGCCATCCAGAGGCTGCGGGAGCAGGTGTCCGGCACCGACCACTTTATCTCCCTGGCAAAGCGGTACACAGACATCCAGGAGCTGACGCCGGAGTTGCTGCGGCTGTTCATTCAAAAGATCGTGGTCCACGAAAAGGATGTGAAGTGGAGCAAGCACGCTCAGCAGACAGTAGAAATCCACTACAATGACATTGGCTGTGTGGAACTGCCACAGCCGAAAGGTCAGTCCACCGCCAAAGGTGCGTGAGACAAAAAGAAGTCCCCGGCAGATACTGCCGAAGCAATATCTGCCGGGGGTTCAGACACCTGCAAAGTTACCCCTGTCAGGGGGCACCAAAAGGCAGCCGCTCTCTGTATGCGTCGTCTCTTCTGTTGTCAATCCATCCGGCAGGATGCCCACACGGCGTTGTGGTCCGAGAGTTCCTCCCCCGCGAAGCGGGCCAGGGCGGAGCCCGGCCGGGCAAAGGTGCAGTCCGCCGTCCGGGTGGAGATGGTGCGGCTGGCCGTGGGGGTCAGGCCCCGCAGCAGGAGCCAGTCCAGCCGCAGGCCCAGGCAGCCGCCCCCCGGCAGGGGCTTGCGCCGGGTGAGGATAGGCTTCTCCGGCACCGCCCGGTACCCCATCGCCTCCGCCTCCGGCAGGGCGGCCTCGTACCGGGCCACCTCCTCCAGGCAGCGGCGCTGAAGCGCCGCACTGCCGGCGATCTCCTGGATCGCGTCCTTGTCCCGGCCGTCAAAGGTGTTGGTGTTCAGGTCCCCGCCCAGCACCACCGGGATGCCGGGCAGCAGACGCTCCGCCGCCTGCAGCACCGTCTCCAGCTGGGCCCGGCGGCCCTCGCCGTGGGTTCGGTTCTCCAGGTGGATGGACGCCACCCCCAGGGGCCGTCCGCCGATGTCCAGCTCCGCCAGCACCGCACAACGGCCGCCGATTCGGCGCTGCCGGTCAAAATACCAGTTGTACTGCTCCGGCAGCCGGATGGTCCAGGCCTTGCGGATGGGCCACCGGGAGAACACCGCGTTCCCGTGGAAGCCCTTGGGGTCCTCCCCGTTCACCAGCTCGATGAACTCCAGGCCGTAGGCGTAGTTCCAGCCGAACCGCTCCGCCAGCTCCCGGGCGGTGTTCCGCCCACCGGAGCGGACGCAGCCGTCGTCCAGCTCATTGGCCAGCACCACGTCCAGGGGGCGGATGTCCGGGCAGTCCCGGAGGAAGTCCCCCAGCTCCTCCAGATGGACGCCCCGCTCCATATTGAATACCAGCAGGCCCAGTTCCTCCGGCACCTCTGCCGGGGGCGGCACCGGCGCCCCCACCTCCGCCTCCGCGAACTGGGGGATCCTGGCCATCACCGCCTCCTGACTCTCGTGGTCCAGCAGCGCCCCCAGGCGCTGGCGCTCCGCGTTGGGAATTCCCTTCATGGTTCTCTTCCTCCTTCTCTTCCGGAGTCTCCGGGCGCTGCCTGCGGCTGGTTCCCGCAGCCAGGGCAGGCGGCTCGCCGCGGCTCCGGCGTAAACGTTTCCGATCTGCCCCTACCATATCATTTTCCCGGAGAAACTGTCAAGTTCTCCCGCCTGAATTTGGAAACTTTTTGCCGCCGCTCCGGCCGGCAGGCGCAAAAGGGCCCCCGGCCGGAGCCGGGGGCCCTTGTATGGCCCGTCAGGGCAGGTAATTCAGGGGATTGCGGGCCACGCCGTTGTAGCGGACCTCAAAGTGGCAGTGGTTGCCGGTGGAGTTGCCGGTGGAGCCCACCCGGGCGATCTGCTGGCCCTTGTAGACGTGCTGGCCCACAGAGACCGTCAGGCTGGAGTTGTGGCCGTACCGGGTCACGTAGCCGTTGCCGTGGTTGATCTCCACCAGGTAGCCGTAGCCGCCCATCCAGCCGGCGTAGGTGACGGTGCCGCCGTCCGCCGCGTAGACCGGGGTGCCGTAGCTGCCGGCGATGTCGATGCCCTGGTGGTTGGTGGAGCCGATGCCGCCGGGAGAGGACCGCCCGCCGAAGCCGGAGGTGATCCGCCCGCTGATGGGCCAGCGGAAGGTGCCGGTGGGATACCAGGTGGGCCGCTCCTTGGTGCCCTGGAGCCGCTGCTCCGTTACAGGCTCCTTCAGCGTGACGGAGGAGAGGATGGTCCGCTCCGTCTCCACGCCGTTGACGTAGGTGACGTTGGCCACCACATCGGCGGCACCGTACTCACCGGAGGAAACCACCTTGTAGTCGCCCTTGTACAGATCTGCGGAATCCGTGTACTCGATGTCATACATGACATCCTCCACATAGTACTCCCGCTGCTTCACTGTGACGGTCAGGTAGGGCACCGCCTCGGACAGCGTCAGCACTTCGCCGATCTGGATCTTGTCGATGTCGTAGCCGGGGTTCATCGCCAGCAGTTCCCTGGAGGTCATGTCGTGGTCCTCCGCAATCTCGGACCAGGTGTCGCCGGCTTTGACCGTATAGGTGACCTCGGCGGTCTTGGTGCTGTACAGCAGCTCCGCCAGGTAGCCCAGGTTCATCACCTTGTCTGTGGGCACGTACTCCTGCTTGATCTCCACGTCCTCCGCGAACTCGCAGGAGATGGTGTTCTCATTGGCGGAGCCGCTCTTCAGCTGGTTCAGCAGCTCCTCCAGCGCCCCCTCATAGGGCGTGGCGCCCACCAGCTCACCGTCCACGTACAGGCTGTAGGCCTGGGTCACCAGGCCGATCTGCTGGGACAGGTCCTCCTCCAGCGTGGTGGCATCCACCACGTCCTGCCGGCGCAGCAGGCCGGAGGAATACTGGATCATGGAGTCGTCAATGGAGTAGCTCTCGCCCAGCGTCCGGGCGGTGACCGCCTCCAGGTCCGCCGCGGCCTCTTCCGCCGCGGACTGGGATCCCACCGCGGCGATGACCTCGCCGTCATACAGGACCGTGGTGCCGAAGGTGTAGGCGGAAAAGAACAGCCCCACCGCCGCGGCCACACAGCCGCCGCACAACAGCATTGCCGGGTGCAGGCGCCAGCGGCGGCCCAGCTTGGCCCGCAGGGCGGAGACTCGCTCCCCCCGCTGCTTCCGGTTGGCCCGGACCCGCTCGCCCAGCAGGCTGCCCAGAGTGGGCAGGATGCCCCAGACCAGCAGCAGCATCTGCACAGGCAGCCGCTCGGACTCCGGAAACCGCTTGGCCTTCTTCTCCCGCACCAGCCGCCGCCAGTGGCGTCTGGTCTCCTTTGCCTTTTCTGCCAGGCTCTTGCAGCCGGTCACCACCGGGCTGACCTCGCCCTCGCTGTCCTGCCAGGAGCGCACGGCCCCCCGCAGGCCCCGGCGGGGGCGCCGATCCTGCGCTTCACACGCCGCGGGCGCCTCCTCCCATTCCGGGATCAGGGGCTTTACCGCCGCAGGGGCCGGCTGCTGTTCCAGCGGCTCCCGGCGCCGGCTCTGGTCCGGCTGCTGGGCGGACAGGCGCTTGCCTCCACGGCGGGACTGCTTTGCAGAATGATGATTGTTTCTCATATGCTCGCTCATATCGTCTCCGTAAAAGCCTCACAAAATAGTTACAATTTGTTACCGTTTGTAATCATACGCTATTTCCCGCTTCCAGTCAAGTCCAAATTTGTTAAAAAAGTTCCTCTATTTCTTGTGTTTCTGCCATTTTTCATACCACAGCATCTGGTGGAATCCCGCACTTTTGACAGGAGGCGCTGTGAAAATCCCGTAAAATTTTGTAATGATATTTGTAATTTTTAATTGACCCCGCCGGAGAGTCGTGTATAATGGGATTGGTGTGAATACGTTCCCAAATCCATCTTTTTTGGAGGAAATCAGTATGTTTGAATTCTTGATTAAGAAGCTGAAAGCCCATCCCCGGAAGATCGTCTTTACGGAGGGCACGGATCCCCGCATTCTGGAGGCTTCCGCCCGTCTGCTGTCCGGCACCTTCCTGACCCCCGTTCTGGTGGGAAATCCCGCGGAGGTCCAGGCGGCCGCTGAGGAAGCCGGCTTCAACATCCGGGGCGCCGAGATCATTGACCCTGAGAGCTTTGCCGACATGGACAAGATGGTGGCCCTGATGGTGGAGCTGCGCAAGGGCAAGATGACCGAGGAGGAGTGCCGCAAGCTCCTGAAGCAGGCCAACTACTTCGGCACCATGCTGGTGAAGATGGGCTATGCCGACGCCCTGCTGGGCGGCGCCACCTACTCCACCGCCGACACGGTCCGCCCCGCACTGCAGATCATCACGACCAAGCCCGGCAGCAAGATCGTCTCCTCCTGCTTCATTCTGGTCCGTCCCTCTGCCACCGGCGACCGCGAGGTCCTGGCCATGGGCGACTGCGCCATCAACATCAAGCCCACCGAGGACGAGCTGGTGGAGATCGCCATTGAGACCGCCGAGACCGCCAAGACCTTCGGCATCGATCCCAAGGTGGCTTTCCTGAGCTACTCCACCCTGGGTTCCGGCAAGGGCGAGGACGTGGACAAGATGCGCAACGCCTGTGCCAAGGCCAAGGCTGCCCGTCCCGACCTGGCAATGGATGGCGAGCTGCAGTTCGACGCCGCCGTGTCTCCCAAGGTGGCCCAGACCAAGTGCCCCGACTCCGCCGTGGCCGGTCATGCCAACACCTTCATCTTCCCGGACATCAACGCCGGCAACATTGGCTACAAGATCGCCCAGCGGCTGGGCTCCTTCGCGGCTTACGGCCCCATCCTGCAGGGTCTGAACGCCCCCATCAACGACCTGTCCCGGGGCTGCAATGCCCAGGAGGTCTACTCCATGGCCATCATCACCGCCGGCCTGTGCGCGGACTGATCGAAACCCTACATCATAAAAAAACAGGAGGATGCGAAGTGCTCCATCTCATAGGGAAACGAACTGAACCCCCAGGGGCACTACCGGTACGGAGCAAATGAAACAGCCGCAAGTCATCGAACGATGACTTGCGGCTGTTTCATTTTCAAAGAACTTCTCCCACCTTAGTCAACATAGAATCCAGATTGCAGTATAGAATCGAGCATTTGCATACGGGTAGTAGGAGCGAACTCACGCACCTTGCGGCACTGGACCCTAAAGGTGATGTCACCTTAGTGGAATAACGACTGAAATCATTATGAAACCATGTGTAGGGCTAAGCCCCATAGGTACACGATGTGAACCTATGGGGCTTAATGCCATGAATGGACAAAAAGATACCCGTAAGGCTTTACCAGTTCAGCGTATCCCAGCTGAAGGAGTAAAGTGTCGTATAGCTGCCGGTCTCGTCTCCCAGAAACTCCCGCACCACATACCCCGCCTGATCCGCCCAGCATTTCTGGTATGGCTCAATCACATAGAGGTACGGGTAGCTGTTGTACTGGATATACTGGTTGCCGGAGAATTCCGGCAGCATCTCCGCGTCGCACAGCGTCCAGAAAAGCAGCGCATCCCGGGAGCAGAAGAACACATTATCCCGCACCGCACAGCCCTCCTGGGGATTGCTTCCTCCGTCCACGGCGAATGCGCAGGCTTCATTGAAAGAGTTTTCTGCGCCCAGACCGGAAAAGAGAACCATGTTATTTTCAAATGTGCAATTTCTAAGCATAAAGGATTCATCGGCGTCTTCGGCCCGGTTCATATAACCCAGGCTGGAGCCCACGTGGTAGAGAAGATTCCCGATGTAGTGGATGTCCTCCGGGGCCGGGCTGTCGCTATTGAGCATTTCAATACCCAACCCGCATTCCGTGATGTTATGGATATAGTTGTTTTGCACGGTCACATGACTGCTGGCACCGTTGATGGCGTCTCCAAAGCGTGTCACACCGCTGGGATTGCCCACCAGATTCTCAAAACTGTAAGCATAGATACAGCCGCCGATCCACGCCACTTCACAGTTTTGCACCTTGCAGTTGTCCGCATTATGCGTGTATGTGATGGTGCTCTGAGACAGACCGATGTAGAGGTTGTCCAGCACGGTTCCTTCCGCCAGAACCTCCACAACAGGCACGGGAGTCACAAATTCGATGCTGTCGTAAATCTCTCCGGGATTTCCCATGTCACAGCGGAAGTAGAGGGGACCCTGGGTCCGGTATGCCAGGCAGCCATCGTCCGTATATTCTGCGTAGGCGCCCATGAGGTAGATGGGCAGAGAGTCCGGAAGTTCGCTGTCCGCCTGGGAGAAGAAGGTGAGGTTCCGATCCAGCTGCTCCGTCACCACGAAGGGGCCGGCGGAGAGTATTTCTTCCGGTGGAATGGATTCGCTGATGGTTCTGTTGTCCGGGCCAATATAGTCCAGATACTGCGCTCCGTCCCAGAAGCCCAGGATCTTCTCAGCCGATTGCTTCTCATCCAGCACGATCATCCCGCAGTCGGGCAGGTCCCGATAGAATACCCAGATGTTGTCCGTTCCCTCCAGCAGCGACCACTTGTCCGGGTCCGCCCCGTTTTCGGGTGAGCCGATGAGCTGGGGTTTCGCTCCTTCGCCGTAGGCAGAGTAGGTCACATATGGCTGTGGAAGCAGCATTTCGTTCCGCCAGGTGTCACCCCGCCGGAAAAATACCGCGTCTCCCTTTTGAAGCTGTGCACGGTTCAGCCGGGCGATGGTGGTCCAGGCGGTTTCCGGACTGGTCCCGTCGGCGCTGTCATCACCGTCGTTGGAGAGATAATAAGCGGTGCCCGTATACTCAATCTGCGTTTCACTGTTCAAAATAGCCTGCCGGCGCTCCTCCGCCTGGGCCAGGAGTTCCTCTGCCACGGCGGCGGAGGCTTCATCCTCAGGAAACAGGGCTGCAATTTCCGGATTGCTTTCGTACAGGCGCAGCACAGCTACGGCCGCCTCCCGATAGGTCAGAAAATCCATGAGTCGCAGGTAGGTTCCCCCTTCCGCATCAATATCCAGAAGGGGCTTGCCGCTGACCCGGGAGAGGCGGCTGCTCCCATAGTTGATTCCGCCGTGAAAATGAGAATAGACCTCACTGTCGTAGACCCAAGCTTCTGTCATAGCTTCACTGGGCTCGGAGAAGGTGTCCTCGCTCCAGCCGTCTGTTTCCTCCCAGCCCATGGACCAGAAGGCAGACCAATCCACGGACTGGTTGTCCAGAGTGGGATAGCCGCCATCCGGCAGGGTGGCGATATCCATGGCCTCCGCCGCGTACAGAAGCTGAATCGCCCCGTGAAATCGGAACACGCTGGCGTCATCGCCCTCTTTGGCGTAGGAGGTGTTCTGCCACGTCTCCATGGCCTCCGGTTTATAAAGCGCTACCAGCCGGGTCAGCATGGCGTCAAATTCTCCCTGCGTGATATCCCGCTCTGGATCGTCCGTCCCATCGGCCAGGCCATACCAGACCGCACGCTCATATTCGTCCGTTGGCATGGGGGCGTTTGAGGGCTCCTTAGCAGAACTGGCGATATCACCTTCCGCACCCCGTCCGCAGCTGGCAAGGCAAATACACATTGCCAAAGCCAGTATGAGTGCAATGCGCCTCTTTTTCATCGTGCATCCCTCCATTGTTCAGAATATTGCGTTGGGACATTGGAAACCGGTGGAAATTCCGCTTTCGTCCATGCCACAGCCAGACCCAATCAGCCCTCGATCACTACAGCTCCATTATCACACAGAATCGCAATGCCCTCTGTCAGCGTAAGGGCGGTGCCGCTGTCCGCCAGGTAAAGGCCGGTACCACCGGGGTTCTGCATATAGGTGTTGTCCGTGAAAATACGGCTGTATTCTTCTGAGTACCGGTCCACCAGGATCAGCGCTCCCGATGCAAAGGCAAAGGTGTTGTTCCGCACCTGAACGGTGCCGTCATGAGCGCAGGGCCCACCCTGGAGGACAACCGCGTCACAGAAGGCCTCCTCCCAGGCGCTGTTGAACCAGTTGTCCTGACCGGAGTACAGCACCAGATTGTCCTCTACCACAATATTTCGGAAGATATGGCCGTCCACCACCTCCTCGTCCCAGTTGCACAGGAGAATGGCTTGGGTACAGTATTCTATAAGATTGCCGGAGATGGTATCGTCCGTCATGGCGGGACAGTCTGCAAACAGCTCCAGGGCGATACCCTCCTGGAAGGTGTGGTGGACATAGTTGTTCCGAACGGTGATCCCACTGCCGTTGAAGGCCATGCCTCCCCCGTTGTAGCCCATGGAGCCGCAGTTGTAGGAGATGTGGTCATCAGATCCGGCATCGGGCACATATCCGGTGACATTCCCGCCCATAAAGCCCACCTCCATGTTCTGAATGACGCTGTGGTTGCCGGTGGGAACGCCGTCAGCGCTGCCGCTGACGAAGGTCATGGAGGAAAAGAGAATGCACAGGTTGTCGTACACCTGGCTGTCGGCAAAGCCATCCACCAGGGGGAAGGGCTGGATGAACTCGATGCTGTCGTAGAGCTCCCCCGGATTTCCAGCGTCACAGCGGAAGTACAGCCTGCCTGTCACATAGTCGTAGCCGTCGGTGTCTTCATTCCAGGTGTGGAAGATGCGGTCGTTGTAGAGGCCCTGACGCCCCTCCGGGTAGCGCAGGTCGGGGAAGCAGTACAAATCGGGCAGGTGCTCCTCAACTGAGTAGACGGTCCCCTCCTCCAGGGGCCAGTAGTTCTCATCCACCACCAGATATTCGCTGCCGTTCCAGTAGGCCTTGTCCCGGTTTGCCACGGTCTCCTCGTTTAACACGATGCCGGCCACCTCGGTCATCTCGGTACAATAGACCCAGATCTTTTTCCCGTCCGCCCCCTCATAGGCGAGACTCCACTTCTCCCCGCCGGCCCCGTTTTCCAGGGAGCCCAGAAACCGGGGCTTTTCCCCCTCCCCGTAGGCCGAGAAGGTGACCCCCTCTGTCCACACGGCCGAGCTGGGCAGACTGACCCCCCGCCACACGCTGCCCCGCTCAAAGAACACCGCGTCGCCGTACTGAAGCGTCACGTTATCCAGAGCCGCCGGGGTGGCAAAGGCGGTCTCCGGGCTGAGTCCGTCGTTTTCATCGCTGCCGCCGTTGGAGATGTAGTAGGCTGTGCCGGTGTAAGTCTCGCCCTTGACAAAGATATGGCTTTTGACGATGGCCGTTTCACTGCTCCGGATGGCTTCCCGGCGCTCATCCGCCCGGGTCAGGATTGCCTGGACCTCCGGGTTGGAAAGAAAGGCCTCATCCCAGGCCTCTATGGCTGGCGCGGCACAGGACTCATCCGACTCATAGAGGCGCAGGGCGGCCAGGGCCGCCTCTCTCAGCGTAAAGGGCTACTCCAGCCGCAGATCGCCCCCGTCGTCAAACTCCAGCAGGGGAAGGCCGGAAACCAGAGAAACCCGCCGCTGGGAGAAGTCATAGGCCGGGCCTACATGGTTGTTGTCCGCGCAGCCGTGCCCCAGATCAATGGGCGTGTTCCAGTCAAAGACGGGATAGTCCATGGTAACCACCTCCCACACCCGGCCGGCGTATTCCCCCAAATAGTCTCCGGCCAATGCGTTAAAGGAGGTCAGCCCCATGGCTTTTGCCCCAAACAGCAGCGCCACCATGCCGCCATCCCGCCTCATTTCTTCCTCCGGCGCGTCGACAGTCTCCTCCTCCCACGCCGGCAGCCTGCTCTCGTCATACAGGGAAATAACCTGCCCGAGCATGGCACAAAACTGGGCCCAGGTAACGGCGCTGTCCGGATCCCCCGCATCCTCCGGCAAAAAACCATACCAAGCGGCGCGCTCCAGTTCGTCTGTGGGTATTGGCTCGTCTGCAGTCAGGTTTGCCGTCTCGAAAGAAGCGCTCGTCCCCATGTTTCCGCCACAGGCTACAAGGGAAACCAGCATACAGCCCGCCAGCAGCAGCACCGTCAACTTTTTCATCGTGAATCCCTCCATTTTTCTGCATATAAAAATGATGGTATTCTATCCCCGCCCGTACAATGAAACAAACACAAAAGCAAAAACCGCCAGGTGGCTGCGCACAGCTCTGCAGACCTCAAACAATTGAGAAATGGCCCGCTGCCATTCTCATTGGCAGTGGGCCTTTCCCACAGTTAGGCAGTCATTCTAACACTTCTATGCTGTCATCTTCACCGATGGCCAGCTTCACATAGGACATACTGTCATTCTCATAAATGCTATAAACGCCCAAGAAGGCCGTATCCGGCGCAATCTCCTCTTTACTGTAAGTCGTGCCGTTAAAGACAAAATCGGGGCCGCCCGTCACCACACCGACGGCGCATTCCGTTTCCACTGTGACACCTTCGCAGGCGACAAACACTTTGACGAAGTTATCTTCCATGGTAGTCTCTTTGGCAGCTCCGGATGTAACCTCTTTGCAGGTTACGATGGAACCATCCCCAAAGGAACAGCCACCGCCTAAGCTGACCATAGCGTGATAGTCGCCCAGGATCGTAAGGCCGCCGTTGAAGGTGCAGTTGTCAAAATAGATGCCGCTGCGCAAATCAAGGGAGCCATTCCGTGTACTGGCCGGATCGACGGTTACTGTGACCATCTGGTCAAAGGTTACATCATAGACTTCGGTTGTCTCCCCCGCCTTCAGCTGGTAATCGTACTGCACCCCGGCAGCATCGCCGACGGAATCATTCCCCTGGAGTGCACTGGAATCATCGGTTGGCGCAGGGGTGTCTGTGCCGGAACAGGCGCAAAGCGCCAGCAGCAGGCATCCTGCAAGTATAATGGCACACCATCTGTTTCGTCTCATGTTATATTCCTCCTTCATGGTCCGCCTAAGCTAAGATATTTTTAGCATACCACATATGGACAGAAAAGTGGTGCGCAGGCAGCGCACTCGGGGAATTTACTGATACTGGATCTGGAACGGCGCCTGGGTTAGCTGCTCCTGCACTAAAGGCTGGTGCCGGGGACTGAGGGTCAGCAGCGTAAGCCAGGGACAGTCCAGCAGTGGAGTGAGGTCGGTAAGAGGATTGTTCCGCAAGTCTACATCCGTCATAGCGGGCATTTCAGTCAAAAAAGACAGGTCGTTTACCCCTGTCTCGCCGAGGTTCAAAAGGCGGAGGCTGGGCAAATGGGTCAGTGTCTCAGAGTGAAGAAGCGTACAGCCGTACAGATCCAGATCCTGAAGCTTTTGAAATCCTGCAAAATGGGACAGATCCACCTCCTGTGTGGAGTATAGCCGCAGTTCTACCAGACCGGTCAGTCCCGCCAGGGTTTCTACCGCCCCGCTGGGCAGTTCCCCTACGACCAGTCGGCTGAGGCTGGGACAGGACTCCAGCGGGGAAAAGTCCGTGACCCAAGTACCGCGCACGTTGAGAGACTGAATGCCGCTTCCCTCAAAGGTCTCTACCGAGGTGATCCCAGTTGCCTCCAGTGTCACCTCCTGCAACGCGGTCAGCCCGGCCAGCACCTCTACAGATCTCACGGGGTTTTCCCCCAGATCCAGCACCCGCAGCTCCGTCTGGCTGACCAGCGGGCTCAGATCGGAAATCTGGTTTCCCGTGAGACTGAGATACTCCAGGGGAAGATCAGCCAAGGGGGACAAATCGGTGATCTGCTGGTAGTCCAGGATCAATACCCGCAGGTTGGTACACTGCGCCAAAAGCTCCAGGTCACCGTCGCCGATGTCCCCATGGGTGGTCTCAACTGCATAGCGGTCGTGGGCAAAACCGACTTGTTCCTCGTGCTCCTGAAGGGTGCCCATTAAAGTCTCTCCGCATACCAGCAGCTGCTCCACCTCTCCCAGCCGCTCTATAGGAATGGGCTCCCCGTTCTCCAGTTGCAACTCCAGACGAAGGGCATCCTCCAGCAGGGATGACTGCGGCTGCGCCTCAGCGGCGGAGCCCCATAAAATGCCGAAAATTATTGCCGCACATGCCACGCCGGCGGCAGCCGCCGCACCCCGTCTCTGCCAGCGGTATTTCAGTGCCCGGTACACCGCACCGGCGGAGGTATAGCGGTTTTTCGGGTCAAAGGCGGTGCACTGCCGGATCACACGGCATAGATCGTTAGGACCGATGTCCTGTTTGGAGGGTTCAAAGCTGCCGGTGAGTAAAAAGCGCATGAGCACGCCCAAGCTATAAAGGTCGGAGCGCTGATCGGTCTGCTGATAGCCAAACTGCTCCGGCGGAGCGGTGACCTGGGTTCCAAGAAACACCGTATCCCCCTGTTGCTCTGGCCGGTAGCACCGGGCAGCCCCCAGGTCAATAAGATGACACCGTCCGGTTGGGTCCATAACCACATTCTGGGGCTTGACATCCCGACAGATGACCGGCGGAGTTTGACTGTGCAGATAGCTTAGCACCTGGCATAGGGATAGCGCTACCTCCCGTACCTTGTCTGGAGAAAGGGGGCCCTGGGCCGTTACCTGTTCATGGAGGCTGACACCGTCCACATATTCCCGGATGAGATACTCCTTCCCCTCCCATTCCAGATAGGCCATGGGCTGGGGAAGTTGGGGGTGCCGCAGACCCCGCAGAAGGTCATATTCCTGCCGCAGCGTGTCCTCGCGCCCCGTCGGCTGGAGTTTCAGCACCGCCGGCCAGCCAGTCTGATCATGAACCAGGTACACCTGCCGTTCTCCATCCTTCAGGCAGGCCTGGGGGCTGTATTGTTCTCTTAGACCAGGAGGCAGCACCAGCTTGTCCAGCACCTGCGCCTGATACTCCCGCAAAAACTGTTCCCGTGTCTCCATATCAGCTCTCCCTGGCATAGAGGCTACGCTCGGGTAGGGAGGCAAGCAGGTCCTCTGTTTCCAGAAGGGTCATGTGCTGGTTCAGGGCAAAAATCACTGCCGCGTCTCGGCGTATTTTGGGGTAGAGCGCCCCACAACCGCCCACCGCCAGCAGGCGCTGGGCCTCTTTCAAGGAAAGTCTCAGTACCAACGCCGTGCGCAGCAGGATGTCTCGGCCCGGGATTCGCTCCCCCCGCAGAACCTGATATGCGTAGGACTTACTGATATCGGCGGCAGCGATCCACTCCGGAACCGATAGTCCTATTTGCTCCAACAGCTCCCGAAGGACTTGCGCGCAGGTTGGGGCCGTCCGCTCCTGGTCCAAAACAGCCTTACCACTCTCTCGGCTGCGTAGCTTATGGAATAATTTGCTTGTGGTTTCTGGCATATACCCCTCTCCTCTCCATCATTGCCGGAAGCCCGCCTCAGCCAGTCCGACTGAAGAGGCAAAATTGTCTAATATCTTTTATCTTTGTTGACCTGAATCATCAAAATACCAGATGTAATGTCCGAGATCAAATAAATCCAATCAAACATGGACTTTGCGAATGCCGGAATGTTTTTATCTCCTTTGAATTTCGGTAAGCCTGTGCTGTATACTCTTCCATTTTCATTTTACCGTAAAAAGGAGAATCGCGCCAGATGGGAAAAGTCATACCGAAACAAGTATGGAAATTAGCCACTGGCAGTATCACTCAGTCTGTGCTTTCTGGTTTTCTGGTAAGGTAACAGATTGTCAGTGTTATAACCATATCCAAGAGGGGTGACCTTGGGTATGAAATTTGAAACTATGCGTCTTGGTCTGTTTCTTGAGGTTCATGGAGGATACGATATACATCGGCCAGCATAGCAATCCGGCACAAAAACCCCCGAATCAGCTCTTGGGAATTCAGCCATGTGGACTGGGGTGAACGGTACTCTATCTCTCTGCTGGCCTCCCGGCGTGCGGCTTGAATGGCTTTCTGGATGGAGAGCCACTGACCGTAAGCACCATTGTTCAACTGTTTTCTCAGTTTCCGGATGGCAGCCTTATATGCTTTCTCCGCGCCGCTGGGGCCGTTGTAGTTGAGACGGATAGCAAGTTCCTGAAAGGTCATGCTCTGCTCGTTAGGTTGGCCAATTCCCAAATAACAGCGCACCAAATTCAGCTCTCTGGGCTTGAGTATCTCCTCCATACGCTGGAGGAGCAGCGTATGGCGCATGAAGCGGTCGTAGGCCCTGGCGGGGTCACCACCACAACTAAGGTCAAAGACACGCTCGCCCAGAGACTCAATCTGAAACACGGTACGGTATTCTTCCAGCAGACGCTTGGCGACTTTAGCAGAGACCGTCAGCTTCTCTTGGATGGCAGACAGCAAATCTGTTTCGGCATCCTCCTGCTCGTGTGTGGCATAGAGGAACGCCACCTGGCGCAGCTGGCGGTAACGGTCCAGCGGGAGCGACAGAGAGAAGGAACCCTGGGCGGCGCAGTCCCGCATGGCCGTCTCAATGGCGGGAGTCGCATAGGTCAGCAACTTGGTTCCCATAGATGGATCAAACCGCGTCGCCGCGTCCAGCAGTGCCAGCGCCCCCTCCTGCTTGAGGTCGTCCACCAGAAAGTCCTGAGAAAACTGCTCGCAGTAGCTTGTGGCCAGCATGGTCAGATATCCCTCGTTCTGGGAAAGCAGGAGCGGGGCGGCCTGCGGATCGCCGTCCTGTATCCGCAGTGCAAGCTCCTCGTTGCTCGGGCAGAAATCGTCGCAGCGGTACATGCTCATGGCCCGTCCTCCCGGGCAAGGCGCGCTCTCGCCTGGGCATAGATCGCTTCCTGCTCCATGTCGTGTGCATAGCCGCTGGCGGCATAGTCGTTGTCCATGAGCGCCTTATCCCGCAGGTTCTCCGCCACATACAGCGCTTCATTGCGCAGCTCGTCGGAAATCTTTCCTCTCTGGTGGTGCTTGCGGATGGTGTTGGTGCGGGTGGTGAACAGACGGTAGACAGGGTGCTGTTTATTTTGCTCCTTCTGCCGCATCATGGCGCCGTACTGCCGGCAAGTCATGCGGTTATTCTGAGGCGCAATGCCATCGCAGTATTTCGGCATGTGGCCGTTGGTGGTGAGAAAGTATGTTCCGCAGCCGCAGCACCGGCTGGGTGCATGGCCGTGCTGCAGTCCGTTCATCAGGTCAAAGATGTAGAAGCTGATGGCATGGTCAAAGAAATACCGGTTCACAAATACGGTTTCTTTTTCCTGTTTCGGGTGTCGGGCAAAGACATAGGAGGATCTCAGATCCGG
>DWYU01000137.1 GCA_019118505.1 Candidatus Oscillibacter excrementavium
GTTTGATGCTCCTTTAGCAGTTTCAGCGAAACCCCTGATTCTGCTGGGAATTTTTGCAATCCGCCGCCATGGTGCATCTGAAAAGCCGGGGCAGAGGCCGGGGCTTTTCAGATACACCATTAGGGAGAGTCCCTTCCCGGGGGAGCGCCGCGCTCCTCCGGGAAGAGATCCTTCTCCCTAACGGCGGTCTGTCATGTCACAGTTGTGAGGCGTCCCGCCTCGCTTCCCGGGCCATTACTGGCTGAGGATGGAGGTATAGGAGGCGGCGTTATCGGTCTTCACCATATTGATGGCAAAGGCGTCATAGCTGTCCAGGTTGGTCAGGCGGTTGGTGATGTTGGCCTCGGTCTGGCCGTCGCCGCCGATGTACTCCACCTTCAGGTTCAGCAGATCGTCGTAGTTCTGCAGCAGGGGCTGATAGGTGGCGGACAGGAAGTTATCCGCGGCGTTGTAGATGTTCAGCCACACGCTCTTCTCGGGATGGGCGGAGGCATCCAGCTGGTTGGACACAGGCGCGTAGGTCACGGTGGAGTCCAGGAAGTCCTGGTAGTTTTCTGCGGTGACGGCCACGTTCAGAGCGTAGTAGGAGCGGCTGGCCTCGTCATAGTAGTACACGTCGTCGCTGAGCACGTTGCCCGCGTCGTCCTCGGTGCCAATGCCGGTATCCACATCCACACCGTCCAGGGCGTTGCGCAGCACCCGCAGGGTCAGGTAGGCCTGCACATCGGCGTGCTGGCTGATGGTTCCGCCGTAGCCGTTGGCAATGGCCGCCACCGCGTCGGCGTTGGCGTCATAGCCGAAGGTGGGGACGTTGTTGGCCTGGGACCAGGCGTTGAACATGGCCATGCCCATGCCGTCGTTGTTGGAAACCACCACGTCGATCTGGTCTCCGAAGGAGGCAGACCAAGTGTTGATGGCGTTGCCGGCGGTAGCGGCGTCCCAGGTGGCGCCGGCGGAGTTCTTCATCTCCTGAGAGGCCAGCTCACGCACAGTATAGGTGGTGCCGTTAATCTCAATGGAGCCGTCCTTCACATAGGTGGAGGTGCCGTCCAGGTTGGTGCCCACGGGCGTGGAGTCCACGTTGCCGTCCACTTCCACGGCGGTGCCCAGAGCGGAGCGGACGCCGCGGGTACGGGCAATGGAGTCATTGTGGCCGATATCGCCCACAGCCAGGACATAGCCGATGACGCCATCGCCGTTGCGGTCCAGGGTGTCAATGTTGGCCTCGATGTAATCCAGAACCATCTGGCCCTGCAGCTCGGCGCCCTGATTGGCGTCGAAGCCCACGTAGTAGGTATTGTCGTTGAAGGTCAGAGCGCTCATGTCCAGCTCGCCGGTGGTGCTGTTGGAGGGCTGGCGGTTGAACCACACCAGGGGCTTCTGGGCGTTGGTGACCTCGGCGGAGGGGGCGCCGGTGGCAGGGGTGGTCTCGCCGGCGGGCGGGGTGCTGCTCTCGGCGGTGGTGGTGCCGCCGCCGCAGGCGGCCAGGCCCAGCGTCATGGCAGCGGCCAGAGACAGTGCAAGAATCTTTTTCATGACAATTCTCCTTTTCCCAAAGTTCCGCAGGGTTCCTTTGTTCCCTGCACGCTACATTTTTATCTTAAGGCACTGCTAACCAAAAAACAAGGGAAAAAAACACGGAACCACGGGCAAATTTTCATTCAACTTGTATGATTTATCAAAAAATTGCACAAAATATCTGGCATAATGACCAACAATAGGACTATCCGAAGGCGAAGAGCGCCTTTTGGCTGTCCAGAGAAAACAGGTTGCTCCGATAAACGATCTGGGTGGAGGTGTCCACCATGGGGGCCAGCTCCTCCGCCTGCCCGGTGAGGAGCCGGTAGGCGCTCTCCACCCCCAGATAGCCCATGGCATAGGGGTTCTGAACCACGAGGGCGTCCACGCTCCCGGTCTGGAGGCCCTCGATGGTGGCCACATTGGAGTCAAACCCCACCAGGAACACCTGCTCCTCCAGCCCCAGCTCCTCCACCGCCTGGGCGGCCCCAACGCTGGTGGGCTCGTTGAAGGCCACCAGGACGTTGATGTCCGGGTGCCCGGCCAGCAGGGCGGCGGTGTCCTCCCGGGCCTGCCCGGCGTCCACCAGGGTGGTGATCTCGGCGGCCACGCTGGCCCGGCCGCACCGGGCCAGGGCGTCCAGCACGCCCCGCTCCCGCTCCTGGCCGTTGGCGGTGCCCTCGTCGTAGTTGACCAGCCCCACGGACAGGGGGCCCTCCACCTGCTCCAGGGCCGCCTGGGCCGCCATCTGTCCGGCGGCGTAGTTGTCGGTGCCGATATAGGTGCTCACCTGGCTGGAGTCCACACCGCTGTCGATGGACACGATGCGGACGCCTGCCTGGGCGGCGGCATCCACGGCGGGGGCGTTCTTTTCAAAGTCGATGGCGGAAAAGACCAGGGCCTCCGTCCCCGCCTCCACCGCTTGGGCAATCATCTCATTTTGTGTCTCGTAGTCCTCTTCCGTCTCCGGTCCCACGGTGGTGAGCTCCAGGTTGTACTCGGCGGCGGCGGCCTCTGCCCCGGCAAAGACGGACAGCCAGAACTCCGTCTGGGTGGATTTGGCCACCAGCGTCACCGAGTGGAGGGGGGCCGGCGGCGTGTTTGCCCCGCAGGCGCTCAGGAGCAGCAGCCCCGCCGCAAGGCCCACGGCGGCCCGTTCAGTTCTGCCCATGCTCGTCCCCCCTTACCTTGGGCATCCGGATCTCCACACAGGTGCCCACGTCCGGTTCGCTGGTGATATGCAGCCCGTACTGGCTGCCGAAGTAGATCTTCAGCCGCTCATCCACGTTCCGGATGCCGATGCCCGCGTTCTCCCCGGGGGCGCGGGTCAGGATGGCGTTCACCTGCTCCTGGCTCATCCCCACCCCGTTGTCCTCCACCCGGAAGAGGATGGCGTCCCCCTCCTGGCAGATCTCCACGGTGATGTGCCCCTCGTCCACCATCAGCTCCAGCCCGTGGTTGATGGCGTTCTCCAGAATGGGCTGGAGGGTGATCTTGTTGCAGTAGTAGTCCAGGCAGTCCGGCTCCACCCGGAACTCATAGGTAAAGCGGTTTTTGTAGCGGTACTTCTGGATCTGGAGGTAGCTCTCGGCGTGCTCGATCTCCTTGGCAATGGGGATAAGCTCGTGACCCTTGCTGATACTGATGCGGAACAGCCGGGCCAGAGCGTGCACCATGCTGACCGCCTCGGCGCTGCGGCCCTGCTCACACATCCAGGCGATGGAGTCCAGCGTGTTATAGAGGAAGTGGGGATTGATCTGGGCCTGAAGCGCCTTCAGCTCCGTCTTGCGCAGGTTGACCTCCTCCTCCCGCACGGTGGACATGAGCCGCTGGATGCGCACCACCATGTGTCCGAAGGAGTTGGACAGCTCCCGCACCTCCCGGGTGCCCCCCACCGGGCGGTAGGCGAAGCGGTCGGCATCCCGCTCGAACCGCTCCATGGCGGCGGCCAGTCCCCGCAGGGGGCGGCCCAGCAGCCGGGAGAGGAGCCAGCTGGTCAGCAGTGCCGCCGCCAGGATCACCGCCGCCATGGCCACGGAGAGCCGGAGCATGGCCCGCATATTCTGGTTGACCAGCTCGTCCACATAGCTGACGCCCACCACCCGCCACGCGCCCCCCTGTACGCTGGACAGGGAGTAGATCACCGTGTCGTCGGCGTAGGTGCCGTCGGCCAGGGCCGCCAGGCCGGAGGTGTCCTCCGACTTCAGCCCCGCGTAGAGCAGGCGCTGCTGGGGGTGGTAGACGATGGTGCCGTCCCCGTCCATCAGGAAGCAGTAGCCCCGCTGGCCGATGCCCACGTCGTTGATGTAGCTGGAGATGCTGGAAAAGCTGAGATCCAGGGAGACCCAGGCGGCGTCCCGCCCGGTCTCCAGCGGGGCGGTCATGGTGACCACCCAGGGATAGTAGCTCTCAAAGATGCTCTCCACATGGGGAGCCGTCAGATAGGCGCTGTCGCTGGCCATGGCCCGCACCGGGTCAAAGGAGAGGTTCTGGAGGATGTCATCCCGGGGCTCCCGCTCCAGGGCCCAGCAGTCCGTCAGCTCCCCGGTCTCCGAATAGCTGGTGATGGCCACCACGTCGGGGCGGAAGAGGAGAAAGGCGGAGAGCAGCCTGTCCCGGTCGTCCGGCGCCTCCGCCATGGCCTGCTCCACCCGATCCATGGCCTGCTCCATACCCTGGAGATAGCTACCCACGGTGTTGGACACCTGGGACACCGCCTGGGCAGTGCTGGTGCGGGCGCTCTGCACCATGGCGCCGCGGTAGCGGTTGAGAAACAGCAGGATGCAGCAGCACAGGATGATGGCCACCACACTCACCACCACAGTCACCAGGATGGTGGTGGTAGGCAGACCCCGGTATCTCCGCTTCAAGCGCCCTCACCCGTCCTTTCCGCGCTCAGCCGGCGGCGCATGGCGTTGGGGGACTCGCCGCAGTACTTTTTGAAGCAGTAGCTGAAATAGTGCTGATCGGTGTACCCGCAGCGGCGGGAGATCTCCTGCAGCTTCAGTTCGGTGCCGGTCACCAGCTCCCTCCCCGCCTCCATCCGCCGGCGAATCAGGATATTGATAAAGGTGTCGCCGGCGTATTTCTTGATGCAGGCGCTCAGATGGTTGGGGCTCACGTCCAGCATCCCGCTCAGGGACACCAGGGAAAGGTCTGCGTCCATGTACCGCTGGTCCAGCAGCTCCAGCGCCCGCTGGCACAGCAGCTCTCCCCCCTGGACAGCGGGGGCGAGATCCCGGATAAACTGGGCGCCCTCCCCGCTGTGCTCGCCCTGGCGGAGGGCCTCCACCGCCTCCCGGTAGGCCCCGTGGAGGCTGGCCAGGGAGCGCACCATCCGGCTGATTCCCATGCGGCACCGACCGTCCAGGGCCCGCCGGGCCATCTGGGGAAGCTCGTCGGCCAGGATGTGCAGATACTCCTCAAAATCCGAGGGGTTGCCCAGCAGCACCGTCACCACCTTGCCGCCGGAAAAGAAGCTGACGCTGCGCAGGTACTTGGCGGCCAGCCGGTCAATGGAGGCCGCGAAGGAGGGGGTGGTGCGGTTGGTGCCTTCCCTGCTGAGAAGGGTGGACACCATTACGGTATAGCACGGCCTGTCCTCTACATCCCGCAGCAGCCCCACCTCTCTGGCATAGGCCTCCAGCTGGGCCTCCGGCTCCGGCTCGGCATAGCCGTCCAGCACCAGGGGCATCACCTCGGCGGCGCGCACCTTCTGCTCGCCCCCCACCGGGCCGGACTTGCGGAACAGGGCGTACTGGGCATCGATCTTCTGGCGGATGGCGCGCAGCTCCTTTCCCAGGCCCTCGATGGTCAGGGGCTTGAGCATGTAGCTGATGATGTTGTACTGGATGGCCTGCTGGGCGTAAGCGAAGTCATCATAGCCGCTCAGGAAGGCGATGTTGGTGGCCGGGCGCACCTCCCGCACCTGCCGGGCCAGCTCGATGCCCGAGATAAAGGGCATCCGGATGTCGGTGAGCAGCAGATCCGGCTCGTATTTTTCCACCAGCTGGAGGGCGTCCAGCCCATTGCCGGCACTGCCCGCCAGACGGAAGCCCAGCTCCTCCCATGGAATCATGGTGCAGACTGCCTCCCGCAGCTCGTCCTCGTCGTCCGCGACAATCACCGTGTATAAGGTGGCTCCCGCCATATTGTACGCCCCTTTCCGGAGGGGCAGAGGAACCCGCTCCGATTTGACTGCTTGTATTATAGCAGATTGCATACTGCTCTACAAACCCTTCCTGTGATGCGGAACAAAACGGAACGTCCTATGGGAGAGAAACCTGCGCGAGACACGCCGCAGCCAAATTACTTCTCATCCCATGTTTCCGCTTGATTTCCAGATAGGGGATGACGTACATAGTGTGGTCCTTCATGGCACCGGTGTACAGCTTTTCAGCTTGGCGTTCATCTGCCGCCAGCTTGGCACCTGCCGCTGTGTCCGGATGTCCTCCCAAAGTTCCTATAATTACCCCGTTAGACGCTGTCAGGACATTGACATCAAAGTTTGTATCCACCTCTGCGGCAGAGAAAATCATCACATCCAGCTCATATGTTGTGTTGCTGCAAAGGAGGCGATCACCATGGCAAAGAAACGGGCCAACGGCGAAGGGAATATCCGCAAGCGGAAGGACAGCCGGTGGGAGGGGCGATATACCGCTGGCTATGACTCCAAGACCGGGAAGCGGATCATCCGAAATGTGTTGGGCAAAACCCAGGCGGAGGTCAAGGAAAAGCTCAAGGCAGCACTGGAGGAGGTCAAGGGCATCGATGTAACCCGCTTTTAGGACTGCACCGTGGCTACCTGGCTGCGGACCTGGTATGAGCTCTACGCCAAGCTCAACGTCCGCACCGCCACAGCCAACCGCTACGAGCTGATCATTGAGCACTACACTATTCCCCGCATCGGGAGCGTCAAGCTGAAGAAACTGACCACCCGACACCTGCAAAAGCTCTACAAGGAGTTATTAGAGAGCGGCAGAATACACATCGGAAAGAACCAGGACAAGGGGCTCAGCACCACTACCGTTCGCAGCGTCCACCTGATGCTCCACTGTGCCCTGGACCGGGCAGTAAAGGAGCGGCTGATCCAGCGGAACCCCTCCGATGATTGCATCGTACCAAAGCCCCGGAAGCTGGACATGAAGATCCTGCCGCCGGAGCACATCCACGCCTATCTGGAGGCCGTCCATGCGCGGGGGCTCCTGCCCATGTTTTATCTGGAATTGGCCAGCGGCCTTCGGAAGGGAGAACTGGTGGCCCTGCGGTGGGAGGACGTGGACATCCAGAGCAGAACGATCTCGGTGAGCCGGCAGTACGTCCGCAACCCGGACGGTTCTCTGGAGCTGACCCGACCCAAGACGGAAAACTCCGTGCGACTGGTGTCCATCCCCCAGGCGGCGGTGGAACTGCTGCTCCAGGAGCATGAGAAGCACCCGGACAGCCCCTATC
>DWYU01000138.1 GCA_019118505.1 Candidatus Oscillibacter excrementavium
CCGCATTTGCGGTCCGCCTTCTTTCCTGTTATGGAAGTTCTTTACACAGACAGTGACTCCGCCAGCTCCAGGCCGGGGTTGTGCTTCGTCAGGAAGCCCACGCTCCACTCGCCGCCGAAGGCCACCAGCAGCCGGCCCTTGAAGTCCTCCAGAATGGCGGAGCCGGTGCACAGCACCAGGTCCTCCGGCTTGCAGGGGCAGTTGGTGATGATCCGCAGGTGCTCGTAGGGCAGGCCCTCCATGTACAGCTCCACACCGTACTCGCTGCGCATCCGATACTGGAACACGTCGAACTGCAGCGTGCCGACGACACCCACGATGACCTCCTCCAGGCCGGCGCCGGGCAGCTTGAAAATCTGGATGGCGCCCTCCTGGGCGATCTGCTCCGTGCCCTTGATGAACTGCTTGCGCTTCATGGTGTCCTTGGGAGACACCCGCATGAAGTGCTCCGGCTCGAAGGTGGGGATGCCGGAGAACCTGAACTTCTTCCCCGGCACGGTGACGGTGTCGCCGATGGAGAAGATGCCCGGGTCAAACACGCCGATGATGTCCCCGGCGTAGGCCTCGTCGATGATCTCCCGCTCCGCGGCCATCATCTGCTGGGGCTGGGAGAGCCGGAGCTTTTTATTGCCCTGGACGTGGTAGTACTCCCTGTCCCGCTCGAACCTGCCGGAGCAGATCCGCATGAAGGCCAGCCGGTCCCGGTGGGCCTTGTTCATGTTGGCCTGGATCTTGAACACAAAGGCGGAGAAGTCCTCGCTGAACACGTCGATCTCCCCCTGGTCGGATACCCGGGGCAGGGGCGGGGTGGTCATGCGGAGAAATTCCTCCAGAAAGGGCTCCACGCCGAAGGTGGTCAGGGCGGAGCCGAAGAACACGGGGGACAGCGTGCCGTTCCGGACGGCCTCCAGGTCGAACTCCCGGCCGGCTCCCAGCAGCTCCACCTCCTCCCGAAGGGCGGCGGCCTTCTTCTCACCGATCATGTCCTCCAGGGTCGGGTCGTCCAGGGCCACCTCGGCGGAGCTGACCTTCTTGCCCCGCTCCTCCGCCTGGAAGAACAGGATCCGCTGCTTCTCCCGGTCGTAGACGCCCTGGAACTCCTTGCCGGAGCCGATGGGCCAGTTGACGGCGTAGGTGTCGATGCCCAGCTCCCGCTCCACCTCCTCGCACAGCTCCAGCGGGTCACGGGTCTCCCGGTCCATTTTGTTGATAAAGGTGAAGATGGGGATGTGCCGCAGGGCGCAGACCTTGAACAGCTTCCGGGTCTGGGGCTCCACGCCTTTGGCGCCGTCGATGACCATGACGGCGGAATCGGCGGCCATCAGGGTGCGGTAGGTGTCCTCGGAGAAGTCCTGGTGGCCGGGGGTATCCAGGATGTTGATGCAGAAGCCGCTGTGCTGGAACTGCATCACCGAGGAGGTGACGGAGATGCCGCGCTGTTTCTCGATCTCCATCCAGTCGGAGGTGGCGGCCTTGGCCCGCTTGCCCTTCACCTCTCCGGCCTGGGCGATGGCTCCGCCGTACAGCAGGAATTTTTCGGTCAGCGTGGTCTTGCCGGCATCCGGATGGGAGATGATGGCGAAAGTGCGGCGCCGGGAAATTTCGGAACGTAAATCAGACATGGAATATCCTCCAGAAAAGAATCAGAGTGCGGGCCATCATCGACCCCGCGCCGCCTGGCGCGTCCAAGCATTTTTACCGGAGGTAAAAATCTTGGCGGAGGGCGGATTCACTCCGCCCGGAGCAAAATCAAATCAGGGCTCCCGCAAAAGCGTCGGTTTTTGCGGGACGATGATGGCGAAGGTGCGGCGCCGGGAAATTTCGGAACGTAAATCAGACATGGAATATCCTCCAGAAAAGAATCAGAGTGCGGGCCATCATCGACCCCGCGCCGCCTGGACGCCAGCCGGGGCCGTCAGACCGCGAAAAACGGACGGGAGAGGTCTCCCGCCGTGTATGTTCCCGAACAATGTACCATATTTTATGCGGATTTGCAAGATTTCCCGCATCTGTCCCACAAAAAAACCGGGGCAGTTGTATGGGAGCAGAAAATCAGCGGGGACCGGCTGATGCCGGTCCCCGCAGTCTGCCTCTCCGCTGGCAGGCGCTCACTTGATTTCCACGCCCATGGCGTCCTCGTAATATTTGGCCAGGGCGCACTGGTCCTCGTCGATCATGCCGTGCTGGTCCATCCAGTCCATCTGCTCCTTGACGATCTCCGTCATGGGCAGCTCCACTCCCAGGTGGGAGGCCACGTCCATGGCGTTGTTGATGTCCTTCAGGTGGACAGCGATGCGGGCGCTGGCGGAAAAGTCCCGGGACAGGAGCTTGGGGACCTTCACGTCCATCACCGCGCTTTGGGCGAAGCCGCCCTTGATGGCGTCAAAGAGGGTCTGAGGATCCAGACCGGCCTTTTTGGCAAAGGCAAACGCCTCACCCATGGCGCACAGGTGGATGCCCACCATCATGTTGTTGGCGACCTTGGCGGTGCTGCCGCAGCCGGAGGGGCCCATATAGGTGACGGTTTTGCCCATCATCTCCAGATAGGGCTTCACCTCGTCAAAGACCTCCTTCTCGCCGCCGCACATAATGACCAGGGTGCCGCCGTTGGCGCCGATCTCGCCGCCGCTGACCGGGGAGTCCAGCAGCTGGAAGCCCTTTTTCAGGGCGGCGGCGTGGAGCTCCTGAATCACATAGGGAGAGGTGGAGCCCATGTCCACCAGGGTGGTGCCGGGCTTTGCCGTCTCCAGGATCTCCGTGATGGTGGCCTTTACGATGGCGTTGGTGGGCAGACACATAAAGATGATGTCGCAGGTCTCATAGAGCTCCTGACCGGTCTCCAGGGCCTTTCCGCCCCGCTGGGCGAACCGCTCCCGCAGGGCGGGCACAGGATCGTAGCCATAGATCGTCGTACCGCTCTTGTCAATCAGATTGGATGTCATGCCATAGCCCATGACGCCAAGGCCCAGGTATCCAATAGTTTTCATGCCCATTGACCTCCTGTTCTCATTTTGCCGCAGATGCCCGGCTCATTTCCGCCTGGGCGGGATGTGGACAGCCCGGCCCAGGGCGTCCAGAGCGCACTCCCGCATGGACTCTGTCACCGTGGGATGGGAGTGGATGGTGGCCACCAGCTCATCCAGGGTCAGCTCACTGCCGATGGCCAATGCCCCCTCACAGATGAGATCCGTGGCCCGGGGGCCGATGATGTGCATCCCCAGCACCTCGCCGTATTCCTTTCCGGCCAGGATTTTCACCAGGCCCTCTCCCCCGTTCAGGATCAGGGCTTTGCCGTTGGCGCTCATGGGGAACTTGCCAACAATGTAGTCGATCCCCTGGGCCTTGGCCTGCTCCTCCGTGAGGCCCACAGAGGCGGCCTCCGGCTCGATATACACGCAGGTGGGGTTGGTGGACTCGTCGTAGTGGGCCTCCATGCCGCAGATGTTCTCCGCAGCCACCTCACCCATGGCGGAGGCGGTGTGGGCCAGCTGGGCATAGCCCTTCACGCAGTCTCCGATGGCGTACACGCCGGGCACGTTGGTCTCCATCTTGTCGTTGACGATGATCCGGCCACGGTCGTTGGCAAGGCCCGCTGCCTCCAGGTTCAGGCTGGCGGTGTTGGCCTTCCGGCCGATGGCCACCAGCACCTTCTCCGCCTCAAAGCTGACGGTCTCACCGGCCTTGTTCCGGCAAGAGACCTTGGCGCCCACAGGGGACTCCTCCACGGCCTGCACCGGGCACTCCAGATGGAACTCCATGCCCATCTTCTTCATGTGCTTCACGCCGATGGCGGTCAGGTCACCGTCCAGCATGGGCAGCATGTGGTCCAGAGCCTCGACAACGGTGATCTTGGTGCCGAAGGCCGCATAGGCGCAGGCCAGCTCCAGGCCGATGACGCCGCCGCCGATGACCACCATGCTCTTGGGCAGCTTCTCCAGGCTCAGCGCGCCGGTGGAGTCGATGCAGTTGGGGTTCTCCCTCAGGCCGGGGATGGGCGGCTGGGAGTTGATGGAACCGGTGGCCACGATGATGGCGTCGGCGGTCATCTCCTCCACGGAGCCGTCGGACTTCTTCACAGACAGCGTCTTGGGGCCGGTGAAGGTGGCCTCGCCGTCAATTTTCGCCACTTTGTTGGCCTTCAGCAATCCGGCCACGCCCTGAGTCAGCTGCTTGCTGATGGCGTTCTTGTGGGCGATCACCTGGGGGAAGTTCACCCGGACGCCGTCCACCTCCACGCCGATCTCCCGGCCCTGGTCCTGGATCTGGGACACCAGCTCGGCAGAATGGAGCAGGCACTTGGTGGGGATGCACCCCACATTCAGGCAGGTGCCGCCCAGATACTGCTTTTCGATGACCGTCACCTGGGCGCCCAGCTGGGCCGCCCGGATGGCGGCCACATAGCCGCCGGGACCGCCGCCGATGACCAGCACCTTTTTGGGACCGCCGGGCGCGGGCGCTGCCGCGGCAGGTGCCGACGGCTGGGCCGCCGGCGCGGCGGGGGCTCCCACCTGCTCGCCGGGCTGGCCGATCCAGCCCAGCAGGCCCTGGACGGGCACGTCCGCGCCCTCCGGGGCGACGATTTTCAGCAGGATGCCGTCGGCCTCCGCCTCCACCTGGTTGGTGAGCTTGTCGGTAGTGATTTCCAGCAGGGGCTCACCGGCCTTGACGGGATCACCCTCCGCCTTCAGCCACCGCTCCACGGTGCCCTCCTCCATAGTCAGCCCCAGCTGGGGCATTTTGATTTCCGTTGCCATTGTATTCGCTCCTCACAGCAGGATGTCCATGGGATGCTCCAGCAGCTCCCGGACCGCCATCTCGAACTTGGCCGCCACGGCGCCGTCCAGCAGCCGGTGGTCGAAGGTCAGGGAGATCCGCATCACCTGGTGCTTGGCAATGGTGCCGTCGTCCTCCATCACCAGCTCATCCTCCGTGCAGTTGACGCCCAGGATGGCGGCGTCCGGCTGGTTGATGATGGGGGTGAAGCTCTCCACGCCGAACATGCCCAGGTTGGATACGGTGAAGGTGGAGCCCTTGTACTCGTCGGCCCCCAGCTGATTTGTCCGGGCCCGCTCCGCCAGATCCTTGGCCGTGGCGGACAGGGCCTCCAGGCTCAAGAGGTCCGCGTCCCGGATCACGGGGACGATGAGTCCCGTGTCCAGGGCCACCGCCATCCCCAGGTTCACGTGGGCCCGGCGGATGATCTGCTCCCCGTCCAGGCTCACCAGCATCTCCGGATGCTGCCGCAGGGCCTTGGCCACGGCCTTCAGCACCAGATCATTGACAGAGAAGGGATGGCCTGCCTCCTTCAGCTGCTTCCGGAAAGCCAGCAGAGCGGTGACGTCGATTTTCACCGTCTGGGTGACGGTGGGGATCTCCACGGCGGAGGTGTACATCCGCTGGGCCACCACCTTCCGCATGCCGGTGAGCTTCTCCACCGTGTCGCCCTCCATCAGCTCCAGGTTCTTCACCGGGAAGGCAGTTCCGGTGGGAGCGGCCGCGGTTGCGGCGGCCTTCTGCGCGGCAGGGGCCGCCTTGGGCGCGGCTTCCGCCGCGGCCAGGATGTCCCGCTTGATGATCCGGCCGCTGGGGCCGGTGCCGGCAACGGCGGTGTAGTCCACTCCCATCTGCCTGGCGATCTTCCGGGCCAGGGGGGAGATGCGGATTTTCCGGTCTCTGGCCGGAACTGTCTCCGCAGCCGGTGCGGCCGGGGCGGCAGCTGCGGCCGGGGCAGCTGCGGGGGCCGCCGGCGCGGCAGGCGCGGGCTCCCCCACCTGCTCACCGGGCTGGCCGATGTAGCCCAGCAGGCCCTGGACGGGCACGTCCGTGCCCTCCGGGGCGACGATCTTCAGCAGGACGCCGTCGGTCTCGGCCTCCACCTCGTTGGTGAGCTTATCCGTGGTGATCTCCAGCAGGGGCTCACCGGCCTTGACGGCATCGCCCTCGGCCTTCAGCCACCGCTCCACGGTGCCCTCCTCCATGGTCAGCCCCAGCTGGGGCATTTTGATCTCTGTTGCCATGTGGTTCCCTCCTTACTTCGCCAGCAGCTTGTGGGCCGCCGCAACGATGTCCGCGGGATGGGGGAACATCACGTCCTCCAGCGGCGGGGAGAAGGGCGGCACGATGTTGGCGCCGGCCACCCGGGCCACGGGGGCATCCAGGTCGTCAAACAGCTCCTCCTGGATCTCCGCGGCCAGCTCGGCGCCCACGCCGCCACGGCGGACGCCCTCTTCCACCACCATCACGTTGCCGGTTTTCTGGACAGAGGCGCGGATGGCCTCCCAGTCCAGGGGCACCAGGGTCCGCAGGTCCACTACCTCGGCGTCGATGCCCTGGGCGGCCAGGGTCTCGGCGGCCTCCAGAGAGAAGTACACCTGCCGGGACCAGGTGAGGATGGTCAGGTCCTTGCCGGGCCGCTTCACATCCGCCTTGCCCAGGGGGATCAGGTACTCCCCGTCGGGGATCTGCTCCTTCTTGGCGTACAGCAGCTTGTGCTCCAGGAACACCACCGGGTCATCGCACCGGATGGCGGATTTCAGCAGGCCCTTGGCGTCCGCGCCGGTGGAGGGGCAGACCACCTTCAGGCCGGGAATGTGGGTGAACAGCGCCTCCAGGCACTGGGAGTGCTGTCCGGCGTTGCGGCGTCCGGCGCCGATGGGGGCCCGGAACACGATGGGGATCTTCACCTGGCCGCCGGTCATGTACCGCATCTTGGCGGCCTGGTTCATCACCGGGTCCAGGCAGACGGTGATGAAGTCGTCGTACATCCACTCCACCACAGGCCGCAGGCCCCGCATGGCCATGCCCACGGCCATGCCGGTGAAGCCGGACTCGCTGATGGGAGTGTCGATGACCCGGTTGGGGCCGAACTCGTCCAAAAAGCCCTGGGTGATGGCAAACACGTTGCCCATCACGGCCATATCCTCGCCCAGGACCACCACGTTCTCGTCCCGGACCATCTCTTCATGCAGACCCTCGCGGATCGCCTTGCTGATCGAAAGCGTACTCATCTTGCCACACACCTCTCATTGTCTTCACTGTATACATCCGTGAATGCCTCGCTGGGGTCGGGATAGGGGGAGCTGTCCGCGAACTCATAGGCGGCCTCGATCTCGTCGGCCATCTGCTGGTCGATAGCGTCCAGCTCCGCCTCGGTGGCGGTGCCGTCTGCCAGCAGCTTCTTGCGGAAATTGGCGATGGGATCGTGGGCGTGGGCCTCCTCCAGATACTCCTTGGGGCGGTAGACCGCCGGGTCGCCGCAGTAGTGGCCCTGCCAGCGGTAGACCACGTTTTCCACCAGGGAGGGGCCCTCACCGGCCCGGGCCCGCTCCACGGCGGTCTTTACCGCCTCGTACACCGCCAGCACGTCGCAGCCGTCCACAGTGACGCCGGGGATGTCATAGGCCTTGGCCCGGACGGACAGGTTCTCCGTGTTGGTGACCCGGTGGATCTCCGTGGAGACGCCGTAGTGGTTGTTCTCGCACAGGTACACCACAGGCAGCTTCCAGGCGGCGGCCATGTTGATGGACTCGTGGAAGGTGCCCTGGTTGGAGGCGCTGTCGCCGAAGAAGCACAGCGTCACCTCGTCGGTGCCCTTGATCTTGGAGGCCATGCCGGAGCCGGTGGCGATGGGGATGCCGGCGCCCACGATGCCGTTGGCCCCCAGGATGCCCAGGGACACGTCGGCGGCGTGCATGGAGCCGCCCTTGCCGTGGCAGTAGCCGGTGGACTTGCCGAAGAGCTCCGCCATCATTTTCTTGCTGTCCGCCCCCTTGGCCAGCAGGTGGCCGTGGCCCCGGTGGGTGGAGGTGATGTAATCCGTGGGCCGCAGGGCGGCGTTGGAGCCCACCACGCTGGCCTCCTGGCCGATGCACAGGTGGATGTTGCCGGCCAGCATGCCCTTGGTGAAGCAGTCTGCCGCCTTCTCCTCAAACCGGCGCACCCGGACCATGCCTCCATACAGGCGCAGGAGGAAATCTTTTTCGTACGTTGCCACAGTTCAACACAACCTTTCTTAATGTACGATGGAATAGTAGATAAAGACAGGGATCAGGGACAGCAGAGGCAGAATGACCGTCTCCACCGCCACATGCTTGTAACCCTTTTTATAGGACACACCGGACAGGGCGAACAGCATCACCACGGTGCCGTTCCAGGGCAGGGTGTCCAGTCCGCCGCAGGCGATGGACGCCACCCGGTGGATGATCTCCGGCGTATAGCCCCAGGAGATAAAGGTCTCTCCAAAGAGGTTCAGGGCGATGGTCAGGCCGCCGGAGGCGGAGCCGGTGATGCCGGCGATGATGGTGGTGATGGCCGCCACCTTGATCAGTCCGGGCAGGGGCAGATTGATGATGTTCTTCTGGAGCACGGCAAAGGCCTCTGTATTGGAGACCACCTGCCCCACGCCCACCACGGAAGCGATGATGATGCAGGGGAAGATGCCGTTGTTGAAGCCCTCGGAGACGATGTCGCCGAAGCCCTTGATACCGCCCAGGGATTTGTAGAAGAACAGCAGGGACAGCACACACCCTGCCGCCAGGCCGTACAGCAGCTCCACGTCGAAGCCGTTGATCAGCACGAAGGTGATCACCAGGGGGATCAGGGAGATCAGGAAGTTGGGAGCCCGCTGCTCCAGCTCCCGCTCGTCCAGAATGCCGCCCTGGACCTGATAGAGCTCAATGGCGGCCGCCGGGTCATCGTGGCCCTTCTTCACCTGCCAGTAGAGATAACCCACGCCGAAGATCAGCATGAACAGCGTGGCCAGCACGCCCTCCACCGGGGCCGCGGTCAGCGTGGTCCCCAGGATCTGGGTGGGGATGATGTTCTGCATCTGCAGGCTGCCGGGCATCTGCCCCATGGCAAAGGTGGCAATGGCCAGGCCGGTGATACCGGGGAACAGATACCAGGGAATCCCCGCCTTGGGGAACAGAATTTTTGCAAAGGGCAGCAGCACGAAGATCATCACCGTCACCTGGATGCCGCCGTACACCAGCAGACCGCCCACCAGCACATAGATCAGCAGGGTCCACTGGGTGCCCGCCTTGTTGATGAGGGTGCTGCTGATGCGCCAGGTGGCGCCGCTCTTATCATATAGAGCCCCCAGCAGGGCGCCCAGGGAGAAGATCACCAGCCAGTTGCCCACAAAGTCCTTCATTCCGACGAGGAAGGGGCCGTCGGCGCCCACCAGGGCAGCTGCCACATCCAGTCCGCCGAACAGGGCGACAATGGCGGCAGCCACCGCAGCTGCAAGGAACATGCTGATCTTCTTGTACGCCGCAAAGATCAGCACCGCGAATGCCAAGAGAATTCCGATCACGTTCACTACGAGCATGTTGTTTCCGTCCTCCCGTTCCTTTTGATGAAATTCGCGTGGAAGCGGCTGATTGCAGCCAGTTCCCCCCTTCCAAAAGCCGCTTCAGGTCCTATGATGATTCTATTTTATCAATCGGAAATTCAATAGTGAAATACCATGTTTTTATGCAGGAATAACAAAAACTTATGCTAAAATTGTGAAATTGCTGTCAAAATAAACTTTGATATAAGAAAAATCTTGATTTTTCAATAAAATGGCCTTATTCTTAAAGGAATCGTTCAAAAGCCGGAACGGAGGTGCGGTATGCTGAATTTGAAGCGGCTGCAATATCTGGACGCGGTCTACCAGTATAAAAACTTCACCCAGGCCAGCGAGGCCCTCTATGTGTCCCAGCCGGCCATCTCCTCCGCCGTCCAGGCGCTGGAGGAGGAGCTGGGCGTCAAGCTGGTGATCCGCAGCTCCAAGGGGGTCACCTTTACATATGAGGGAGAGCAGTTCATGATCTGGGTGCGGCGGATCCTCAGCACCTGCGAGGCGGCGGAGAACGCCATGCAGGATCTGGCCGGCACGGCGGAACAGCGCCTGCGGCTGGGGATCTCCCATGTCCTGACCAACCCGGTGGTCCCTATGATCTTCTCGACATTTCTGGCGGACCACCCCAAGGCCCAGATCTATCTGAACGAGGGCTCCATGAACAAGCATGTAGAGATGGTGCTGGGGGAGCTGCTGGACCTGGCCTACAACGCCTTTCCCACAACGCCGGAGACGGAGGAGCTGGAGAAGATCCCTGTGAGCACCATGGAGATCCACGCGGTGCTGCACCCGGAGCACCCCCTGGCGCAGCTGGAGCGCATCCCCATTGCGCTGCTGGGGAAAGAGAAGCTCATCATGATGGACGCCCAGTCCAAGGTAAATGAGCTGATGAACCAGGAATTTGAACGCCATCAGGTGATCCCGGACATCCTGTTCAAGTACGACCAGGTGCTGTGCATGGCGAATCTGGTGCGGTCCTGCCGGTACGTGGGCATCATCAGCGTGGCTGCGGGCCAGCAGGCGCTGGGCTGCGAGGGACTGGCGATCCGCCCCTTTGCCGAACCGCTGGTGTTCGACGTGGGCTTTTTGATCAAAAAGGGGCGCTATCTGCCCCGGCTGGGGTGGGAGCTGATCCGTTTCATCCAGGAGCACACCCTGAAGGCTCCCGGCTGACAGCGGGGCTCCCGGGAGAGGTCCGCCTCCCGTATGCAGGAACGAGGAGGGCTGCCTGAAAGGCAGCCCTCCTCATCTTGTTCAGTCGGATTCTGTTCCGTGCACGATGTCCTGGAACAGCTGGACCATGGCGGTCACGGCCTGGTCCGCCCCATCCGGGTCGTGGGCCAGCACCGCCTCCATGATGGTGTAGTGGGTCTGATAGATCCGCATATTGATCTCCCGCAGGCGCTCCGGCGGGTACGTCTGGACCGTCTCCATAAACACGTCCGTGTTCAGCCGGACGATCACATCGTTGATCATGGAGGCCAGGGTATTATGGCTGGCCTTGGCCAGAGCGTTGTGGAAGGCCACGTCGTACTCCTGGAAGCTCAGAAGGCTGTCCACATGCTCCAGGGACCCCGCCAGGGTCTTTTGGAGCGCGGCGGCGTCCTCCTCCGTGTGGTGGATGGCCGCCAGACGGGCGCAGCCCCGGTCATTGATGTGCCGGTACTCCAGCAGCTCCTCCAGGTTGATGGCTCCCATGGCCACCAGGTTTTTCAGCGGCTCCTCCACGGATTTCAGGGAGATGCCCCGGATTACCGCGCCGCCGGCGCTGCCCACCGAGGTCTCCAGCAGGCCGTCCTGCTGGAGCATCCGCAGAGCCTCCCGCACCACGGGGCGGCTGCGCTGGAACATCTCCGCCAGCTCCCGCTCCGGAGGAAGCCGGTCGCCTGGCTTCAGCTCTCCTGAGACGATCTTGGGGTAGATCTGATTGTAAATGGCCTCGGAGGCCCGCTGGGTTTTGGCTGGCGTGAACAGAGGGCCGGAAGAAGACTTGTTCATAAAGTCCCTCCTTTTTGGTTCTGCATTTTGTGAAAAGTATATCATAGGTGTAAAACAGAGTCAAGAAAGGGCGAAAATCCGTAAAGAACGGGGAAAAAATCGCAGAAGTGCCGGGCTGACAAAATGCCGGCAAAGGGGTTGACCGGCAGGGCGGAGCGTGGTATAGTAGGTCTATCAGTTAAATGGTATAACCATTTAATTAAAAAGTCAACCGGGAGCGGAGAATTCGGGCGCTCCGGGGCCGGCACACCGCTGCGGGCCCGGCAGACAAGGAAAGGAAGGCATTGACATGGAAAAGATCGGATTTTTGGGAATGGGTGTCATGGGCCTGCCCATGGCAAAAAACGTGGTGCAGAAATGCGGCATGCCGGTCCTGGGCTATGATGTGGTCCAGAAGCAGCTGGACGCCTTTCAGGCTGCCGGCGGCATTCCCGTCAGTGACCCGGTGGAGATCTACAAGCAGTGCGACGTGATCCTCCAGATTCTGCCCACCCATCCCATCATCCGCAACAGCGTGGAGCAGGCCATCCAGTATGGCAAGCCCGGCAATGTGATCGTGGATCTGAGCTCCACCGCGCCGGACATCATCCTGGAGCTGTATGAAAAGACCAAGGCGGCGGGAATGCACCTGCTGGACTCTCCGGTCAGCGGCGGCAACCCCATGGCCATCGCCGGGACCCTGGCCATCATGACCGGCGGCGACAAGGAGGCCTTTGAGCAGGTCAAGCCCGTTCTGGAGTGCATGGGCAACCCGGTCTACACCGGCGGCCCCGCCAGCGGCGACGTGACGAAGCTGGTGAACAACATGATCGCAGGCGCCACGCTGGTGGCCATCGCGGAGGGCTATGCATTTGCCGCCAAGGCAGGCATCGACCTGCAGACCACCTTCGAGGCCACCCGGGGCGGCTTTGCCGGCGGTCCCCTGTACGACAACAAGGTGCCCAAGATCATCAAGCGGGACTATGAGCCCGGCGCCCGGATCGCGGTCCACCGCAAGGACATCATCAACGCCAAGCACTACGCCCACAAGCTGGACGTGGATACGCCGATGACGGATGTGGTCCTGCACGTCATGGACTGGATGAACGACAACGGCCACATCGACGACGACCAGGCCGCGCTGGTCAAATACTACGAGGATAAAATGGGAGTTCAGGTAGGCCAGGAGGAAAAGGCCGACTGACACCCGTGTCCCGATCATCCCTGGGGAGGACGGAGGCCTGTCCGGACTCCCGACAAACAGAAGAGGGCCGCCGGCTACGCC
>DWYU01000139.1 GCA_019118505.1 Candidatus Oscillibacter excrementavium
CTGCTGGAGCGGTTCCGGCTGACAGAACTGGCAGACCGGGACGGCCGTCTCCTGTCCGGCGGACAGATGCGCCGGGCCAGTTTGGCCATCGGCATCGCCCTGAATCCCGGCGTCCTGCTGCTGGACGAACCCACCGCCAACCTGGATATCGCCACCCGGCGGGAGATCATGGCCGTTCTGGACGACATGAAGGACGTGATCCAGACCGCCGTCATCGCCACCCACGACATGCAGCTGGTGTGCCAGTGGGCGGAGCGGATCATCGTGCTGTGCGGCGGGCGCGTGGTGGCGGATGGATCCCGGGATGAGATCTTTGCCCGGGCCGATGTGGTGGAGCAGGTGGGCATCCGCCCGCCGGAGATCTTCTCTATGGCCCAGGCTCTGGACCGCCGGGCCCTGTGCTATACCGTCGAGGAATTTTTATCGTCCTTTCAGGAGGCTTGACTGCTGTGGAAAAATTGACTGCCAAACTCTCGGAGAGCATTCTGGATAAGTTCTCCATGGACTTTCTCCGCAATCAGGTGCTGAAGAACGCCTACGGCAACGACGACACCGTGATCGCCGCCCTGGACCCCCGGGTCCTGCTGGCCTGGTACCTGTTTTTCGGCCTGATCCCCTGGTTTGTCAGCGACATTCCCTTCCTGCTGGGGTGCTTCCTGCTGGTGATGGCCACCACCATCCTGGCCCGTGTGGCTGGTCTGGTGCTGTTCCTCTTCGCCCTGGGGGTGTTCTCTCAGACGGGGTATCTGTTCCTGGTGACACTGCTCTTTGGCGGCGACGCCTCCGCCATTGCCCCGCTGCTCATCCTCACGTTGAAGGTGGCCACCATCTCCCTGGCCTCGGTGACCGTGTTCTCCGGACTGGACCCGGACAAGCTGTCCAACGGCCTCATGTGGTACGGCTGCCCGGAGCGGCTGAGCTTCTCCATCTCCTACGCCTACCGGATGCTGCCCATGCTCATGGAGGAGTTTCAGAATGTGCTGCTCTCCTACCGGCTGCGGGGCAATCCCCCCGCCCACGAGACCTTCGGGGGCAAGGTCAAGTACCTGATCTATCAGGTGAAGATCATCATGCAGTCCTTCTACCCCCTGATGCTCAACACCGCCAAGCGCTCCCGCACCACAGTGGAGGCCCTGGAGCTGCGGGGATACCGATATGCCGCCGTCAATAAGGCGGTGAAGAAGATCAAGCTGGCATCCCTGAAGGTCACCTATAACGACGGACTGTTTCTGGCCATCTCCTTCCTGGTGGTCTCCCTCTCCATCCTGTGCTCCACACTCCTGTAAAAAAGCAGCTTGGCGAAAAGCCTCGCAGCGTTCGCGCCGTCAGGCGCGAAAAAATTGAAATCCGTTTTTGGCCGCGACATGTGCGTGGACGAAAACACTTCTCGGCCCGCAAACGTGCGAATTGGCCGCCTCCGGCGGACAGTGAGTGCGCTGCGGCGGGCTGCAACCTACCCGTCGGAAAAGGTTTTGCCTTTTTCGACGGCCTGAAAGAAGGTATTCCTCTTGCGCCTGGATTTTCACACTCACGGGAAGCTGGCCAAAAAGCTCCCGTTTTCCACCGCCTACACCGACTGGCTCTTCGGCGAGGCCAGAGCTGCCGGCCTGGACGCCCTGTGCCTGACGGAGCACTTCAACACCCTCCAGTTCGCCGACGTATATGGCTACATCGCCTCGGTGAGCCGCAGAACGGGGGACACCCTGGAGCTGGAAAACGGCCTGAAAATTTTCCCCGGCATGGAGACGGATGTGGCGGAAGGCGGCCACATCCTGTCCGTCGGACCCCTGGAGGCCATTCTGGAGCTGAACCGCCGGCTGGAGCCCAACAAGGAGAAGGGCTCCTTCCTCCCCTTCCAGCGGCTGATGGACCTGTTTGAGGAGTTCCCGGTGGTGGTGGGCTGCGGCCACCCCTTTCGCGCCCCCGGCCATGTGCCCGAGCTGCCGGAGGAGCAGCTTCGCCGCCTGCGGTTTCTGGATCTGAACGGCAAGGACCTGGCCCTGGACCGGGAGCGCACCGAGCGGCTCACTTATGCCCTGGGGAAAAAGCTGAGTATCCCTGTGGTATCCGGCAGCGATACCCACCAGGCGGTGCAGTATGGCTGTGTCACCACTGTATTTGAGCGGAACTGTGACACCATTCCGGAACTCTACGAGGAGATGCAGGCGGGCCGCTATGCCATCCATCTGGCGGATACTGCCACGTTCCAGGTGCGCACCGCCTGCCTGCTGAAGCGGTCGTTAAAGGAGATCCATGCCCTGGGGGGCGACTATGTATCCATCCTGACCCAGGGGGCTGCCGTATGAATGACCAAATCGTAACGCTGGAGGAACAGGTCGTCCAGGCGGTGCGGGAAGCGGTGGCCCGGCTGACCGATCCCACCGCCGTCCGTAGCATCCGGGCCAAGAGCGAGACGGACTATGTCACCAATGTGGATGTGGCAGTGCAGGAGTTCCTGCGGGAGCGCCTGGCGGTCCTGGCCCCGGACGTCCAGTTTATGGGGGAGGAGCAGGACAACAGCGCTCTGGACTGGAGCCGCCCCTGCTGGATTCTGGACCCGGTGGACGGCACCACCAACCTGATCCACCGCTTCCGGCACAGCGCCGTCTCCCTGGCTCTGACGAAGGCTGGACAAATTCTCTTTGGGGTGGTATATAATCCTTACAGCGGCGAGTGCTTCACCGCCCGGCAGGGGCGGGGCGCCTTCTGCAATGGAATTCCCATCCGGGTAAGCGGCACAGAGCGGCTGGGGGACAGCCT
>DWYU01000019.1 GCA_019118505.1 Candidatus Oscillibacter excrementavium
CGAAAAGGGTGGCACCCCGCTTTTTTGCGTTTATATAGATTTCTTCTTTTTCCGTGGCCCTCTTGGCTTGGAAGTCGGTTTGCGCTTCACCCCGTTGCGAAAATAGGCGGTTTCGTAACGGTCAAAGAAAAAAAATAATCCGAACCCATCTCCTATCGGAAACAAGTTCGGATTATATTGGTTTGGTGCGCGAGGCGGGACTTGAACCCGCACGTCCGTAATGGACACTAGAACCTGAATCTAGCGAGTCTGCCAATTCCACCACTCGCGCGTACCGGTATGAAGTTGTGCTCCCTTGAAATCCCCGTGGGGTGTTCCACCGGAAGGGAGCCCTCCGGTGGAACATGGTGCGCGAGGCGGGACTTGAACCCGCACGTCCGTAATGGACACTAGAACCTGAATCTAGCGAGTCTGCCAATTCCACCACTCGCGCATAGAGCGGCATCTTTTTCAGGATGCCAAATGGTGCGGCTGACGGGATTTGAACCCACACGTCGATTCGGACACCAGCACCTCAAGCTGGCCTGTCTACCAGTTCCAGCACAGCCGCAAATGTTTGTCCCCTAAAAAAGACTGCTCGATTATTATAGCGGGAACCAATCGAAATGTCAACCATTTTTCTCAGCTTGTGTGAAAAAATTTCCACAGGGACAAAAAGAGAGCAAACTGCCGGGGCCGCGGACGCGGCCCCGGCGGCAGATTTGCGGTTTACCGCTGGTCCATGGGGGTGTATGCGCGGTGCTCCTCCACGCACTCGTACCGGGGGCGGATCAGCTTGCCGCCCACAGACAGCTCCTCCATCCGGTGGGCGCTCCAGCCGGCGATCCGGGCCACGGCGAACAGGGGGGTGTACAGCTCCATGGGCAGGCCCAGCATCTCATAGACAAAGCCGCTGTAGAAGTCGATATTGGTGGAAAGCACCGACTTGTGCTGCCGCTCCATCAGCAGCTGCTTGCCGATCTTCTCCACGTTGGCGTACAGGGCCAGCTCGTTCTCCAGGCCCTTCTCCTTTGCCAGGTGGTTCACATAGGCCCGGAAGACCTCGCACCGGGGATCGCTCTTGGTGTACACCGCGTGGCCCAGGCCGTAGATCAGGCCGCTGCGGTCGAAGGCCTCCTTATTCAGCAGCTTGGTGAGGTAGTCCGCCACACAGCCCTCGTCGTTCCAGTCCTTCACGTGCTCCTTGATGTCATCCATCATGGCCATGACCTTGTTGTTGGCGCCGCCGTGGCGGGGGCCCTTCAAAGAGGCCATGGAGGCGGCGATGGCGGAGTAGGTGTCCGTGCCGGAGGAGGTGACCACGTGGTTGGTGAAGGTGGAGTTGTTGCCGCCGCCGTTGTCCGCGTGGAGGATCAGGGCCACGTCCAGGGTCCGGGCCTCCAGATCTGTGTAGCTGCAGTCCTCCCGCAGCATCCGCAGGAAGTTCTCCGCCGTGGACAGCTCCGGCTTGGGCACGTGGATGAACAGGCTGTCCCCCTGGCTGAACCGCCAGGCCTGATAGGCGTAGATGGCCAGCACGGGCATATTGCTCATCAGCTGCAGGCACTGGCGCAGCACGTTCTCCAGCCCGATGTCGTTGGGCTTGTCGTCATAGCAGAACAGCGTCAGGATGCCCCGCTGCATGGTGTTCATCAGATCCCGGGGCGGCGCCTTCATGATGACGTCCCGGAAGAAGTTGGTGGGCAGCGTCCGGTAGGAGGCCAGCTGGTCACAGAAGGCCTTCAGCTGATCGGCGGTGGGCAGCTCCCCGAAGAGCAGGAGGTAGGCGGTCTCCTCAAAGGCGAAGCGGCGGCCCTCGGAGCCCTTCACCAGCTCCCGGCAGTCGATGCCCCGGTAGTAGAGCATACCGTCCTCAGGGTGGATGTGCTCGCCCTGCTCCACGCTGTAGGACTGGATCTCGCCCACCCGGGTCAGGCCGGTGAGCACGCCCCGGCCGTCCTCGTCCCGGAGGCCCCGCTTCACATTGTATTCCTTATAGAGCTTTGGATCGATGTAGTTCTTTTTCTCCCACTGCTCCTTCAGAGCCAGAATGGCAGGGGTGATCTCACAATAGGCGTTCTCACGGTTCTCTTTCCAGACCATAGGGGTGCGCTCCTTTCGGCGGCGAAGTCTGCCGTAGTTGTTAAATGCAATTCTAGCATACACAACTTTCATTTTCAATAGGGATTTTCAGAAAAATCAAAAATACAGAAAAAGATTTTGAATTTTTCTAATTAACAACTTGCAATTCAAGGGAAAACGCAGGCAGCTTCCCGCCGGCGGGGAAGCTGCCTGCGCAGATCAATGGGGAAAACCGGTCATACTTGGGACAGCGTCTCCCCGATGGGATCGGTGATGACCAGGTCTGCCGCCAGGTCCTGAGCCACCGGGGACTTGTTGATCAGCACCAGGTGCCGGCCGCCGAAATAGCGGATCAGCCCCGCGGCGGGATAGACGTTCAGGGAGGTGCCGCCGATGATCAGCAGATCCGCCGCCGCGAGACAGCGGACGGCCTCCTCCAGGGTCCCCTGGTCCAGCCCCTCCTCATAGAGCACCACGTCCGGCTTGATGATGCCGCCGCAGCTGCACCGGGGCACCCCCTCCGTGCGGAGGATGTCATCCAGGCCGTAGAATTTCCCGCACCGCTCACAGTGGTTCCGGTGGACGCTGCCGTGGAGCTCCAGCACCTTCCGGCTGCCGGCGGCCTGGTGGAGCCCGTCGATGTTTTGGGTGATGACGGCCTTCAGCCTGCCGCCGGCCTCCCACTCCGCTAGCTTCCGGTGGGCGGCGTTGGGCTTGGCGCCGGGCATGAGCATCTTGGCCCGGTAGAAGCGGAAAAATTCTTCGGGGTTGCTTTCGTAAAACGTATGGCTTAAAATCACTTCAGGCGGATATTTCCACTGCTGGTGGTACAGGCCGCCGGTGCTGCGGAAGTCCGGGATGCCGGACTCCGTGGAGACGCCGGCGCCCCCGAAAAACACGATGCTGCCGGAGCCATCCACCAGCTCCTTCAGATGTTTGACCTTGTCCGTCATACGGGACCCTCCATTCCATATCAGATATTGATTTTTTGAGACAGGAGCGCAGCAATGAATATTCAGATCTTTGGTTCCTCCAAGTCCTTCGACTCCAAGAAGGCAGAGCGGTGGTTCAAAGAGCGCCGCATCAAGTATCAGTATATCGACCTGCCCTCAAAGGGATTATCCCCCCGGGAGTACCAGTCCGTCAAGCAGAAAGTGGGCTTTGACGCCCTGGTGAACACGAAATGCCGGGCCTATGAGGACCTGTATATGGCCTACATCACTCCGGAGGCCCGGGAGGAGAAATTGCTGGAGCATCCGGAGCTGTTCGTGAGCCCCATCGTCCGCAACGGGAAGGAGGCCACGGTGGGCTACTGCCCGGAGGTGTGGCAGACCTGGGAATAGTGCTCCGACAGGATTTTGCACTGCCAGCGCACGAAGCAGTGGTAAACTGTGCATACTAAGAGACGCCGCGCCCGGAGGGGAGGGGACTGCATGCGGAGACGCGACTGGATGGAGCTGCCGAAAAACCGCTTTCTGCGGGGGATCTATCTGCTGGTGCAGCGGTATCTGCGGCACAACGTGGGGATGCAGGGAGCGGCCCTGGCCTTCTATCTGCTGTTCATGATCTTCCCTCTGCTGATCTTCATCAGCTCACTGCTTGGCCTGCTGCAGCTGAACGTGGACGCGATCCTGGAGGCGCTGGAAAATTTCCTGCCCCGGGAGGTGGTGTCCTTCATCGGGGTCTACCTCACCTATGTGGGAAGGAACCCCAGCGTGAAGCTGCTGCTGTTCGGACTGTTTTTCTCTCTGTATTTTCCCATGCGGGCCACCAACACACTGATGCGCTCCGTACGCATCGCCTATCATCTGGGCCCGCCCCGGGGAGCCCTGTCCCAGCTGGTGAAAACGCTGCTGTACACCGCGGTGCTGATCGCCACCATCGCCCTGACCCTGACGCTGATGAGCGTGGGGGACCGGCTGCTGCTCTATGCAGTGGATCACTTTGGACTGCCCCGGTTTTGGGCGGCGCTGTGGGCGAACCTCCGGTTCCCGGTGGCGGGGGCGGCGGGATACTTTGCCCTGTTCTTCCTGTACGCCCTGTCCCAGGACGGCCGCCAGCCCTGGCGGAACATCTGGCCCGGCACCATCACGGCCCTGGTGGCCTGGCTGGCCCTGAACTGGCTGTACGCCACGTATGTGGAGAACTTCGCTGACTACTCCCTGCTGTACGGCTCCATCGGCACCGCCATCGCGCTGCTGATCTGGCTGTATATGACCGCCGTCACCCTCATCATGGGGGCGGAGTTCAACGCCACGCTGATCTCCCTGCGGAAGGACCGGGCGGGGGAATCGTAAACGTTTTTTGAATCCCGGCGGCTGCCGCTTTACTTTGAGCCGCAGATGCTCTACAATGAATCCCAGGTGAGAAAAAAGTTGGAAAGGACGGGATCGAATGGGATCCATGGAAGAAAAGCTGAAAGAATACGCCCAGCTGCTGGTGCGGGTGGGCCTGAACGTCCAGAGGGGACAGACGCTGGTGATCTCCTCTCCGGTGGAGTGCGCCTTCTTCGCCCGGCTCTGCGCGGCGGAGGCCTACGAGGCTGGCTGCCGGGAAGTGGTGATGAACTGGAGCGACGACGAGCTGGGCCGGATGAAGTACCTCCACGCCGCAGACGACGTGTTCGACACTGTGCCGCTGTGGCGGCGCCACTTTTACAACGACTATGCCCTGGAGGGGGCGGCGTATCTGGCCATCTCCGCCAGCGACCCGGAGAATCTCAAGGGCGTGGACCACGGCCGCATCGTCCGGGCCCAGCAGGCCAGCGGCGCGGCGCTGAAGGACTTTGACCGCCTGCAGATGTGCGGCGGCTTCCCCTGGTGCATCGCCTCCATCCCCATCCCCAGTTGGGCGAAGAAGGTGTTCCCGGACCTGCCGGAGGATGAGGCGATGGAAAAGCTGTGGGAGGCCATCTTCCAGGCGGTCCGCATCTCCGGCGACGGCAGGTGCGTGGACAAGTGGCACCAGCACATCGAGACCCTGGCCCGCCGGGTGGAGAAGCTGAACCAGCTGAACTTCAAGTCCCTCCACTACACCAACTCCCTGGGCACGGACCTGACGGTGGAGCTGCCGGAGGGCCACATCTGGGAGGCGGGCAACGACGTGACCCTGTCGGGCCGGACGTATATCGCCAACATTCCCACGGAGGAGGTGTTCACCTCTCCCCTGAAAACCGGCGTCAACGGCGTGGTGTACTCCGCCCTGCCCCTGTCCCACAACGGCACCATCATCGACAAGTTCCGTTTCGTGGTGAAGGACGGCAAGATCGTGGAGGTCCATGCGGAGCAGGGGGAGGAGGCCCTCAAGGCCGCCGTCACCGTGGACGAGGGGGCCAGCTACTTCGGCGAGGTGGCCCTGGTGCCCTACGACAGCCCCATCTCCAACCAGAAGATCCTGTTCTACAACACCCTGTTCGACGAGAATGCCGCCTGCCACATCGCCTTCGGCGAGGCGTATCCCTGCCTGAAGGGCGGCCAGGAGATGAGCAAGGACGAACTGAAGGCCCACGGGCTCAATGACTCCATCACCCACGTGGACTTCATGGTGGGCACGCCGGACCTGAACATCACGGGCACCACCCACGACGGGCGGGAGATCCCGGTGTTCGTAAACGGAAACTTCGCGGAGGGAATTTGAGCAGACAAACGATCAGAGGGAAAAGATAAAAGTTATGGGGCCGGCTCTGCCGGACGGATTCAAAGTATCTTTTATCTCTTATCTCAATATGTACGGGAGGAACAACATGACATACGAACCGAGAAAGACCGACGCAGACGTATTAATCACCGATGGCGTCACTGTAGTGGGCGACGTGCGGCTTGGAAAGGGCGTGAACATCTGGTACGGCGCCGTCCTCCGGGGGGACATGGGCCCCATCACCATCGGCGAGGACACCAACATCCAGGACAGCGCCATCCTCCACGAGGAGACCGTGGTGGGCAGGGGCTGCACCATCGGCCACGGGGCCATCGTCCACGGCTGCACAGTGGGGGACAACACCCTCATCGGCATGGGGGCCATCGTCCTCAACGGGGCGAAGATCGGCAGCGACTGCATCGTGGGGGCCGGGGCCCTGGTCACCGGCAAGATGGACGCCCCGGACGGGTCCATGATCCTGGGCAGCCCCGCCAAGGTGGTCCGGCCCCTGACGCCGGAGGAGATCGCCGGCAACCGGGCGGCCATGGAGGAGTACCTGGAGGCGGCGGCCCACTACCGGAACGAGCGGGAGTCCCGCTGAGACAGGCCCACGGGCCGGAAAGAGAGCTTACCATTCATGGAATGGAACAAACAGAACATCAAGGGCCTGCTGCTGGTGGTGTGCGGCGGCGTGGCGTTCTACTGCGCCCTGCAGCACCTGGACGTGGTGCTGGGGGCCGCGGGCTGGCTGCTGGGCATCCTGGCGCCCTTCCTGCTGGGGGGTGCCCTGGCCTTTGTGCTGAATGTGCCCATGCGGGCCATCGAGCGGCACCTGCTGAAGAACAGCCGCAGGGGGGCGAAACTCCGCCGTCCCCTGGCACTGGTACTGACCCTGGTGGCGGTGCTGGGGGTGCTGGCCCTGGCGGGACTGGTGATCGGCCCCGGCATCGCGGAGGCGGTGATGTCCATCATCCAGGAGATCCCCGCCGCCTTTGACCGGCTGCAGAAGCAGCTGAACGGCCTTTCGGAATCCCTTACGGAATACCTGCCGATGATCCAGGAGTGGCTGGCGGGGGTGGACATCGACTGGGAGAGCCTCTCCCGCAAGGTGCTGGAGTACGCCCGGGCCCTGGGCACCGGCCTCGTCTCCTCCGGGGGCGGCTTCATCGGCGGCGTGGTCAGCGGCGTCAGCACCTTTGTCATCGGGCTGATCTTCTCCTTTTACATCCTGCTGCAGAAGGAAAAGCTGGCCCGCCAGGGCCGCCAGGTGCTCTACGGCCTGCTGCCCCTGCGGCAGGCGGACCGGACGCTGGACATCCTGCGGCTGGCCGGGCGGACCTTCTCCAGCTTCCTCTCCGGCCAGTGCCTGGAGGCCTGCATCCTGGGGACGCTGTTTGTGGTGGCCATGACCCTCTTCCGGATGCCCTATGCCCTGCTGGTGGGCGTCCTCATCGCCCTGACGGCCCTGATTCCCATTGTGGGGGCCTTTATTGGCTGCGCTGTGGGGGCGCTGCTCATCGCCATCGACGACCCCTGGAAGGCGCTGTGGTTCATCGTGCTGTTCCTGGTGCTGCAGCAGATCGAGGGGAATCTGATCTACCCCCATGTGGTGGGCTCCTCCGTGGGGCTCCCCTCCATCTGGGTGCTGGCCGCCGTCACACTGGGCGGCAGCCTGATGGGGATCATGGGGATGCTGTTCTTCATCCCCCTGTGTTCCGTGCTGTACGCCCTGTTCCGCAGCTATGTGAAGGGCCGGCTGGCCAAAAAGGCGGTCCCGGCGGAGAAGTGGCGGGACCCGCCGCCCGCGCCTCCCAGGCGCAGATAGTGCATCTCACCGGCATATCCCAAGGCCGGCTGCCCCAATCGGGCGGCCGGCCGTTTTTTTGCAGAAATGGAAATTCCCTATTGACAACTTTCCTTGTCAATGCTATATTATTATGTGACAAGGATAGTTGTCAACTTGACTTGGATCGTTGTCAAAATCGGGAGAGGAGCTGAGAGGAATGCCGCTGTACAACCGGCTGAAGGAGCACCGGGCCCGGCTGGGAGTTAACCAGCAGGAGATGGGCGCTCTGGCGGGGGTGTCCCGCCAGACCATCAGCCAGATCGAGCGGGGGGACTACTCCCCCTCGGTGACGCTGGCGCTGAAGCTGGCCAGGATCTGCGGTGTGACCGTGGAGGACATTTTTACCTATCAGGAGGATGGAGACCATGAATGATCGTGTGAAGCGGGACAACCGCCGGGCGCTGCCCAGATACCTGCTGACGCTTCTGCTGTTCGGCCTGCTGGGCGGCGTGCTGGGCTTTTTCACCGGCGTGGCCGGAGCCGCCGGCGTGGCGGAGACGGTGCGGCAGGCCGTGGACCGGGTGCTGGCGGTGTGCGCCCCCTGGGGCATCGTGGTGAGCGCCGTGGTGCTGCTGGGGACGGGCTGGTACCTCTACGCCGCTGCCAAACGGCGCTTCGCCGCCTGGGACGGGGAGGACGAGGACGCCATGGACGCGGCGGAGCGGCAGCTGAGCTGGGCCCTGCTGCTGACGGGCCTGATGGTCGTGCTGGACTTTTTCTTCTTCGCCGCCTCCATCATCTACGAGCGGTTCCTGCCGGATGTGGTGCTCTTTCTGGCATCCGTGGCGGTGCTGGTGGTACTCCAGCAGAAGATCGTGGACCTGGAGCGGCGAATCAACCCGGAGAAGCGGGGCAGTGTCTATGACATGAAATTCCAGAAAACCTGGATGGAGAGCTGCGACGAGGCGGAGCGGGCCCAGATCGGCCAGGCCTGCTATACGGCCTACAGGGTGGGGACCAAGGTCTGCATCTTCCTGTGGGTGGCCCTGCTGATCCTGAACTTTGTGTTTGAATTCGGCCTGCTGCCCATTGCGGCGGTGCTGGTGATCTGGGGCGTGATGCAGACGGCCTATGCCCTGGAGTGCATCCGACTCAGCAAGAGAAAGGGGGAAGTGTGATGGACATCGCTCTGCTGGGCGCCGTGCTGGCAGCCTGTGTACTCTGTCTGCTGGAGAAAAAGAAGGCGTAAAAAGGAAACCAATCAGAACCGGCCCGCTTGTCAGCGGGCCGGTTTTGTGGTATTCTGATCCTATTCGAAGAAAGCCGGCGGAGAGGTCGACCTTTCAGAAGGACGGCTGTTCCGCCGCGGAGGACCTGACGGACGGAGGTGTCCATGTTCGAAATGCTGTTGGTTCTGGCAGCGGCGGCGGCCGCCGCAGGGCTGCTGTCTGCGCTGGGGTATCTGCTGGCCTGGGGGGTGCTCCACGGCCGGAGGGACGGCCCCGGCTGGGAAAAGCTCACCGGCTGCCGGTACGCCCACCGGGGACTCCACGGCCCCGGCGCACCGGAGAATTCCCTGGCGGCCTTCCGCCGGGCGGCGGAGGCGGGATACGGCGCGGAGCTGGATGTCCACCTGACCCGGGACGGCCGCCTGGCGGTGATCCACGACGGGGACCTGCGGCGGATGTGCGGCGTCTCCGGCCGGGTGGAGGAAAAGACGGCGGCGGAGCTGTCCGCCCTGCGGCTGGCGGGCACGGAGGAGCGCATCCCCTTTTTGGAGGAGGTCCTGCCGCTGTTTGCGGGCCGGGCGCCGCTGGTAGTGGAGCTGAAAACCGACTGGCGCAGCGCCGCCGAGCTGGCCTGCCGGACGGTGGAATGCCTGGACCGTTTCTCCATAGACTACTGCGTGGAGAGCTTTGACCCCCGGCCGCTGCTGTGGCTGCGCCGCCACCGGCCGAATGTGCTGCGGGGACAGCTGTCCCAGAACTTCTGGCGCCACCCCTCGGGGCAGGTCCCCTGGAACCGGCTGGCGCTGACGAACCTGCTTTACAATGTGTTCACCCGGCCGGATTTCGTGGCCTACCGCTTCGGGGACCAGGAGCGGCTGGCAGTGCGGCTGTGCCGCAGATCCGGGGTCAGGATGGCCTATTGGACGCTCCGCTCCTGGGCCGATATCATCCTGGCGGAGCAGGAGGGCGCTCTGGTGATTTTTGAGGAGCCCGATCAGTTGAAGGAGGAACCCTGTTGAAGCGAACGAAAAAAGAGAAGAGACAGTATAAAAAGGCGTTCCAGGAGGCTATGGCAAAGGAGCTGCGGGAGCACAGAAGCTCCTTTATCGTCTTTCTCATCCTGCGGCTGCTGGTGATCGTGGTGCTGGTGCACCAGCTGATGCTGGCCAACTACGAGGGCGCGTTTTTCTGCATTCTGGCGTTGCTGCTGCTGTATGTGCCCAGCTGGATCCAGGTGAAGCTGCGGATCGAGCTGCCGCCGCCTTTGGAGATCACCATCTTCTGCTTCATCTTCGCGGCGGAGATCCTGGGCGAGGTCAACGCTTTCTACGTGGTGATCCCCGGGTGGGACACCATGCTCCACACCATCAACGGCTTCCTGGCCGCGGCGGTTGGCTTCTCCATGGTGATGCTGCTGAATGAGGACGAGCGGGTCACGTTCCGCCTGTCTCCGGCATTCCTGGCCATGGTGGCCTTTTGCTTCTCCATGACCATCGGCGTGCTGTGGGAGTTCTTCGAGTTCGGCATGGACTTTTTCCTCGGCACGGATATGCAGAAGGACACCATCGTCCACGCCATCCACACCGTGACCCTGGACCCCACCCTGTCCAACAAGGTGGTGACCATTCCGGATATCCAGGACGTGATCATCAATGGGGAGAGCCTGGGCCTTGGGGGCTATCTGGACATCGGCATCATCGACACCATGAAGGACCTGTTCGTGAACTTCATCGGCGCGGTGGTGTTCTCCGTCACCGGCTTCTTTTATGTAAAGAGCAAGGGCCGGAAGAAGAGCGCGGCCCAGAGCTTCGTGCCCAGCAAAAAGACGGCGGAGCAGGACTATCTCCAGCAGGCACTGGAGGAGGTCGTCCAGGAAGAGGAGCGGCCGTCCGATCAGGAGGGGACCTCCGCTCCTGGGGAACCGGAGGGGGCCTGACAAGGAATAAACGAAAGCCGTCGGGGGTCCGGCGGCTTTTCCCTTTGGGAAACGGCAGAAAAGAGCGGCTGGCCATATGGCCAGCCGCTCTGTGCTGTGATCACGCGGTCAGTCGTCGATCTCCTGCTCCGCCTTGAGGATAGCTCCCGTATAGGCGTCGATCTCGTAGCTGTACTCCGTCCGGCCCACGTGGAACTCCACCTCGTACAGGGTCTGGCCGTCGTCCCGGTCCAGCTCCACCTGGATGCGGGAGGCGCTGCTCTCACTGACCCCGGCGTGGGCCAGCGCGGCGGACCTGGCCGCCGCCTCACCAATCATGCTGGAGGAGCCGGAGGCGTTTCCGCTGGAGGTATTTCCGCCGGAGGCGCCGTGGGTCTCCCGCTCGCTCTGGAGGATGGCACCGGTGTACAGGTCGATCTCGTACTGGTATTCCGTGGAGCCCGCCAGGAACTCCACCTCGTAGCACTCCGCCCGGCCGTCGTCATGCTCCACCCAGCAGCGGAGATAGGTGGTGTCCCCCTCGCTGATCCCGGCGTCCGCCAGCGCGGCGGCGGTGGCCGCTGCCTCGCCGATGTAGGTGCCGGAGCTGCCGGAGGAAGTGGCCCCGCCGCCGGTTGCGCTGCCGGAGCCGCCCTCCCGGGAGAACTTCACCACCTCGCCGGTGCGGGCGTTGATGTCGTAGTCGTACTCCGCGCCGCCGGCGTAGAACTCCACCTCGTAGACCATCAGGCCGTCCTCGCTGTCGAACTCAATCTCCATCTGGGCCACGCTGCTCTCGCTGACCCCGGCGTGGGTCAGGGCGGCGTTCTTGGCCTCCTCCGCCGTGATATAGGCCTTGGTGCTGGCGGTGCCCGTCTGGGTGACGGACTGGGAGGCCAGGTGCCGGGACTCGGTGATGAGGGCGATCTCATTCACGGAAAGGGGGGCCAGGGCTTCAAAGGTCAGGGTGCTGTCCTGGGCGATGACCTCCTGGATCAGGGCTGCCTTGCCCACGGAGATGCCGTACTGCTGGGCCAGGGCGTTCAGGTCCGCGCTCTCCGTCACCGTCTGGCTGAGGACGGCCCCGTCCAGGGAGCCGCCCTGGAAGACGCTGTTGATGGTGTCCGTCAGGTGCTGCTGGAGCTGGGCGGACCTGGCGGCGTCCTGGTTCTCCACAGACACCAGGATGGCGTTCTGCAGGTCGCTGAGGTAGCCGTTCTGGAGCATGGAGCCGATGAGGGCGTTCACCGCCACGTCCAGGTCCGTGCCTGTCAGGTCCATGTCGCCCAGGATGGTCTCCGCGTCCTGGTTGAAGGGGGTGACAGAGAGCACCCGCTCCTGGGCGCTGACCTCCATGGACAAACTGGGGTTCACATCCAGCATCACCACGGAGTCCACGGTGTTGGCGCCCCGCCAGCTGCTGATGCCGAATGCACCGCCGCAGATGACCAGGGCCAGGGCGGCGGCCGCTGCCAGGGGCGCCCAGCGGCGCTTCTTCCTGGGGGGAGAGAAGGGGATGACCTCGGCCCGCTGGGGGCCGCAGGAGGCCAGAATGCGGTCCAGCGGGTCCGGCGCGGCGTGTTCCACGGCGGTCCGCAGGCGCTGTTCCAATTCGCGTTCGTCCAAGTCAGTCTGCCTCCTTCCATGCGAGTTGGAGCTTTTTCAAAGCCCGGCTGTATTTGGAGAGAACAGTGGGAAGCGGCAGGCCCAGCAGGGCGGCGATCTCCCGGTGCCGCAGGCCCGTCAGGGCGTGGAGGGTGACGATCTGCCGCTCCTCGTCGCCGAGGGCGGAGAGCATGGCCTGCAGCATCAGACGGTCCTCGTGGGTGACGGCGGGATTGTCGGCGATGCGGTCCTGCCAGTCCTCCTGGGCCAGGGGCTCTGTTTTCCCATGCTCCCGCAGGCGGCTGATGGCCAGATTCCGGGTGATGGTCAGCAGCCAGGCCATGGGCTTGCCCTGGGCACGGTAGCCCGGGGCGGCGTTCCACACCTGTAAATAGGCGTCCTGGAGGATGTCCTCCGCGTCATGGGCGTTTTTCACGATGGACAGCGCAAAACCGTAGATCGCGGGGCGTGTGCGGCCGTACAGATCGGCCAGGGCGTCCTTGTCCCCTCCGGCGATGCGGGCGATGCACGCCTCCAGGGCAGCGTCCGCGCCCGGGTCCGGCTCCGCCACGGTCATGCAGAATATCATGGGGCTTCCTCCTGTTCACACAGACAACGCGCCAGAGGCGCGTTTTATTGCATCGCGGCCAAAAAAATTTTACCGGCCGCGCCCCTATGATAGCACATCCCACAGCGGTTTCCAACCCCGGACAGAAAATTTCCGGGGCAGCGGCCGCTGTCCCGGAACGGGTCAGGGGAGCATCCGGTCCGCCTCGGTGATGGGGCGGATGGGACGGCAGGGGACGCCCGCCGCCAGCACCCCGGCGGGGATGTCCCGCGTCACCACGCTGCCGCCGGCGATGACGGCCCCGTCCCCGATGGTGACGCCGGGCATCACCTGGACGCCGGCGCCGATCCAGACGCTGCTGCCCACATGGATGGGATAGGCGTACTCCAGCCCCCGGGCCCGCTCCTCCGCGTCCAGGGGGTGGCCGGAGGTGTGGAAGCCGCACAGCGGTCCCACCTGCACATTGTCTCCGAAGGTGACGCCGCCGGCATCCAGCACCACGCACCCATGGTTCATGTAGAGGTTTTTTCCGGCGGTGAGGTTCCAGCCGTAGTCACACCAGAAGGGGGGCTCCATCCAGAAGCCCTGCCCGGCGTGGGGCAGCGCCTGATTCAGCGCGGCGCAGGCCGCCTCCATGTCCCGGTAGGCCAGCTGATTGAACTGCTGGCACAGCGCCTTGCAGGCGTTCCGGGCGTCTGCCAGCTCCGGGTCACCGGGGTCATACCGCGCCCCGGAGAGCATCTTTTCCCGCTCTGTCATGTCACAGACCTCCTGTTTTCTCCGGCGCCGCCGGACGGATGGGTCCATGATACCAGAAGCCGTGCCGGCAGTCAATGGCGGTACAGGCCGGTGCTGCTCTCCATCTCGGTGACGGAGCCGAAGCCGCTGACCTCGATGTCATACCAGGTATCCCCGTTGACGATCTCGTAGCTGTACTCGTTCCAGAGACCCTCGCTGCTGACCTCCTGGGCCACGACCTCCCCGCCCCCGGCGGCGTCCAGAGCGATCTGCCGGGCCTCGGCGCTGTCCACCCGCAGGGCAAAGACGGCCGCCAGGGCGACCACGGCCAGCGCCGCCGCGGCGCCGACGCCGATTCCGACCAGTTTTTTCACAGACAGATTCTTCATAGATGATGCCTCCCGCTTTTGACACCGGACATGTGCCCGGCAAATTTTTTTCAGGTTCCACTGTCCATATAACGCGGCTTCCCGCGTTATTATTGCAGGGCGGCAAAATTTTTCCGCCTGGACGGAAGCAGACGGGTGCGCCTGATGGGGCGGCTGGCTGCCGGCGTTGACATTTCCAGCGGTTTCCGGTATGCTTTTGCTATCCTGAATCAAAGGAGGCGCCGCTATGTCGGACCTCACATCCCTGGTTACAGACACCCTGACCAAGTTCTCCATCAGCACGGTGATCTCCGCCTTGGCCACCCTGTTGATCTGCCTGGTGGCCGTCCACCTGCTGGGCAAGCTGCTGCGGCGGCTGCTGGCCCGGACCAAGCTGGACGGGCGCATCCAGAAATACCTGCTGGCTGGAATCAAGCTGATCCTCTACATCGTCACGGTGCTGATCGTGGCGGAGAGCCTGAACATCCCCATGACCTCCCTGGTGGCGCTGCTGTCGGTGGGGTCCCTGGGCGTGACCCTGGCGGCGGAGGACATCCTGGGCAATGTGGCCGGCGGGCTGGTGATCCTGTCCGCCCATCCCTTCTCCATCGGGGACTATGTGGAGGTCAGCGGCGTGGCCGGCACCGTCCACGAGATCGGGCTGAACCACACCAAGCTGGTGACGCCGGACGGACACCTGGTGATGCTGCCCAACAAGGAGCTGGCCTCCTCCCAGATGACCAATTACACGGTGCTGGGAAAGCGGCGGGTGGTGCAGAAGGTGACAGCCTCCTACGACGCGCCCACGGAGACGGTGAAGGCCGCCTGCCGGCGGGCCCTGGAGATGACGGAGAACCTGCTGGAGGATCCCGCTCCCACGGTTTACCTCACCGCCTACAAGGAGAGCTCCATCGAATACACCGTCTACTGCTGGGCCACGCCGGACAACTGGTGGGGCGCCTATCTGGCCCTGGGGGAGCACCTGCGGGACGCCTTCCAGGAGTACGGTGTGGAGATGACCTATGACCATCTGAACGTCCACATTGTGGAAAACCGGAGCTGAACAGACGGAGAGGCCGCCCATCGGGCGGCCTCTTCATGATTCTTCCGGAAAATAGGGTCAGACGCTGCGCTTCAGGTTCGTGTAGCCCACCAGATACTGGTCCACCTCCGCCGCGGCGGAGCGGCCCTCGGCGATGGCCCATACCACCAAAGACTGGCCCCGGCGCATATCGCCGGCGGCAAACACCTTCTCCACGCTGGCAGCGTAGCTCCCCGGCGCCGTGCGGACCGTCCGGTCCGACTCCACGCCGAAGGCGTCGCACACGCTCTGCTCACACCCGGCAAAGCCGGTGGCGCCGATCAGCAGCTGGCAGGGGAGGGTGTCCCCCTCCGTGGTGACCACGCCGGTCAGGGCGCCGTTCTCCCCGGTCACCAGACTCTGGACCTGGACGCCGAACCGGCGGGGATCCCGGCCGGTGACGGCCTGGGCCTCCTGATGGGCATAGTCCGCCGGCAGCTGGCCCCGGGGGTCCAGATAGTCCGTCCGGGGACGGCGCACCAGCTGGGTCACGGACCGGCAGCCCTGCCGCAGGGCGGTGGCCACACAGTCACTGGCGGTGTCGCCGGTGCCGATGATCACCACGTCCAGCCCGGCGGCGGAGGGGACCGCGGTCTCCTGTTTTCCGAACTGGGCCCGCTCCACGGCGGATTTCAGGTACTCCGTGCCGTAGCACACGCCGGTGACGCCCTTGGTGTCCAGCCCCAGGGGGCGGGGCTCTCCGGCACCGCAGCACAGCAGCACGGCGTCGTACTCCCGCAGCAGCCGCTTGGCGGTGGCCTTGTTGGAGGCGTCCAGACCGCAGACGAAAGTGACGCCCTCGTCGGTCATCAGGTCGATCCGCCGCTGGACCACGTCCTTGGGCAGCTTCATGTTGGGGATGCCGTACATCAGAAGGCCGCCGGGCTTTTCCGCCCGCTCCACCACCGTCACCAGGTGGCCCCGGTGGTTCAGCTGGTCCGCCGCCGCCAGGCCCGCCGGGCCGGAGCCCACCACGCAGACCTTCTTCCCGGACCACTGGGGCGGACGGCGGTGCCGGACCCGGCCCACGGCGAAGGCCTCCTCGATGATACTCAGCTCGTTGTCCCGGATGGTGATGGCGTCCCCGTAGATGCCGCAGATGCAGGCGTGCTCACAGGGGGCGGGGCACACCCGGCCGGTGAACTCTGGGAAGTTGTTGGCCTTCAGCAGGCGGCTGAGGGCGTGGCCCCAGTTGCCGGAGAGGATCATGTCGTTCCACTCCGGGATCAGATTGTGGAGGGGGCAGCCGAAGGTCTTGCCCTCGTACATCATCCCGGTCTGGCAGAAGGGGACGCCGCAGTTCATGCAGCGGGCCCCCTGCTGGCGCCGGAGTTCCTCCGGCAGGGGGAGGTGGAATTCCTCCCAGTCATGGACCCGTTCCGCCGGATCCCGACAGGTGTCCTCCCGGCGGGTATATTCCAAAAAACCAGTGGGTTTTCCCATGTCGTCCAGCCTCCTCTCAAGCTCTGGTATTGGCGTAGAACGCCTCGATCTCCGCCTGCTGGCGGGTCATGCCCTTCTCCTCATACTGGGCGATGGACCGGAGCATCCGGTCGTAGTCCCGGGGCATGACCTTCTTGAAGCAGGGGATGTAGGAGTGGAAGGCCGCCAGGATCTTCTTGCCCCGGGGGGAGCAGGTGGCGGCCACATGGGCCTCGATGAGGGACCGGAGCTCGGCGATGTCGTGGGGCTCCGTCAGCGTGTCCGTCATCACCTGGTCCTTGTTGAGGCGCATATAGAGGTCGTGGTGCTCATCCAGCACATAGGCGATGCCGCCGGACATGCCGGCCGCGAAGTTCTTGCCCGTGGGGCCCAGGATGACGCACCGGCCGCCGGTCATGTACTCGCAGCCGTGGTCGCCCACGCCCTCCACCACGGCGATGGCGCCGGAGTTGCGGACGCAGAACCGCTCGCCGGCGCAGCCGTTGATGAACGCCTGGCCGGAGGTGGCGCCGTACAGGGCGACATTGCCCACGATGATGTTCTCGCCGGGGGTGAAGGTGCTGCCCTTGGGGGGATAGAGCACCAGCTTGCCGCCGGAGAGGCCCTTGCCGAAGCCGTCGTTGCAGTCGCCCTCCAGCTCCAGGGTCAGCCCCTTGGGGATGAAGGCGCCGAAGGACTGGCCACCGCCGCCGTGGCAGGTGATGACATAGCTGTCGTCCGGCAGGGAGTCCCCGCACGCCCGGGTGATCTCGGAGCCGAACAGCGTGCCGAAGGCCCGGTCCGTAGAGGAGACCTGCAGGTCCAGCCGGCCGGTCCGCTTGCCCTTCAGGGTCTTGCCCAGCTTGGCCAGCAGGACGCTCTCATCCAGCGTCCGCTCCAGGTGGAAGTCGTAGACGTCCTTGGGGTCGAAGTGGGAGATGCCGCCCCGCCAGGGGTTCTCCAGCAGCCCCCGGAGGTCCAGTGTCTCCGCCCGGTGGGTGACGAGCTTCTCCCGGACCCGCAGCAGGTCGCTGCGGCCCACCAGCTCATCCACCGTGCGGATGCCCAGAGCCGCCATGTACTCCCGCAGCTCCTGGGCCACGAATTCCATGAAGTGGACCACATACTCCGGCTTGCCGGAGAAGCGCTTGCGCAGCTCCGGGTTCTGGGTGGCGATGCCCGCCGGGCAGGTGTCCAGGTTGCACACCCGCATCATGCAGCAGCCCAGGGCCACCAGGGGCGCGGTGGCAAAGCCGAACTCCTCCGCCCCCAGCATACAGGCGATGGCCACGTCCCGGCCGGTCATCAGCTTGCCGTCGGCCTCCAGGGCCACGTGGCTCCGCAGGCCGTTGGCGATCAGGGCCTGGTGGGCCTCCGCCACGCCCAGCTCCCAGGGCAGGCCCGCCCCGTGGATGGAGCTGCGGGGCGCCGCGCCGGTGCCGCCGTCATGGCCGGAGATCAGCACCACCTGGGCGCCGGCCTTGGCAACGCCGGCGGCGATGGTGCCCACCCCCGCCTCGCTGACCAGCTTCACGCTGATGCGGGCGCGGCGGTTGGCGTTTTTCAGGTCGTAGATCAGCTGGGCCAGATCCTCGATGGAGTAGATGTCGTGGTGGGGCGGCGGGGAGATCAGCGTCACCCCCGGTGTGGAACACCGGGTCTTGGCGATCCAGGGATAGACCTTCTTGCCGGGCAGGTGGCCGCCCTCGCCGGGCTTGGCCCCCTGGGCCATCTTGATCTGGATCTCCTGGGCGCTGGTGAGATAGGCGCTGGTGACGCCGAACCGGCCGGAGGCCACCTGCTTGATGGCGGAGCACCGCTCGTCCTTCAACCGCTCCGCGTCCTCGCCGCCCTCGCCGGAGTTGGATTTGCCGCCGATGCGGTTCATGGCGATGGCCAGGCACTCGTGGGCCTCCTGGGAGATGGAGCCGTAGCTCATGGCGCCGGTCTTGAACCGGCGGACGATGGAGCTGACGGGCTCCACCTCGTCGACGGGGATGCCGCCGTTCGGGTCGAACTGGAAGTCCAGCAGGCCCCGGAGGGTGTGGGGCTTGGCGGGTTCGTCCACCAGGGCGGAGTATTCCTTGAAGGTCTCATAGCTGCCTTCCCGGACGGCCTTCTGCAGCAGCAGGATGGTCCGGGGGTTGTACATGTGGTCCTCCTTGTCGGGGCCGGACCGCAGCTTGTGGATGCCGGTGGAGTCCAGGGTGGAGTCATAGCCCAGGCCCAGGGGGTCGAAGGCCTGGTTGTGGTTCCACTCCACGCCCTCCTCGATCTCCGCCAGGCCGATGCCCTCCACCCGGCTGACGGTGTTGGTGAAGTACTTGTCCACCACATCCCGGTTGATGCCCAGGCACTCGAAGATCTGGGCGGACTGGTAGGACTGGATGGTGGAGATGCCCATTTTGGAGGCGATCTTCACGATGCCGTGGAGGATGGCGCTGTTGTAGTCGTTGACGGCGGCGGTGGGGTCCTTGTCCAGCATCCCCAGGGTCACCAGCTCCTCCACGCACTCCTGGGCCAGATAGGGGTTGATGGCCTGGGCGCCGTAGCCCAGGAGGGTGGCGAAGTGGTGGACGTCCCGGGGCTCCGCGCTCTCCAAAATCATGGAGACGGCGGTGCGCTTCTTTGTCCGCACCAGGTACTGCTCCAGGGCGCTGACCGCCAGCAGGGAGGGGATGGCCACGTGGTTCTCGTCCACCCCCCGGTCCGACAGGATCAGGATGTTGGCGCCGTTCTTGTAGGCCCGGTCCACGTTGACGAACAGCCGGTCCAGGGCGTTCTCCAGGGGAGAGCCCTTGTAGTACAGCAGGGAGATGGTCTCCACATGGAAGCCGGGCCGGTCCATGTAGCGGATCTTCATCAGGTCCACGGAGGTCAGGATGGGATTGTGGATCTGCAGCACCGTGCAGTTTTCCGGCTTCTCCTCCAGCAGATTGCCGCCGGAGCCCACATACACCGTGGTGTCGGTGACGATCTCCTCCCGGATGGCGTCCATGGGGGGATTGGTCACCTGGGCGAACAGCTGCTTGAAGTAGCTGAACAGGGGCTGGTGCTTTTCCGACAGCACCGCCAGAGGCGTATCCACGCCCATGGCGGAGGTGGGCTCCGCCCCGTCCCGGGCCATGGGGAGGATGGCATCCTTCACCTCCTCATAGGTATAGCCGAAGGCCTTGTACAGCCGGTCCCGCCACTCCTGGGAGGCCCGCTCCACCCGCCGATTGGGGATGGGGAGATCCCGCAGGTGCACCAGATGGGCGTCCAGCCACTCACCGTAGGGCTGCTGGCGGGCGTACCGCTCCTTCACCTCCGCGTCGTCCACCAGACGCCCGGTGGTGAGATCCGCCAGCAGCATCCGCCCCGGCTGGAGCCGGGACTTCTTCACGATCCGCTCCGGCGGGATGTCCAGCACCCCCACCTCGGAGGAGAGGATCAGCTGGTCGTCAGTGGTGAGATACCACCGGCAGGGCCGCAGGCCGTTCCGGTCCAGCACGGCGCCCACCACGTCCCCGTCGGAGAACACGATGGCCGCCGGGCCGTCCCAGGGCTCCATCATGGTGGCGTAGTAGTGATAGAAGTCCCGCTTCTCCCGGCTCATCTTCCGGTCGTTGGCCCAGGGCTCGGGAATGCACATCATCACCGCCTGGGGCAGGGGGATGCCGTTCATCAGCAGGAACTCCAGGGTGTTGTCCAGCATGGCGGAGTCGGACCCGCTCTGGTCCACCACCGGCAGGACCTTGTCCATGTCCGCCTCCAGCACCGGGGAGTGCATGGTCTCCTCCCGGGCCAGCATCCGGTCCACATTGCCCCGGATGGTGTTGATCTCGCCGTTGTGGAGGATGTAGCGGTTGGGATGGGCCCGCTGCCAGCTGGGGGTGGTGTTGGTGGAGAACCGGGAGTGGACCAGGGCGATGGCGCTTTCACAGTCGCTGTCCGTCAGGTCGGCGTAGAACTTCCGCAGCTGTCCCACCAGGAACATGCCCTTGTACACGATGGTCCGGCTGGAGAAGGAGCAGATGTAGGTGTTGACATTGGACTGCTCAAACTCCCGGCGGACCACATACAGCTTCCGGTCAAAGTCCAGGCCCCGGGCGCAGTCCGCGGGCCGGGCCACAAAGCACTGGCAGATGCAGGGCATGCAGTCCAGGGCCTTCTGGCCCAGCACCTCCGGGTGGGTGGGCACCTCCCGCCAGCCCAGGAAGGTCAGCCCCTCTTTGGCCGCGATGATCTCCAGCATCTTCTGGGCCTGGGCCCGCTTCAGCTTGTCCGCGGGGAAGAAGAACATCCCCACGCCGTAGTCCCGGGGACCGCCCAGGTCGATGCCGTCTGCGGCGGCCACCTTCACCATCAGCTTGTGGGGCACCTGGATCATCAGGCCCACGCCGTCTCCGGTCTCGCCGGAGGCGTCCTTGCCGGCCCGGTGCTCCAGCTTCTCCACGATTTTCAGGGCGCTGTCCACAGTGGCGTGGGAGGGCGCCCCCTTCAGATTCACCACGGCGCCGATGCCGCAGGCATCGTGTTCCACCCGGGGATCATAGATCGGTATTTGTCTCTGGCTTGGTTCCATAACAGGAGACCTCCATTCCTTTTGATACGTTCTCATGGCGCCGGCGGACCTATCCGGCGTAGTGCTCCAGCACCAGCCGGGCGGTCTCCGCCAGCTTCAGCCCGGCGTCCATGCTGCGCTTTTGCAGAAAGCGGTGGGCCTCCGCCTCGCTCATGCGGTTGACCTCCATCAGCAGCTCTTTGGCCCGGCGGATCAGCCGGACCTCCTCCTCATCCCGCTGGGTCGGGGACCGGCGGGGGCACCGGGCCTCCTGCCGGCAGAGCATGTCCAGCGAAGCGAAGAAGTCCGACCGGGCGGCGGGGGTGGGCAGCTTGAACAGGTTCTCCCCCTCGCAGAAGTCCAGGTGGGCGGCGGAGGCCAGCACCAGCAGGACGGCGGTGTCCCGGAGACTGGCGGCCACCTCGCTGGCCGTCATGTCCCGGAATTTGAAGCCGCAGACCACCACGGCGCCGCCCAGCTTCCGGACAGTGCGGATGGTCTCGCCTCCGCTGGAGCAGCAGGCGGCGGGAGAGCAGCCGGCGGATTCCAGCAGCCGCAGGATGCGGCGCTGGGCCTCCTCGTGGGAAAAAGCCACCACGATCCGCTCCATATGCGCTCCCTCCTCTCACAGACCTGTCTGTTCAGCAGGTGACCAGGTACCGGTCCAGCTCCCACTGGGTCACCTGGGTCCGGTATTCCTCCCATTCCCGCAGTTTGCCGGTGACGTACTGCTCCGTCACATGGCTGCCCAGGGCGGCGGTGACCACGCGGTCCGCCTCCAGGGCGTGGATGGCCGCCTCCAGAGAGGCGGGCAGCCGCCGGACCCCCTGGGCCTCCAGGTCCGCGGCGATGGCGTAGAGGTTCTCGTTGCTCTCCGCCGGCGGCGTCAGCTGGCGCTGGATGCCGTCCAGCCCGGCGGCCAGGCACACGGCAAAGGCCAGGTAGGGGTTGCAGGAGGGGTCCGGGCTCCGCAGTTCCACCCGGGTGCCATCTCCCCGGGGCGTGGGGATCCGGATCAGGGCGGAGCGGTTGCCGGTGGACCAGGCCAGGTGGCAGGGGGCCTCGTAGCCGGGCACCAGCCGCTTGTAGCTGTTCACCAGCGGGTTGGTGACAGCGCAGAAGCCCTGGACGTGCTCCAGCAGGCCCGCGATGAACTGATAGGCCATGGGAGACAGGTTCCGGGGATCCGCGGCGTCGAAAAAGGCGTTCTGCCCGTCCCGGAACAGGGACATGTTCACGTGCATCCCGCTGCCGGCGGTGCCGTGGACGGGCTTGGGCATGAAGGTGGCGTGGAGACCGTTCTTCTGGGCCAGGGTCTTCACCGCCAGCTTGAAGGTCATGATGTTGTCCGCCGCCTGCAGGGCCTCGGTGTACTTGAAGTCGATCTCGTGCTGGCCGGCGGCCACCTCGTGGTGGCTGGCCTCGATCTCAAAGCCCATCTCCTCCAGGCACAGGCAGATCTCCCGCCGGGTGGACTCGCCGTGGTCCAGGGGACCCAGGTCGAAGTACCCTGCCTCGTCGCTGGTCTTTGTGGTGGGGTTGCCGTCCTCGTCGGTCTGGAACAGGAAGAACTCCAGCTCCGGCCCCACGTTGAAGGTGAGGCCCAGCTCTCCGGCCCGGGCCAGGGCCCGCTTCAGCACGCCCCGGGGATCCCCTACGAAGGGGGTGCCGTCGGGGTTGTGGACGTCGCAGATCAGGCGGGCCACCTTGCCGTACTGGGGCCGCCAGGGCAGGATGGCGAAGGTGTCCAGATCCGGCCAGAGGTACTGGTCCGACTCCTCGATGCGGACGAACCCCTCGATGGAGCTGCCGTCCATCATGATCTGATTGTCCAGGGCCTTCTCGATCTGCGAGGCGGTGATGGCCACGTTTTTCATCTGGCCGAAAATGTCTGTAAACTGCATCCGGATGAACTGGATGTCCTCCTCCCGGACCAGACGAAGAATCTCCTCTTTCGTGTATCTGCCCATGGCATGAACCTCCATATCAGGCTGATTTTGTATTGTCTGCGCCCGGTCGGCGCATCCCGGAAAAAGCAAAAAGAGCGCAAGACGTCCTTGAGAGTACGCCTTTGTGCTCCTTACAAAAAATTATACGATTGTCCGCCCCTGGCTGTCAATGGTTTTTGGGCGCTGGACGGTCAGGCGGGGGATTTTTCGCCCTTCTGCACAGCCGCCCTTCCGGCAGGACGGAAAAGGATGGGGGGATTGACGAGGCGATTTCCAAAAAACGGGCGTCCCGGCCCATCCGAAGGGGAGGCCGGGACGCCTGAAAGGCGATGGCGGGGCTCAGTAGCGGCCCGCCCAGTCCGACGTGATCAGCACGGGCAGGGTCCACAGCAGCAGGAACACCAGCAGGGCCAGCGGCGTCAGCAGGTTGTAGGCCCCCTGGAACACCAGGTAAAAGGCCAGCAGCGTGCCGGCCGCGCTGCCCAGCACCGACAGCGCCGTGGCCCGGCGGACGGCCTTGCAGAGCCGCCGGCTGCCCACCACGGCCTCCGCGTAGGGCAGCAGACCCTCCCGGAATAGCAGGGCCCGGGGCATCCCCCGGTCCAGCTCCGCCTCGCTGTAGGCCACCCGGTCCGTCAGGCTGGGGAACTCCACCTTCACGCCCTTGTGGAACTTCCGCTTCAGCAGGGCTGGGGTGATGTTGGGGTCCCGGGAGGCCAGAATGGGCGTGATGCGGCTGCGGCGCATCATCCGCAGGGCGAAGTCCACGTTCTCCGACGCGTTGTACTTCACGGCGAACACGGCGGCCAGCTGGCGGTCCATGGACAGGAAGATGCCGGTCCGCAGGTTGATGCCGGCGGGCAGCCGCACCTCCATCTTCCGCATGAAGGAGGCGGTGCCCAGCAGCACCGACTCCCCCCGGATGGTGGCGGAGTAGCCCCCCTCCTCATAGAAGCTGAAGTCGTCCACCTTCTGGTAATGGCCGCCCTCGCTGCGCAGCAGGCCGTCAAACAGCCGCTGGAGGCCGCAGTCCGCGGCCCGGGCCATGGAGGCGGCGTAGGAGGAGACCTTGGCCAGATCCTCGCCGAACACCTTCACGCCGTTGAGCTGGATGGTCCCCGGGGGGAACAGGTCCCCGTCCGTCAGGATCATGGCCCGCCGGCGGCTGATCTTCTCCGCGCCGCACCAGCCGGCCACGGCGCAGCCCGCCTTGTGGAAGTGGGCGGCCAGCTTGGAGAAGGGCATCCCCCAGCACAGGGGCAGGGCGAAGGTGGTGCCCGCTCCCAGGATGGCGGACCAGTTCAGCAGGAAGTCGTCTCCCCGCCCCTGCCCCAGGGAGCTGAGGCCGGCGAACACGATGGAGGCTACCAGCACCACCGGCATCAGGGCTGTCTGCCAGATGGCGGCGGCGTTCTCCCGCAGGGCGGTGGTGTAGAAGCCGGGGACGGAGCCGGCCTGCTTGCAGGCGCCCTTCTCCGTCTCCGTCACCAGATAGGGGGGCTCGTCATCGGTGGCGGCCATCCGGAAGGTGTCCCACATCCCCCGGCTCTCCCGGGCGCCGCCCCACATGGCAAACACCAGGGCAAAGCATCCCACCGGGGCGTAGCAGGCGGCGTCGCTCCGCTCCGGCAGCAGCAGCCGGGCCACGCAGTCCGCCGCCATCACCACCGCGGAGATCACCGCCAGCAGCTCGCTGGTGCAGTGCTTTTGCGCCAGCATGGAAAAGGCCTTGGCAAACACCTGCCGGGCCAGAACGGACACCGCCAAAAGGCAGGCCAGCAGGATGCCGCTCTGGACGGCGGCGTTATGGGTCCAATATTGGATCTGATAGCCGTAGGCCTCGATCCCTAGGGGGATCACCGGCAGCAGCGCCACCAGTGCCGCCGCCAGCAGGGGCCGCCTGCGCCGCTTGGCCTCCGCCCGGTAGTCCGCCGCCGCGTCCGCCAGCTCCGGCTCCGGGCCGATGGTGTCGATCTCCGGGATCTCCTCCGGCGCGGGCTCCGGCTCCGGCGGGGCGTACAGCTCCTCCGTCTCCACCAGGCGGCGCCTGGAGAACAGGCCCCGCCGGGGCCGCAGCAGCGGCTCGTGGGCGTCCTCCTCCATCACCGCATCCACGGTGCTGCCCACCACATCCTCCAGGGTGATGGGGTGGGGGGAGGGCGGCAGGTCCCGCTGCAGCTCCTCCAGCGGATCCGGGGGCTCCGGTTCCGCCTTGGGGGCGGCCGGGGCCTGCTGTTCCGCTTTGGAGACGGACTTGGCCCGCCGGGCGGGCTCTGTCTGCCGGACGGGCTCCGTCTGCCGGGCGGGCTCCGTCTGCCGGGCGGGCTCCGTCTGCCGGGCGGGGGGCGACGGCTGGCCCTGGGCGGGCGCCGCCTGGGCCGCCGCCCCCTGGGCGGCAGGCGACTCCTCCTGGCGGACCTCCTGTTCCACGGCCTCCATCAGCCGCTGTTCCCGGCCTGCGCCGTACTCCGCCAGGATCTCCTCCAGGGAGAAGTGCTCCTCCGAGGCCGGAACGTCTGTACCGCCGGTCAGGTCGTCATATCGCTCTTTTTCGTCCTTGGAAGCCATGCTGCCCCTTTCCTCTCCGCAGTCTCTCTGCCTCGCCTGCCGTTCAGCCCAGCCGCTGGCGCACCGCCTCGTACAGCAGGATCGCCGCCGCGGCGGAGGCGTTCAGGGAGTTCAGCTTTCCCCGCATGGGGATGCTCACCAAAAAGTCGCAGTTCTCGGCGGCCAGGCGGGTCATGCCGTCCCCCTCGCTGCCGATGACGATGGCGGCGGGCCCCTTCAGGTCCGCATCATACAGGGATGTGGTGCCGTCCGCCGCCGTGCCGAACACCCAGACCCCCTGCTTTTTCAGATCCTTCAGCAGGGCGGGGATGTTGGGCACCCGGGCCACCGGCACATGGGCCACCGCCCCGGCGGAGGTCTTGGCCACCACGGCGGTGAGGCCGGCGCTGCGGCGCTTGGGGATGATCACCCCGTGGGCACCGGCGCACTCGGCGGTGCGGATGATGGCCCCCAGGTTGTGGGGGTCGGAGATCTCGTCGCACACCACCAGCAGAGGGGCCTCCCCCTTGTCCTGGGCGGCCTGCAGGATGCTCTCCACGCTGACGTACTCCCGCACCGCCGCCAGGGCGATGACACCCTGGTGGGCGTGGGTGCGGCTCATGGCGTCCAGCTTCCGCTTGTCCGCCTCCACCACCACCACGCCGGCGGCGCGGGCCTTGGAGGCGATGTGCCCCAGGGTCTTGTCCGTCTCCCCCTTCTGGAGGTAGATTTTGTCAATGGGCTCTCCCGCCCGCAGGGCTTCGATGACGGCGTTGCGCCCTTCGATGATGCCGTCGGCCTCGGCGGTCAGGTCCTGTTTTCTCCGTTCTTCCATAAGCTGCTCCCTCGTTTTGAGTTTTTTCGCATTCAAGAGGTAGTATAGCATAGGGACGGGAGTCTGGAAAGGGAAATTCACAGAAAATTTATAGAAATCCAGCCCCTTGTCCTTGTAGGTTCCGGGCTTCTGTGATATACTTTTGAATCATTTTGAAACTTCGGCCGCCCGCTTTTCCGGGCTGGCGAAGGGCCTCCGGGCGGCGGACCACGCCCCCTGCCTCCGGCGCAGGCGGGGGCGGTTCCCCGGCAGATCCCGGTATTGACAGGTTTCCCCTGAAAGGAGTTCCATACATGAACCCAAACGACAACAAGAACAAAAAGAACAACAAGTCCGGCGGCAACTGGCGGGGCGTGGCCTCGCTGGTGGGCTGGGCCCTGCTGCTGACCATCGTGTTCAGCTACGCCAGCAGCGTCATGGGCAGCACCGGCCGCCAGGCCTCCTCCGTCAACATCGAGTACGGCGCCTTCCTGGACATGGTGGAGAGCGGCCAGGTGGAGCGGGTGGAGTTCGACAACACCGAGGACATCCTCATCATCACCCCGGCGGATGGATACACCTACACCGATGAGGACGGCACGGAGTACACCAAGACGGAGAGGGGCTACACCTATGTGGACGCCGCCGGGCAGCAGCAGACCGCCCATCTGGAGCTGTTTACCGTCCAGATCCAGTCCAACGACGCCGTCATCGCCCTGCTGAACGAGTACGGCGTGGAGGATGTGGACGAGGAGTACCAGGCCCCGGTGAACCCGGTGCTGGCCCTGCTGGTGAGCTATGTGCTGCCCTTTGTGCTGATCTTCCTGATGTTCTCCCTGGTCATGCGCTGGATGGCCAAGAAGGGCGGCATGGGCGGCATGGGCGGCATCGGCGGCGTGGGCAAGGCCAACGCCAAGGTGTATATGGAGAAGTCCACCGGCGTCACCTTCAAGGACGTGGCCGGCCAGGACGAGGCCAAGGAGTCCCTGACGGAGATCATCGACTTCCTCCACAACCCCCAGAAGTACACGGAGATCGGCGCCAAGCTGCCCAAGGGCGCCCTGCTGGTGGGCCCTCCGGGCACCGGCAAGACGCTGCTGGCC
>DWYU01000020.1 GCA_019118505.1 Candidatus Oscillibacter excrementavium
GGCGCCCCCACCCGCCCCCATACCAGGGCGCATCGCCCCACCCTCGCAGCGCGAAATCTCCACATTTCCATGCTTTTCCGAGATTTTCTCTTGAAAATCCTCCAAAACTAGAGTATAATACCCCTGCTGAATTTCAGTTTAGAATTGGAGGAACCTCTGATGATCGAAATCAAAAAGGACACCATCATCGGTGACATCCTGGACGTGGCGCCCCAGACGGCCCCCATCTTCCTGTCCATCGGTATGCACTGCCTGGGCTGCCCCTCTTCCCGGGGCGAGACCGTGGAGGAGGCCTGCATGGTCCACGGCGTGGACTGCGACAAGCTGCTGGCTCTGGTGAACGAGGAGGCCAACAAGAAGGCGGAGTGAGCTCCGCACCTGCGGGACGCATACGGGAGACCCCGTATGCGTCCTCCGGCGAAGTCCGAAAACAGGAGGGCGCCATGGGAAAACATCTGGAACTGACGCCCCGGCTGGGGCAGATCGCCGCCTGGGTCCGCCCCGGCGCGCACCTCGCTGATGTTGGCACGGATCACGCCTATCTGCCCGTGTGGCTGACGATGCAGGGCCGCGTGGCCTCTGCCATTGCCAGCGATCTGCGGCTGGGCCCCCTGAACCGGGCCCGGGACACCGGCCGGCGCTACGGCGTGGAGGAGCGGATCACCTACCGCCTGGGCAACGGCCTGGCCGCCGTCCGGCCGGAGGAGTGCGACACCATCGTCATCGCCGGCATGGGGGGCGAGAACATCGCCCAGATTCTCCAGCGGGCCCCCTGGACCGCCGACGGCGGCCACACGCTGCTGCTCCAGCCCCAGAGCCGGGCGGAGGTACTGCGGGCCTTTCTGGCGGACCACGGCTATACCATCCGGCGGGAGGCACTGGTCCGGGACCGGGGCTTTCTCTACCCGGTGATGGAGGCCGCGGCGGGGGAGATGCGTCTCACGGCGGGCCAGCAGTGGGGCGGGGCGGACCTGCTCCACGACCCCCTGGGGGACCGGTATCTGATCGAGAAGATCATCCAGCTCCAGGCGGCGGTGGCCGGGTCCAACCGGGCGGCGGCGCCAGAGGCCCGGGAACGGGGGGACCACGCCCGGGACATCCTGACGGAGCTGTTACAAATGCGAGAGGAGTGGCGCCATGCCAACGGTCCGGGAAATTGAACAGGCCCTGTTCCAGCTGGCCCCGAAAGAGGGCGCCATGGACTGGGACAACGTGGGCCAGCTGCTGGGGGACCCGGCGGCGGAGGTCTCCTCTGTCCTGGTGGCCCTGGACATCACGGAGGCGGTGGCGGACGAGGCCATGGCCCAGGGGTGTCAGCTGATCGTCAGCCACCACCCGGTGATGAACTGCAAATGGCTGCCTGTCCAGACCGTCCGGCGGGACACCCCCCAGGGCCATCTGCTGCTGAAGATCCTGAAGAACGACCTGTCCGCCATCTGTATGCACACCAACCTGGACGTGGCCCCCGGCGGCGTCAACGACGCCCTGGCCGCCGCCCTGGGGCTAGAGGACCCTGGGCCGCTGGGGGACCCGGAGGGGCTGTGCCGGGCGGGAACTCTGGCAAGTCCTATGCCTTTACAGGACTTTGCAAAGCACGTCTGCCGGTGTTTGAAGGCCAACGGCGTCCGCTACGCCGGAGACAGCGGCCCGGTGCAAAAGATCGCGGTGGGCGGCGGCGCCTGCGGCGACTATGAGTCCTACGCCATCGCCGCCGGGTGCGACGTGTTCGTCACCTCTGATCTGAGCTATCACCAATTTCTGGACGCGGCAGGGAAGGGCATCCGCCTCATCGACGCGGGCCACTTCCCCACGGAGGACCCGGTGTGCGCGGTGCTGGCGGCATACCTGCGCAAAACCTTCCCGGAGCTCACCGTGTCCAAATCCGCCTCCCACCGGGAGGTCATCCAGTATTACACAGAAACATAAAAGGAGAGGAATCGACTATGTCCGGACATTCCAAGTGGCATAATATCCAAAAGACCAAGGGTGCGGCCGACGCCAAGCGCTCCGCCGCCTTCACCAAGATCGCCAAGGAGATCATCGTGGCCGTGAAAGAGGGCGGCGGCTCCGGCGACCCCAACAACAACTCCCGGCTGGCCACGGTCATCGCCAAGGCCAAGGCCGTCAACATGCCCAACGACAACATCAAGCGCACCATCGACCGGGCCCTGGGCGCCGGCAGCACTGACAACTACGAGGCCGTCACCTACGAGGGCTACGGCCCCGGCGGCGTGGCCGTCATCGTGGAGGCCCTGACCGACAACCGCCAGCGCACCGCGCCGGAGGTCCGCCACGCCTTTGACAAGTGCAACGGCAACCTGGGCGCCCAGGGGTGCGTCTCCTGGTCTTTCGACCGCAAGGGCGTCATCGTCATCGACAACGAGGAGGGCGAGCTGGACGAGGACACCGTCATGATGGACGCCCTGGAGGCCGGCGCCGCCGACTTCGAGGCCGACGGCCCCGCCCTGGAGATCACCTGCGACCCCGACGCCTTCAACGACGTGGTGAAGGCCCTGGAGGGGAAGGGGTACGCCTTCGCCAGCGCGGAGATCGAGATGGTGCCCCAGAACTACATCACCCTCACCAGCGAGGGCGACGTGAAGAACATGGAGAAGCTCATCGACATGCTGGAGGACAACGACGACGTGCAGAACGTCTGGCACAACTGGGACAACGACTGAGCGTTGCTGGATAGACAGAGAGGACGGGGGGACCCGTCCTCTTTTCGTCTCCTGAAACATTCAACAAAACTTTTCTTTTGTGCAATCAGCGCGCTGGAGCGCGTACTTGCAGGAACAGCGGCAGTAGCAGTAGCAGTAACAATAGCAATAGCAATAACAGTAGCACTAGCACTAGCGGTAAAATTTTATAAAATTTTACCGGATGTTGCACCCGCCGGTACACATCCGCCGGGTCTGGCGGCATTCAGTGGGAGGGAAATCCATTGGCAGAGACAGAGAAGAAGAGCTTTGTGCTGTATTTTGACACCTATTTCAGCATTTCCGCACTGCCGGCGGAGCAGAGGGGGGAGCTGTTCTCCGCCCTGTTCGAGTACGCCATGGCGGAGGCCGAGGCGCCCGCAGAGGAGGATGCTGTTTTGAACCAGCACCCGGAGATGGGCGTGGCCGCCCGGATGGCCTTCAGCTTTATGGCCAAGTCCATCCGGCGGGACACGGAGAAGTGGCGGGAGAAGCACGTCCGCTATCAGCAGGCAGCCCAGCAGCGCTGGCAGGACACGGCCCGGAGCCGGCAGGAGAGCGGGGCAGTCCCCCGGAAGGCCCGGGATTCCAAGGGCGGCGGCGACATCTGGAAATACGTCCGGGACTTCTCTACCGCCAGTCGGTTGCCAAAATCCGAGGATTCGGGTACACTGGACGCGAGGTGAGACACATGAACAAGGAGCGGCTGGGGAATTTCATCAGCGGTGAGCGAAGAAATCTGGGCCTGACCCAGCGGGACCTGGCGGCGGCGCTCCACGTGACGGACAAGGCCGTCAGCAAGTGGGAGCGGGGCCTTTCCTATACTTAAAGACATGACATAAAACAACACCCCCACGCTTACACTTTGCCACATATCCCATCAAACCTATCCCCCGCAGGGGATCACAGCGACGCAATTCCCACGGGGACCAGTTTCCAGG